>NZ_CP092417.1:1561428-1865714 GCF_023716865.1 Endozoicomonas sp. SCSIO W0465
TGACGGCATTCAGGCAGTAATGGATTGGGGATACCCCGGGGAAAGTTGCCATCTGGCTCATGGAGAACTTTGATAAACTCGACCGGCACACCAGCAGCCAGGAATCGTTGCTCGATAGCATCCACCACATGACCTGCGGCACCATTACCGGCATTGACCACCAGCTTCATTGGCTTGAGACGTTCACTCTGGATATAGCCCAGAATGTGGCTGACATAATCATTCAGAACCGAGATTTTCTGATAGCCACCCCGCTTGGCCACAGGCTCTGCAAACCGGTTCTCTTCTGCCAGCTGCTGAATCTCCCTCAAGCCATTATCACCACTGATGGGTTGTGCACCGGCTTGCACCAGTTTCATGCCGTTGTAGTCAATCGGGTTGTGACTGGCCGTTACCTGAACACCACCATCAATCCCCAGATGGAATGTGGCAAAGTAGATCTCTTCCGTACCGGACAGGCCAATATCCAGGACATTGACTCCTGCATCGCGCAGGCCTTCAGACAACGCGTGTTTAAGAGCCTCACTGGTCAGGCGGGTATCACCACCGACAACCACATCCTTCGGCTTAAGGTACTCGCCATAGGCTCTGCCTATGCGATAGGCAATATCGTCATTGAGTTCATCCGGCAGGCGGCCACGGATGTCGTATGCCTTGAAGCAGGGGAGCTTGGTCATTTCTCAGTCGCAGAAGAAATTAAAAGTCTGTATTTAACTACGAATCCCACCAAATAGACAAACCGTGTCGGGAAGAAAATGACTGCAATTGGCATGGCAAAGCTCTGCTTCAATATTTCAGGTGGCTTCAGAGACAGCCACCTATCAAATCAGCTCATCAATAGCCGATAGTTTTCAGATAAATGCTGAGCGGAGTAAAGCGGTTATCCGGAACATGAACAGGGCAATCAGATACCTTTCCACTCCGCCATCGGGTTGGCGGTTACGGCTGGCAATGTTGGTCTTCTTTTCAGGTTTGCCGCTGTTTGCCTCAGAGGCCAACCAACTCTGCACCGTGGATGGCCTTCCGGTGTTTGGCTATCTGGAAAACGCCAGACTGGTCAATATTGATCAACACCCGGTTCAATCACTGGTTGATAGCGGTGCTACCACCACCGCTCTGGATGCCCGTAACATCCGCATGCACATCAAAAGAAATGGCACTCGCTGGGTTTACTATGATTTTGTCCATCGGCAAAGCAGCCAGAAAACACCCATGCATCAGCCGGTAAGCCGGGTCGCCAGAATTATCACCCATAAAGGTGCTCCCAGTGAGCGAGCAGTGGTCCGAAACACCATAAAAGTGGGGCAGATTATGCGCACTGTAGAGACGTCCTTAATCAGTCGCAGCAATTTTCCTCAACAGTTATTAATTGGTCGCAACTTTCTCAAAGATACGGCACTCATTGATTCAGGTAAGCGATACCTGCAGGAAAGCTGCCCATGAACCCTGGCCACAAAGTCATTGTCGGCATTACTTTCTGCCTCATACTGGTCACGACTATCGCGATAACGGCAAGCCATGCAAAGGACCACGCCATTGGGAATCATGTCCACCGGGCCTATGAACCCGCAGCCATTTTTCTCGATGTTAACCTGCGAAAGGATACCCTTAGCCTGTTCCTCTCCATCTCCCCGGAAGCTGCAACCGTGATCACCCAGCGACCGCTTGGTTCTCTGGCCCGGTACCTGAAAGCATTCACCCCTCTGGTGACACTTCCGGAAGATGCACAGTGTCGGCAGTCGCAACAGCAGTTTTTCGTTGAACCGACAGACGTACTGCTGCTCAAGTCTGACTCACTTTCTGCACCCGCCAACCCCAGAGAAATCAGCGGCTATCTCGAATATGAATGCCAACACCCGGAAAACCTGTCTCACTTCACATTCCTGGGGTTTGAGGCAATGCCTGACTTAAAGCACACCAGCGTTTGGCTGATCAGTGACAACTGGCAAAGTAAACAGCGACTGAACCAGGATCACCAGAAGGTTCAGCTCAAGAAACAACAGGACATGACTGACTTCTTTGTGGACTTTTTTACCGAATAAAGAACGCTGTGCATTGAAAGAGGGCCCCGCATGAGCCAGGCAGTGACCGTAGAAAATCTTGAATTGACCAGAGGAGGGAAAAACTGCCTGTCCATCCCACTGTTGACTGTCGATAAAGGCGAACGTATTCAGATTACCGGGTTAAATGGCTCTGGCAAGACTTCTTTATTGCAACTGCTGACAGGACTGCTCACACCGGACAGCGGCCACATTGAAATCTTTGGTCAGCCAATTGGCAGACTCTCCGGGTCCGAACGGGAAACATTTCGGGCCGGACAGGTTGGCTACATTTTCCAGCAACCAACATTGATTCCTTATCTGAACCCGTTGGAAAATATTTTACTCCCCTGTCGTTTATCTAAAGGGCGCCAGCAACGACTGGAAGACCGGAAAACCACGGCGAACTATGAGGCTTACCGGCTGATGGCTGCACTGAACATGGAGAACCCTGAGCTACTGCGCCAAAATACCGGTATGCTGAGCATTGGCCAGCAACAACGGGTAGCTATTGCCCGGGCACTGATCGGCTCGCCCCCGCTGATTCTGGCTGATGAAGCCGCATCAGCACTGGATCCGCCGACTCGCCAAACCTTGTATGACATGCTGCTGAAAACGACCAGAGAGCATGAACAAACATTGATCTGTATTGACCATACCCCATACCCGGGATTTGACCGCTGTCTTGATATGTCAGCAATCAACCACTCACAACAGGTAGCGAGGCTATGGTAAACATCAACTGGCTCAGTCATACATTGCTGACCGTTCAGCATGCCATGAAGAGCATGAGTTATCGAAAGAAAAATACGCTAACCATGCTGCTGGTTCTGGCCTTTGGCTTTTGTCTTGTATTTCTCTTTCAAGGTATCAAGCAACAACTTATCGACACTATTGATCGCTATTCATTGCAAAGTGACCTGATCATCAGCAAAGAAACACCGGCCATGCCATTGGTTCTGTTCTCTCTATTCCATGTGGGTTCACCACCAGCAAAAATGAGCCTGAGTCTGCTGGGTGAGTTGATCAGTCACCCGGAGATTGAATACGCCATTCCTTATGCCTATGGCGAGACTCATCGGGGGATCACCGTCATAGGTACCAGCACCGAAGGGATTGAACGACTGAATCGACAGGTAGCAAGCAGTTCAGGAAACCCGGAAAGAAAACATCAAAAGCAGATCAGCCCTGAAACATTACCGTCAACGAATCATTTCATGACGGCTTACATTGGCGTAAACATAGCCAACGACCTTGGTTATAAAATCAATGATCAGATAACCATTGCAGATGGTAGCGAACCAGGATCAGAACAAGAGTACAAAGAATTATTTACCATCGCCGGTATTTTACCCCGCCAGAACAGTCATCAGGACGATCGTATTTATATCCCGATTGACGGTTTGATAACCGCCAGAAAACAACATGCAGAAGGCAATACAACCAGTTGGTCAAGCCCTGATGATATCGCTTTTATCGATATCAAGCTGAGGGATCGCATGGCTCTGCTGGCCCTGGAAAAAAAACTGACTCAATCAGCCAGCAAACAAGGCCTGGCAATAACTGCCGCGATACCGGCCAGAGAGCTGGAACTGCTTTATGGCTACCTTAACAGGGCATCGGTCAGCCTGATTTTCATATCGCTTGTCATACTCGGGTTGTGCCTGCTGACCCTTTTTTACGCATTAACCAGTAACCTTCAGGAACGAAGACAGGAAATAAGGCTTTATCAGACCCTGGGAATGAGTCAGAAATACATTGGCATCATGGCTCTGCTTGAGCCTCTGTTAATTATTTCCAGTGCTCTTTGTCTGGGTTTTGTATTCAGCAACATGTTATCAACTTATACAGCTGATTTTTTCCTGATAAAATGGTTAATAAATTAAGGAAACTTTCTTCAAACAACAAAATATCCGGATTGGCAGGAAAAACTTTAGCCTACTTGCAGTCATTCCTCTGATTTGGATAATTCACGCATATTTTGATTATTATCATTTTGTACACACTCCTCCTTTGCTATGGGCACCTGTGTACAGAGATACGTACACAATTTGGAACCTGTTCATGCCTCCAACCATGTTATCACTCACCCGGGAAGTCGAAGCCAGACGCACGTTTGCTATCATCTCCCATCCCGATGCCGGTAAAACGACGATTACCGAAAAGCTCCTGTTGCTCGGTGGTGCCATTCAGCTTGCCGGTACGGTAAAAGGCCGTAAAAGCGGTCGTATGGCCACCTCTGACTGGATGAAAATGGAACAGGAGCGTGGTATCTCCATCACTACCTCGGTGATGCAGTTCCCCTATCATGGCCGTACGGTAAATCTGCTGGATACGCCCGGACACGAAGACTTCTCAGAGGATACCTACCGGACACTGACCGCCGTTGACAGTTGCCTCATGGTTATCGATGGCGCCAAGGGGGTCGAAGATCGAACCATCAAACTGATGGAAGTCTGTCGCCTGCGGGACACGCCAATATTTACCTTCGTCAATAAAATGGATCGCGAAGTCCGTGACCAGATTGAAGTGCTGGATGAAATAGAAGATATTCTGAAAATTCAGTGCGCACCCATCACCTGGCCCATCGGCATGGGTAAACAGTTCAAGGGGGTTTATAACCTCTATACCGATACCATTCATGTGTTCAAGCCCGGTCAGGCCAGTGTCGTTCCGGAAGATATTCAGATCAAAGGGCTGGAATCAGAGGAAGCCAGAAGCCTGCTGGGTGATCTCCATGAAGACTTGATGGAAGAGATTGAACTGGTGAGGGGCGCCAGCCATGAGTTTGATCTGGAAGCGTACCTTGCCGGTCGGATGACGCCGGTCTTCTTTGGTACCGCACTGGCCAACTTCGGTGTCCGGGAAATGCTGGATGACTTTGTGCAGTGGGCCCCTTCCCCCATGCCCCGTGAAACCAATGAACGCACGGTTGTCGCTAATGAAGAGAATTTCTCAGGGTTCGTCTTTAAAATTCAGGCCAATATGGACCCCAAACACCGCGACCGTATTGCCTTTCTGAGAATCTGTTCCGGCAAATACACCCGGAATATGAAAATGAAGCACGTTCGTATTGGCAAGGACGTAAAAATTGCCGATGCGGTCACTTTCCTCGCGGGTGACCGCTCCCATGTGGATGAAGCCATCTCCGGTGACATCATCGGTCTGCACAACCACGGAACTATCCAGATTGGTGACACCTTTACCCAGGGTGAAATGCTGAAATTTATGGGTATTCCCCATTTTGCACCAGAACTGTTCCGTCGTGTCCGCCTGAAAGACCCATTAAAGCTGAAGCAGTTGCAAAAAGGGCTGCAACAACTCTCAGAAGAGGGTGCCACTCAGCTATTCATGCCGGTAAACAATAATGACCTGATCCTCGGGGCTGTTGGTGTACTGCAGTTTGATGTCGTTATGCGCCGCCTGAAAGATGAATACAAGGTTGAAGCCATTTATGAACCGGTGAATGTCAACACAGCCCGCTGGATTGACTGCAGTGACAATAAAAAACTGGAAGAATTCAAACGTAAGTGCGCTGAAAACCTGGCCATGGATGGTGGTGGCTATCTGACCTATCTGGCACCCACAAGGGTTAACCTTTCCCTGGCTGAAGAGCGCTACCCGGATGTTACTTTCCGAACTACCCGGGAGCATTAATCACAACCAGTTATTCTGGAGATAAAGTTACGGGCCATCTGACTTGGACTGCCTGTAACTTTAATTAGTTCCAAAGTTCAATTTAATCGTCCATTTGACCTGCATTTATTCTGTTTCTGACTAATACCCATACTGCAGGACCCAAAAATCTTGTCTAATCTAAGTGTTCAATAATTTCTGGTATTTCTATGAGTGATGCAGTCTCGACCAAATCCGAAACCTCAACGGGTGTACGTCAAATCGTAGAGCCGTTAGTCCTTCTTCTTCTGGCAGGGCTTCTGTTTGGCTATCTTGGCCAAACCATGGGTGTTACCCACATGTTCAATACCCTCTTCAATACCGCACATCAGCTTTTGTTGAACACTGTTCTGTTCCTGATGGGCATTACCGTATTGACTGGTGCCGCAGGTCGTCTGCTAATGGAGTTCCATGTCATTTCCCTGATTGAACGGCTACTGGTGCCACTAATGAGACCAGTGTTCAATCTTCCTGGCCGTGCTGCCATGGCGGCAATGATGACTTTTTTCTCAGATAATCCCGCGATCATCGGTCTGGCAAAAGATCGACGTTTCAACCACTCCTTTAACGTCCCCGAAATTATCTCACTGACTAATTTTGGTACCTCTTTCGGTATGGGACTTATTGTCATCACCTTTATGGCAACCCTGCAGAATAATGAGACTGGTGCTACCTACTTCCTGCCTGCCATGATCGGTCTGGGCGGAGCCCTCGTTGGAGCCATCATTTCCACACGTCTGATGCAGCGCTTTATCCGAAACGATGCCCGGCTTCATGGGCTCAGCATTACAGATACTCACAGCGAACTTCTGGATAGCCATGGTTCTACCGATCCTGTCTGGTTGAGGTTTCTTAATGCTCTGCTGGATGGCGGTAAAGGTGGCGTCAAAATGGGGGTTGCCATTATTCCCGGTGTGCTGATTATCAGTACGTTTGTAATGGTGCTGACGTTTGGTGCACCAGCAACAGGCTACACGGGGGGAGCATTTGAAGGAGTTGCTCTGCTGCCAAAACTGGCCAGTCATGTTACCTGGCTATTTGAACTTTTGTTTGGCTTTGACCATGCTGAACTGGTTGCGTTCCCCATTACCTCCCTTGGCGCGGTTGGTGCCGCCATGTCGCTGGTGCCAAACTTTATCAGCCAGGGCATTATCGGAGGCAGTGATATCGCTGTGTTTACCGCTATGGGTATGTGCTGGAGTGGCTATCTGAGTACGCATACTGCGATGCTGGACTCTCTCGGCTTCCGCCAGCTGACTTCAAAAGCTATTCTGGCACACACGATTGGTGGTATCTGTGCCGGTATTACTGCCCGCTATCTTTACCTGCTGCTCAGTCCTTTTATTGGTTAAAAACCGGTCAAACACTCAGTTCACTTTATGAGCTGAGTGTTTATTGATATCTTCTATGACCGGAAAAAAACTGCACCAGCAATAACTTGTTCTCTCCAGCTCAAGATCTCCGGCTACGGTTCCACCAACCGAGATCCAGCGTTCGATAACTCCATAAAAACAACTAGCTGGCAACCAGTGAAGCCCTTGAAGCGTTATATCGTCATGTCTTAATCATGGTCTTGAGCCCTTTGCGGCTAGTTGAAGTCACACACTTAGATCCTGACCAAATGACTCAAACGAAGGTCTAACGGTCAAAAATCATTTTCAAAGCCATAGTTATAGATTCTTCAGAAATAAACAGGTGAACTGTAAAAACCATAGTTTTTAAAGCACTGAGCTAACAGCCTGGAAATAACAAATTTGTTAGGAGAGATGTATGCGCCTGAACCTTCTGTTAACTCCTTTACAACAGGTAATTGATAGCATGCAAAAAGGTAAAATCTTCAAGATTCCGGTGCTGATGGAGGAGCTGGATCTGTGGGAACACCAGAATGATTTGCAGAAGATGAGAATAGCCTTAGCATTCCGTTCCATGGTAGAAAACGGCGTACTGAACAATATTCAACTTCTCACCCACCACAAAACCCGACATGCAGTTTACATCACGATATAAAGACCATAATGAAGTCAGAAGAATCAGACTTCTCTGGAATTTCCGTCACCGATAAGCTTTCGAATTAACGCTGCATGCTGGTGGGTATTGCTTCAGGAAAAATCACCCGCTACTTACTTTTCCAGCACTGGTAAGCGGGTAATGTCATTAGCAGACTCAGTGAACATGTCCACCAGGTTCATGCACATGACCGTGATCCAGCTCTTCCCGGGTGGCTTCACGAACCTCAACCACTTCAATGCTGAAGTGCAGATTCTCACCCGCCAGCGAGTGATTAGCGTCGATCACCACCTGGTCGTCTTCGTCATCAATAGCCACCACAGTCACAATACGTGGACCAATAGCGGTATCGGCATGGAACTGATTCCCCACTTCCACAGGATGGTCACCAAACTGCTCTTTCGGTACCGGCTGAACCAGACTCTCGTCGTACTCACCATAGCCTTCAGCAGGCTCAACAACCACTGCAAACTTGTCTCCAGCCTGCTTCCCTTCCAGAGCATTTTCAAGGCCTTCAACAATGTTGTGCTCACCGTGAAGATAAGCCATGGGAGACTCGCCTTCAGAACTGTCGAGAACTTCTCCCGCGTCATTTTTCAGCGTGTAATGGAACAGGGCCACTTTCTCTTTGGCTATCTTCATCTGTTTATGCCTTTCATAAAATAAGCATCTATCTTAACTGCCATTGCTAGCGGGAGCCAGAAAACTGCAAATAAAAGCAGTTTCTGGTGTAATTGGCAGACAACCTTGTATTTCAAAGCGCCTAACAAACGGAGTTTTTCTCTTGAGCGATTCACGATGCAGTTGGTGTCATGGCGATGAACTCTATACCCGATACCATGACGAAGAGTGGGGTGTTCCCTGTCATGATGACCGGAAACTCTTTGAATTCCTGATTCTGGAAGGTGCTCAGGCAGGTCTGAGCTGGATCACCATCCTGAAACGCAGGGAAGGCTACCGGAAAGCGTTTCATCAATTTGACGTTAAACAAGTCGCCAGGATGACGGAACAGGATATTGAAAAGCTGATGCAGGATGAAGGTATTATCCGCAACCGATTGAAAATCCAGAGCACCATTAAAAATGCCAGGGCATTTATCAAAGTGCAGGAGGAGTTTGGCAGCTTCAACCAGTACCTGTGGGCTTTTGTCAACCAGCAGCCCATCATCAACCACCGACGATCAATGAGTGAAGTGCCCGCCACCACTGATATTTCAGACCGGATGAGCAAAGATCTGAAAAAGCGCGGCTTCAGCTTCGTAGGCAGTACCATTTGCTACGCCTATATGCAGGCCATGGGACTGGTAAATGACCATCTGGTTACATGCCTGTCCTTTAAAAATACGTAGCAGTTCCTGAAGAAAGCCGAAAGCAAACTCCGGGAGGGCTGTCGATTTGCCACAGGCTACCGATGCCACTAGTACATCATTTCAATGAGATTGACGTGTACCATCTCCGTTCATCCTGAAGCGGAGTCGAAGGGTGTTTGGCACGATCTATCATGGGCCGGAGTTTGCGCCCTTCGACGGGCTCAGGACGAACGGACTGCAGAGACTTATGGTAACGACAACCCGTCAAACTCATTGAAACCATGTACTAGTGCAGGAAAGCGCTATTACCCATACAGCCAGCCCCCTCGTTCCCACGCTCCGCGTGGGAATGCATAGTGCGCTGGGATAAGCGGCGTATATCTTGCGGGTGAAAGTCCCGCTGTGGAAAGAGAACCAGCTCTACCATGTAGCGAGTCTTGCGTTGCTGAAGGTAACGACAGTGATGAAGCGTAGACAGCGAAATATCCGAGCCGAAACCAAATGGTGAACGTCACAGCTCCGAAATACCACTTGTTGTGGGTGCCGATGCTCTTATGCAGGCAGCAGGCCCAAGAGTGCTGTGTAAGGTCAATCTGGGAATCCGAACAGCACTACCCTCCGGAGTCGCAGGCGTCGGCGAGTTTATAGAGATATACGACTGAACCCAGGAGATCCATAGGGCTCTCAAAGGATTGAGTATGTTAAGTACAAGTGCAAAACACGAGGCTTTACAGATGGCTCTATGGAAGTCGGAGTCAGTCATAGTAGTGATGAAGCGGGTAACGACCGTGGAGCGAAGGGCTGGCAGATAGATCGAGCGTGAGAGAGAAACAATGACCGTACTCAGCAACGACGGACAAGCATGGTTAACGAAACTTGAGCGCATAGGTGAGAAATCGGCATACGACAGACAAATGGTGTTCAATAACCTTGGCCACCTGCTAAATGTTGACATGCTGAAGGAGCAATTCCATCGGTTGAACGGGAATAAAGCCGTAGGTATTGACCGTGAGACAAAGGAGACTTACGGCGTAAAACTGGATGAAAATCTGAAACACCTTCTCCAGCGCATTCGCCGTGGGACTTACAGGCCAACAGGCCAAAACCCGCGAGGGTCACTGAAATCCCGAAAGAGGATGGGAGCAAACGGCCACTGGTCATATCCTGCTTTGAAGACAAACTGGTGCAACTTGCAGCCAGTCAAATCCTTGGCAAGATATACGAACCGCTGTTTCTACCGTGCTCATACGGATTCAGGCCCGGCTTGAGTTGTCACGATGCTTTGAGGACTTTGCTGCAGTCCAGTTCCCGAAACCGGGATGGTGCTGTCTACGTGATAGATGAATGGTTTGCCGAGGTAAGCCGTTCTCACATCAAAGGGCGGGCGGAAATGGTGAGGTACGCTGACGATATGGTATTCCTTTTTGGGGATGCCAGTGAAGCAGAGCGCTTTTATAAAGTGTTGCCAAAACGGTTAGAGAAGTTTGGTCTGGAGTTGCATAGAGAGAAATCGCAGATAATTCCTGCAGGATGGATTGCAGCTCAGAGGGCCAATCAATCAGGTAAGCGTCTTTCGACGTTTAACTTCCTGGGGTTCACCTGTTACTGGGGTAAGATGCGAAAAGGTGGTTGGCGACTGAAGTTCACCAGCCGTAAAGATCGTTTTGCATCGAAGCTCAAAGGGTTAAGGGAGTTCCTCTGGAAGCGCCTGAGTTCTGACCGTGTGCAAACGCTGAAGAGAGCGATTCGGGGGATCAAGGGATGGATCAACTATCATGGGATCACAGACAATCAAGGACGGGTCAGGCAGTTCATTCTGCAAGGCAAACGAACGATCCACAGATGGCTTAATCGTCAGGGAGGAAAAGGATACTTGAGCTGGGGAAAGCTGGTGAAAATTCTTAAAGTGTTGGCGTATCCAGAGAGCTGGAAAACGGTGTCAATGTTCCGGTCTCACCGAACATGTGTGGGGACACGGGTCTATCGGGAGCCGGATGCGGTAATTCCGCAAGTCCGGTTCTGAGGAGGGGCTTGCCCGGGTGACCGGGCAGGTCTACTCACCCCGGAGCCTGCCAGATGCAAAACAATCTATTTATGCCCGGAATCATGAGAGTTTAATGGAGACCCACAGTTCCACAGAGGCCCGGTATGCATTCCCACGGGGGACCGTGGGAACGAGGTGCTTGTGTATGTGTAACAACGCTTGGCTGCACTAGCTGCCAAAAGAACATTGCCATTAAATGCATTCAGAAAAGGGGGTGATTACAACATTATTTGAGCAACTTCGTTGAATCACCCAGGAATAACTTCACTGTTACTTTTTAATTAGATGGGGAGCTGTTTGTTTACGATAAATCAAAACACCATAGTACGAAATAAAAAAACATGTATGGGAATGTAACAACAACTGTCTTATATATATTTATTATGAAAAAACACTCATTTAAAAAACAAACTTATTAAATTTTTTATATAGCCACACCATTTTGCGTAAATAAAATATTACTCTAGAATCCCTTTTAGCAGTATCACTTCATGCAGTAAATAAGTTCCATTGCCGAGTTTTAAATTGATAAACAATCGTGAAATATTTCAAAAAAATATATTTAAACCTTGGAATGATAAGGAATTTTTGCTGTCCAACCGTTCGGTTTTGATCTTTATTCAGAGAAAACCGTATTAACTTAATTAAAATATTCATCCTGATAAGGGGTTAGCATGTTTAGAGGAAAGTGTTTATCCATCGTCTTATTGTTATCGATCACATCGGCATCATGGGGAGCTTCTTCCGATACCAGTGTGGGGATTGAACATGGGCGTACAAGCGGGAGTGCTTTGTCAACTATTGGTAGCGGTGCTTTTTCTCTGCTTGAACTTGCTGCTCATGCCACAATTTTTGTGGGTTCTGGCGATCATGCCCTGAATAGTCCTTTTGCCAAGATGTTATCCTACATCCCGGAATCAGTTTATGATTTTACTGCTACCACTGTTATTTCAAACCGGGTTGCCCATAGTGTATTCCTGAGTCAGTTATTAAGATTGCTGCCTGTTGCGAATGACTACGTCTGTGGCATGATGACACTGACGACTGAGGACGGCTATTACATAGACAGCGTTCTTATCAATCAAGGATCAATACAGAATGACTCACAGTTTGAACACATTGGCGATAACCTCTATGTTCCAAAAAGCAGGGGGATTACTAACCTGTTATTAGTCAAGCAGATGTCAGGATGGTCGACTGCGGGCAGCGCATATATTACTGAAAATCCAATTGACCTATTCGTAACTGTTTCTGATGGCCGGCAAACGTCCACTATTAATGTGCAAAAAAGTTCATGCACATTGTACAGCTATGGGAAAGCCCACGCCTCTGTCATCAAGGGTGATGATGTATCTTTCTGTCTGACTAACTCTGGAACTGACTCGAAAGTGTCAACCATCACCACACTGACATCTGCCTATGGTAAACCTGCCCTTATGCGTATCCCGGGAGAGGCTTGTGAAAGCTACTAGCTCAGTAATCTGAATTATTGAATGATGATCTCAGTAATGCCACCCTATTAGTCAAACAGGGTGGTTTTTCAATCAAAGTAGGACCCGCCGGTTACCCAAAGAGATCCCGCTTGGTGTTAATATTCTGGTACTGCAAAAAGTACTTGGTCATTCTAATTTCACTATCACTAGCGTTATGCAAAACTTGACCCTGAGCATTGGTAAAGATGCCATCCACCTGAACCTGTCTCTTCAGAGCCTGGCAGATTGAACCCTTCTGACTCACTGGATTTACCGTGTTCCATGCTGATATAGCCAAATCACCTAACTCGTTTTTTGTGAGCCTCGCTATATTGTGCTAACATTTGTACCCACAGCAATAAGGGGGCCATGATGGAAACAAGAATACAATTTCGAGTCGATGAGGAAACAAAACGCCTGGCTCAAAAAATGGCTGAAAGTCAGGGGCGCACGATCAGTGATGCATGCCGGGAGTTTACTGAGCAACTGGCGGAACAACAGCGTAAGTTATCCTCCCACGATCAATGGCTAACCCAACAAGTCAATCAGGCATTTGAGAAACTGGACTCTGGAGCAGCGGATTTTGTTGAACACGATAAAACCAAAGACGAGATGGCTAAGCGCAAAGCAAAAATTCGCAATAGAGGCAGCCATTAATGATTTTATGGGAAGAAGAGTCTCTGAATGATCGGGAAAAGATCTTTGAGTTTCTTTACGATTTTAATCCAGAAGCAGCAGAAAAGACTGATCTGATCATTGAAGCGAAAGTCGAAAACTTATTAGAACAACCGCTTATGGGGGGTGAGCGTGAAGGCATCCGTGGCAGATTGCTGATCATTCCGGAAGTATCCATGATTGTTTCATACTGGGTGGATGGTAAAGATATTCGTGTAATGCGAGTTCTTCACCAGAAACAAAAATTCCCAAGTGATCCGGGTTGATGTCTGGGCATATATGAATTGAATAACTATACCGACTCACACTTCAGCTTCATAAGTCGCTAACGCTGGTAGTTCTGCCTTAACTACCCGGTCTTTATCAGTACATTGTTCCCTGCTGGTACATCTCCCTGAACTCTGATAACTGTACCATCTCGTAATGTAGCAGTGCTGGTTCCGTCACCGTTATTGAGGGTAATTGCAACGATGGTTCGCACCCCTTCGGGAATGAGTGATTTAAACTGTTGCCAGATATTGGTGGTAGCCATGACTCTTTATCCTTGTGATTCAGCGGCTTATGCTTGCTATAAAAAGCAATGGCGGGCATTACATCAAAGCCAGGTCGACCAGCAACTTTTCTGCACTCTGTTTTTGTCTCATAAATGCAATGACGTAACCTTTACCGGATTGATCATCGTATCGGTATAAGACTTTAAAGTGTTTCATTAGATTTAACCGACGGTAGTCGTGAATTCCGACCATAGCCAGCTCCGGGCAAACAGGTCTAATGGCAACATCCTGAATCAGCACTGTCGATGTCTCAATCAGCTCAGTCAACAACTGGTTCAAGTCATCCCCACTATAAAATGCGCTCATATACCCTTTGAGCAAGCTCAGGGTCAGAAAGCCGGTTTCAGTGATTTCGACGGTGACAGGCTTACTCATTCCGCAATCTCTTGAGAGCCTCTTCCGGTGACATGGTGTTCCCGTTTCGAATATCTCTCTCAGCACGATTGGCAAGTTTGAGCAGGGCAATTGCCTCATCCCGCATTGAGGCTTCCTTTTCGGAATATATTCGATATACCGGTAAACCATGCTGGGTAATGCGTAATGGGCCGTCCTCCACATCCAGTTTGGCAGCATTCTGTTTCAGGTAGCTTAATGTTTGTGTTTCCATGGATTCTCTCTTTTGTCGGTCTATTAATGGTCTGATTATAGACCACTGCGCCCAGAAGTTCAGGCTATTCTGGGCGAACCGTTAACGTTAAAAATGCCTCTCCAATTCAAGGGACTGGAGGACCGCGCCAGCAGCTGTTGTGCTGATCTTTGCTCTTAAGCACAACGCCCGCCAGTCGCCAGTTGTTTCCTGAATCTCGACTAACCCGAATATTTCATAAACGCTGCTACAGTTCGAATGTTTGATGTTTCTTCGAACAAACATGGTTTGTCAGATTGTAGTAGCGTATTTCTCTGCGGTGACACTGCGTCCCGGCATGGCTTTTTATCAAAAACAGACCGATTTACCTGACCCAGGCGCAATGAACCCCCAATCTCTTTCAGTTGATGCAATAAAACGCCCGATAACTGACTGGCAATTAAAAAGTCGTGTCTGTTATCCCGGTTTGAGAACTGGCAGGGCAGCAAAAGATTCCGTCACTGGTTCCAGCAACACTTTCATTGGAATGCACTTGGCTGAAGCATTTCTGATGGATGTCACGACAAAGCGGGGATTGTCGCCCATCTGATTCACTTCTGCCTTGTAGATGACTCGTGTATCCAGACCTTTCCAGCTCTTCGCCTGATACTGAGCCTCTCCATACACACGCGCCCGGTAGGGTTCCTTCAATTTGTTCGACCGGGCGTATGCTGTACGTGTTTGCAGACAGCGGCGGGCATCAGCCATGCTCTCGTCCGCCATGGGGCGCAAGGCTGTTGGATGACCCGCACCTTTGCCCAGTATGTAATCAGTCGCTTTATCCTGCTCAACAACGCGCATCGGCTCCGGCTGAGCAAAATGGCTGTCTCCCCGGATGATGAGATGTGTTTTCGGCCAGGACTGTCGGATCAGCGTCAAAAGACGTTTAACAATGGCAGCATTTTCTCGTCCTGAGGGTGTTTTACCCGGCCGCATAATGGCGGTAATCAATTTCCCGCTCAAGCCTTCAAAAATCATCAGGGGCAAATAACAGGTATTGCCGTATTTGGTGTTGAACAGGCTGTACTGTTGAGCACCGTGGGTCAGGCTGGCTGTGTGGTCCAGATCAATGACTGCCAGCTTGGGTGGTTTTTTATAGCTGCTGAGAAAATGCTCTGCAAAGGCGTAGGCCAGGTTGTGTATATCCCTGCGGGACACACCCTTCCCGAGTCGTGAAAATGTAGGGGCTGAAGCCAGATGAGTCTCGGCATTCAAAGGGCTGCGACCGACGGCCAGCTTGAACATAGGGTCCTTACGCAAATGGTTGCTATCATTGGCATCCTGATAACCGCAGGCCATTTGTAGCACTCTTTGCGTCAGAAGATCCTGTATGGAATGGTCAATATAGGATTGATGTCGTTTGTCCCGGATTGCTTCTTCCGAAGCTTTTTTGGTCGACCCAATCATATCAGGTGATTGGGCGGAACCTGCTCTTATTTATGAAATATCCGGGTCTAAGCTCGGTGACGTTCTTGCCGGTAACTGTGGCCAGGGTATTCCAAACCGGCACACCAGCCTCGACCAGCTGTCGTATTTCTTTGCCCTGGAGCTTCTCTTTACCCCAGGCTTGCCCCAGTGCCAGACTGATTCTGCGTAGTCTCTCCTGGCTGCCGCCCAGCTTGCTGTTGACATCCACAATGGCTTGCATCGTGCCGTCCATCGGGTCAAGCCCGAAGTTTTTCAGCATGGCAAAGGCTTCAGTTACTTGATCCAGCTGTAGCGGTGTCGCTTTGGTGAATTCCTTGATCCACTCGGTGGCTCGCTCGCCTTCCGCCATGCTGCCCATCACTGCGTTCATCTGAATCTATAGGCGCTCAAACTGGTCACTGGTTTCGAGGACGCCCTGCATGGATTTTTTAAGGGCGTAAAAACCGAGGCTGGCAGCAACCAAATTCCGAATTCTGTTCCCGAGCCCGGCAAAACTTTTGTTCAGCTGGTTGCCTGCTTTGCCCATCTTCTTCATGTCAGCACTGGTGCGCTTGCTGGCGTTCCCCATCTGCTGCAGGTCTTCACTGGTGTTGTCGCTGGCATCACCGACGCTGCGGATGCTTTGGGTTATTTTCTGCAGGGTTCCCTTGGCTAAATCCCGAGCCCGGATAACGATATTCAATACGCTGTTATTGCTGGCCATGTTTTGGGCTTCCTGTGTGGAAAATGGTCAGCATGATGATTTGTTTTAATTTAAAGTAACTGTTCAGCACCCCCACATAAATCTGGAATTTTCTGATTTTTATACCATCCTCTTAAGCACCATTTTTCCACAATATTCGCCAGCATGATTCCAGAACTACCCGCAACTATGTCGGCTGAGATTCTCTTGAAAGAGAATGCAGAGCTGCGGATGAGAGTTGCCTGTCTGGAAGAGCGATGTCGAGAATTGGAAGAAAAGGTTGGCAAGAACAGTCAAAACAGCAGCAAGCCGCCATCGTCTGATGGTTATCAAAAACCTTGTAAAAACAGTAATTCTCCAGATCATTCTGACGACCTTTCCGCAGATAAAGGTACCGATCCATCGGATGAAAAACCCAATCCTAAAAGTCTGAGACAGTCTTCTGGTAATAAAGCCGGTGGAAAGAAAGGGCATCAGGGCACTTGTCTTAAACAGGTCGATATCCCTGACTATATTGAGTACCTTCCGGTTAAAGAATGCAATAAATGTCAGGCGTCTCTTCTTGATAGTGAGCCGGTCAAATATATTGAACGACAGGTGTTTGAACCAGGGAGACCGGGTGAATTTGAAGTAACGGCCCATAGAGCTGAAGTAAAAATCTGCACTTGTGGTTGTCGGAATCAGGCTGAATTCCCGGAAGGTGTTACCGCTGCCGCACAATATGGCTCAGCCACACAGGCTATGGCCGTCTATCTTAACCAATACCATTTCCTGCCTTTTAAGCGCGTGTCAGAGTATTTTAATACTCTCTATAAAATGAGTGTAAGTGCAGGCACTGTCGCCAATTTTGTGGCCAGAACCTATGAAAATCTGGCTTCTACTGAAGAGGTTATTCGTGACGCCTTGCGGGAATCGTCTGTTGCCGGAGCCGATGAAACGGGTATGCGGGCCGAGGGCTCTTTGCACTGGCTACACGTTATGCGGGATGAACAATGGACGCTCTACTACTTGTCTGAAAAGCGAGGTCGTGAGGCCATGGACACGATGGGCATACTGCTAACATTTGCAGGCGTTCTGGTTCATGATCATTGGAAATCCTATTTTGCATATGCGGCAACTCACGTACTTTGCAATGCCCATCACCTGAGGGAGCTTTTGGGTGTTGTTGATAGGGACAGCAATCAACTGGCGTTGCGATTGATGAAGCTACTGAGGCTTTCCTGGCATTACTGCAAGGGCTTTAAGACCATAGGTATGCTACAGATGCCAAGTGTTGTCTGTGAACGAATCGAGAAGATTTATGACCGGTTGCTTCAGCGGGCTCTAATGAAAGAAGTCGTCTATATGGAGAAGCAACGAGAGGAGCTTAAGCGCAAGAAAGTCAAGAATACTAAAGCTTACAATCTCTTCAAACGACTCACTGAGTTCAAGGCTGAGACACTGCGCTTCATGTCAGATTTTACCATTCCCTTCGATAACAATGGCAGTGAGCGGGATGTTCGAATGGCCAAGTTAAAGCAGAAAATCTCAGGCTGCTTCAGGAGTGCAGACGGTGGTTCTATGTTTGCACGGATTCGCAGCTATTTGTCGTCTGCCAGAAAACAGGGAATGGACATATATCAATCACTTCATAGAGCTGTTCGGAATTACTGTAATATGCCTTTGCTCAGTGCTGAATAGTTACCCTGCCTGCTTTAAATTGTAACTGTTCAGCACCCCCACATAAATCTGGAATTTTCTGATTTTTATACCATCCTCTTAAGCACCATTTTTCCACAATATTCGCCAGCATGATTCCAGAACTACCCGCAACTATGTCGGCTGAGATTCTCTTGAAAGAGAATGCAGAGCTGCGGATGAGAGTTGCCTGTCTGGAAGAGCGATGTCGAGAATTGGAAGAAAAGGTTGGCAAGAACAGTCAAAACAGCAGCAAGCCGCCATCGTCTGATGGTTATCAAAAACCTTGTAAAAACAGTAATTCTCCAGATCATTCTGACGACCTTTCCGCAGATAAAGGTACCGATCCATCGGATGAAAAACCCAATCCTAAAAGTCTGAGACAGTCTTCTGGTAATAAAGCCGGTGGAAAGAAAGGGCATCAGGGCACTTGTCTTAAACAGGTCGATATCCCTGACTATATTGAGTACCTTCCGGTTAAAGAATGCAATAAATGTCAGGCGTCTCTTCTTGATAGTGAGCCGGTCAAATATATTGAACGACAGGTGTTTGAACCAGGGAGACCGGGTGAATTTGAAGTAACGGCCTAACGGCCCATAGAGCTGAAGTAAAAATCTGCACTTGTGGTTGTCGGAATCAGGCTGAATTCCCGGAAGGTGTTACCGCTGCCGCACAATATGGCTCAGCCACACAGGCTATGGCCGTCTATCTTAACCAATACCATTTCCTGCCTTTTAAGCGCGTGTCAGAGTATTTTCTCGACTTTAGAGTCTGTATAAAACGATAATTCGGTCAGCTTTTTATAGTGAAGCAAGCCGAAATCAGTGAACTGTTTTTCCAAGTTCGTTATTACTTCCGTTTTTTGCCTAAAAGCCTTTAGTTATGCTGCTTCTGAATTATCCGGTATTAACTGGTCGATCAGATCGCGAAAATTGAACTCATATTTTTGCTTATATCTGTTCCAGCCCTTGCGAATAGAGAACCTCGGAATAATTCCTGAAAGAGCAATTTTCATCATGCCTGCAGTGGTTGTATCCGGGCTTCTCCAGGGTATCCGAGAAATATTCAGACATGCCTGATTTTTACAAACGGTTAATAACTGCAATAATGCATAGCCTGCCATTTTCAAATGCATCCATCGAAGCAGTGTTCGCAATTTCTGCTGCCATAAATGGCAACAGCCAAAAGCATGTTTGAGTTGGTGAAACATTGGCTCTACCGGCCATCTCCGGGAATAGGCACGAAGCACCTCCAGTCCCTCAAGTTCCGGATTGGTCGAGATGAATATTCTGCTTTCGGTCAGACCTTTGTCATTTTCAAAGCGACTCCAGACGACGCGTACTTCACGACCTTTAAGGAATCTGGCGCGACAGATCAGGGTACGATAACGTATTTTGCGAAATTTGCCGTACATCCATACTGTTGCTTTTTCTTCCGGCAGTTTCTTAACCTGTTCTGTCGTCATCTTGATGCCGTACTTTTTTGGGCGCCCTCGCTTCTTTACGGTGGGTGCTGGCGGCAAAGCATAGAGGGCCCGATTTGAAGGTATCTGACCAACAACTTCTATGTTCATTTCCAGAGCTGGCTTTATCAGTGTCCAGTTCATATACCAGCAATCGGTTAGCAGGCGTAGCACTCGATCCTTCACTTCATTGCGTACCACCCTGAGCATGGCCACGGCAATTTTCAGTTTGCTGGTGTTACCTGAAGCTGGTGTCGGAAATGAGATCACCGGTATGGCGGTAAATACTTCATCTGCAGCCCGCTCAAATATGATGGCCAGGGAAACCCAACACTGCCCCCAGATGTACGTCGGCCGATTGCGTTTCTTGCTGTGTTGATGATGTGTACGACAAGCAGGGGCTTTGTCGGAAAACCGTTCGATTACCCAGTCATCAAGCCCCAGGACCACAGGTTGATTCTCAGGAGCTTTGGAGCAGACCAGACGGATCAAGTGGCGTGCCAAGTTCTTCCATTGCCACTTGCCCTGAGATAGCCAGTGGTGGTAGCTGCTCCACACACAATGAAAATCAATTGTTAACAACGCCTGTGTAACAAAGCCGTCGGCTGAAAGCATGCAACCGAACAGCAGTTCGCAGAACGTTGGTACTGCAGTTGATGATAGCGCTCCAGCAAGAAAGGTTGTATATGAAGCGAGCTCCCTGAGGATTACTTGATGATCTGAAGTGAGCATGGCAACCATCTCGAATTTCGTCATTGGGGATGGTTGCTTTTAGCAGATTATGCGCCGGAACTATTGTGCTCTTAAAACTCTAAAGTCGAGTTCTTGATAGTGAGCCGGTCAAATATATTGAACGACAGGTGTTTGAACCAGGGAGACCGGGTGAATTTGAAGTAACGGCCCATAGAGCTGAAGTAAAAATCTGCACTTGTGGTTGTCGGAATCAGGCTGAATTCCCGGAAGGTGTTACCGCTGCCGCACAATATGGCTCAGCCACACAGGCTATGGCCGTCTATCTTAACCAATACCATTTCCTGCCTTTTAAGCGCGTGTCAGAGTATTTTAATACTCTCTATAAAATGAGTGTAAGTGCAGGCACTGTCGCCAATTTTGTGGCCAGAACCTATGAAAATCTGGCTTCTACTGAAGAGGTTATTCGTGACGCCTTGCGGGAATCGTCTGTTGCCGGAGCCGATGAAACGGGTATGCGGGCCGAGGGCTCTTTGCACTGGCTACACGTTATGCGGGATGAACAATGGACGCTCTACTACTTGTCTGAAAAGCGAGGTCGTGAGGCCATGGACACGATGGGCATACTGCTAACATTTGCAGGCGTTCTGGTTCATGATCATTGGAAATCCTATTTTGCATATGCGGCAACTCACGTACTTTGCAATGCCCATCACCTGAGGGAGCTTTTGGGTGTTGTTGATAGGGACAGCAATCAACTGGCGTTGCGATTGATGAAGCTACTGAGGCTTTCCTGGCATTACTGCAAGGGCTTTAAGACCATAGGTATGCTACAGATGCCAAGTGTTGTCTGTGAACGAATCGAGAAGATTTATGACCGGTTGCTTCAGCGGGCTCTAATGAAAGAAGTCGTCTATATGGAGAAGCAACGAGAGGAGCTTAAGCGCAAGAAAGTCAAGAATACTAAAGCTTACAATCTCTTCAAACGACTCACTGAGTTCAAGGCTGAGACACTGCGCTTCATGTCAGATTTTACCATTCCCTTCGATAACAATGGCAGTGAGCGGGATGTTCGAATGGCCAAGTTAAAGCAGAAAATCTCAGGCTGCTTCAGGAGTGCAGACGGTGGTTCTATGTTTGCACGGATTCGCAGCTATTTGTCGTCTGCCAGAAAACAGGGAATGGACATATATCAATCACTTCATAGAGCTGTTCGGAATTACTGTAATATGCCTTTGCTCAGTGCTGAATAGTTACCAGACAAGTAGTAGAGCGTCCATTGTTCATCCCGCATAACGTGTAGCCAGTGCAAAGAGCCCTCGGCCCGCATACCCGTTTCATCGGCTCCGGCAACAGACGATTCCCGCAAGGCGTCACGAATAACCTCTTCAGTAGAAGCCAGATTTTCATAGGTTCTGGCCACAAAATTGGCGACAGTGCCTGCACTTACACTCATTTTATAGAGAGTATTAAAATACTCTGACACGCGCTTAAAAGGCAGGAAATGGTATTGGTTAAGATAGACGGCCATAGCCTGTGTGGCTGAGCCATATTGTGCGGCAGCGGTAACACCTTCCGGGAATTCAGCCTGATTCCGACAACCACAAGTGCAGATTTTTACTTCAGCTCTATGGGCCGTTACTTCAAATTCACCCGGTCTCCCTGGTTCAAACACCTGTCGTTCAATATATTTGACCGGCTCACTATCAAGAAGAGACGCCTGACATTTATTGCATTCTTTAACCGGAAGGTACTCAATATAGTCAGGGATATCGACCTGTTTAAGACAAGTGCCCTGATGCCCTTTCTTTCCACCGGCTTTATTACCAGAAGACTGTCTCAGACTTTTAGGATTGGGTTTTTCATCCGATGGATCGGTACCTTTATCTGCGGAAAGGTCGTCAGAATGATCTGGAGAATTACTGTTTTTACAAGGTTTTTGATAACCATCAGACGATGGCGGCTTGCTGCTGTTTTGACTGTTCTTGCCAACCTTTTCTTCCAATTCTCGACATCGCTCTTCCAGACAGGCAACTCTCATCCGCAGCTCTGCATTCTCTTTCAAGAGAATCTCAGCCGACATAGTTGCGGGTAGTTCTGGAATCATGCTGGCGAATATTGTGGAAAAATGGTGCTTAAGAGGATGGTATAAAAATCAGAAAATTCCAGATTTATGTGGGGGTGCTGAACAGTTACAATAAGTGTATTGAACAATGCACCAACACTTTTATGCACCAACATCATAATGTGCAGCGTGCAACGTACAGCCATTGCCAAATCGGCATGCAATCAGGGAGTTACAGGATGAGTGATGTACTGGAAGAACTGATTAACCTTCTGAAACTGGAACCGATTGAAAACAATATCTTCCGGGGCCAGAGTCAGGATCTTGGCTGGGGTCGGGTGTTCGGTGGCCAGGTGTTAGGGCAGGCTCTGTCTGCAGCAAGGCAGACGGTAGACCCTGAACGTCATATTCACTCCTTTCATAGTTATTTTCTGCGCGAGGGTGATAGCAGCAAGCCGATTGTTTACACTGTTGACTGCATTCGTGATGGCAGAAGCTTCAATACCCGCCGGGTAGTCGCTGTGCAAAATGGCCAGCCCATTTTCAACCTGTCCGCTTCCTTTCAGTTAAACGAAAGTGGTTTTGAACATCAGGACTCGATGCCAAAGGTAATTCCTCCATATGAGGCGCTGAGCGAGAAAACCCTGATTCAAAGGCACAGTGACTTAATTCCCAAGCCTCTGCAACAACGGCTACTCAGCGATACTCCCATTGAGATTCGCTTTGCCGACCCCGTTGATCCACTGGCAGATAAAACCAGGGCTCCAAACCATAAAATATGGATAAGAGCCAATGGCAAACTACCTGACAATCCGGGACTTCAAAAATACCTTCTGGCCTATGCCTCAGATTTTCAGTTCTTAACCACCTGCCTTTATCCCCATGGAGCTGCTACTTTCCAGAAACCCATCCAAATAGCCAGCCTGGACCACGCCATGTGGTTCCACCGACCATTCAGGATGGATGAATGGTTACTGCATTGTGTTGAAAGTACCACTGCCAGCAGTGCCAGAGCGCTGGTCAGAGGTCAGGTATTCAATCAGGCTGGAGTATTGGTGGCGTCTACGATCCAGGAGGGGCTTGTGAGGCCGGTCAGAACTTAAACCGAGGTCTAAAAGCAGAACAAGCTAACTAGTTCTCGTCCAAAAACGCATCAGGCAATCATAATTAGATTGTACGTTCGTTTTGATATTTCCTGAAATTCCAGAGAGCCGCAAAAACTCTTCCCTTTTTTTCTCTAATCTGGGACGGATATTGGAGAAAAACGCGAAAAGCAGGCAGAAAACATCCTCCCACCATGCTGGAAAGGTACTTTCATGTAGCGTGGAGGTGGCTATCAGGATGGTGCCGGGTGTCTGGCCAGAATCACCAGGTTGTAACAGACCACCGATAACCAGCAATGAGAATCAAAACGCTCAGAACCCTTGCAGTGGCAACGTGATAGCCCAAAACATCTCTTTAGCCACGAAATTCCCGCTTCAATACCTGCCCGGAAGCGAAAGAGCGTTTTATACACATACTGACTTTTAGTCATCTCTTCGACTTCAAGTCCGCGCTTCTTATTAAAAGCTACATCGCTGATTCCCATGGCCTTGGCTTTTTCCAAATTAGCGCGACACGCGTATCCGCCGTCACCGCTTGTCTGGCGAGGTACACGACCATAAATTTCTTTTTGTCTTTCCATCATCGGAATGAATTGGTCCGAATCCGCTGGGTTACCTTCCTCAATAACCAGGTCCAGGATCAATCGACTTTTTCCCTGAACCAGGTTCAGTTTATGGCCATACTGTACTTGCCGCCTGTCTTTTACGATGATATCCGTATGGGGTTCATACAGGCTAACCACTTTTTCCTGGGCTGGCACCTTTTCACCCTTAAAGACCCTGCGCTCTGTCTGGGAGACTATTGCATCCACCAGGGGTAACAGGTGATCCACATCGGCCTGCCACTTGTCGGCATCATCAGCCAGGAGACACTGCCCCTGCTGACGGGCGTTTGCTAGCGTGACAGTAGCTTCGATAAGTACCTTCCGGGATTTTCGGGTCAACTGCAGCAGTTTTTTATAATGCTGATGCCGCTCTTCTTTGCCAGCGTAGATGCATTTTCTGGCCGCATCTTTTACGGCTCGGTTGTGATGGGTATATTCATAAAGCGGTGTCGCTGTCAGTGTTTGTCCCCGTTCCAGCAGCCGACAAATTTCTTTAACGGAACTGGCTAAAAGATCACTGTCGCAAGGAGGTTTGATATCCGATTCGGTGACTGTGCTGTCAATAGCCACAGTGCGCCCTTTTTCAATACCCTGATCTTTAGCGGTCATTAGCTGACAGTTATTAATCCGTTCCCATGTAGATGCAGTAAGAAGGCTGATGAGCCCATGCAAACTGGAGCGACTGGGGCGCTGGTTTGGTTCGAGGCGACAAAAGTCTCGAAAGAGCATGGAGTCCATCAAAACAAACGACAAGTAGTCATAATCACAATTCAAATACTGTTTCAGGAGTGCCGCACGAAGAACGGATTCTGCTGATAGTCCGTTCCGCCCAGTGTTCTGTTTATCACCAGAACTTAAGTCCTCATAAATCCAGTCATTGAACTGTGGATGGGCGTCAAGCCATTGCGAGATACCGGAAAGCTGGGAGCAGATTTCATGAGGTACGTAATGGAGTTCCATACTACACTGCGGGTTGCGTTTTTTGCGCATTTGGAGTCCTCTGTTTTTGGCAATCCCTTATGTTTCTTGCTCTTGGGAAGTTTAGTCGCCAGATAGCAGTAGGGCTCCACTTAATTTTTCAGGATAAAATCTACAGTTTTCAATTGGTTGTGTTTTTGGACGAGAACTAGCTACCTGGTTTCTGGGTATCTATCTCGTCACCCAGAATAAAGCGGGGATTTCTTGCCTGACGCTTCATCGACAACTTGGCATTTCCTACAATGCCGCATTGCGCATGAAACACAAACTCATGCAGGTCATGATGGAAAGAGATAACAGCTGGCAGTTGAGTGGTTTTGTTCAGATTGATGACGCCTATTGGGGCGGAGAGCGCCACGGAGGCCGCCGGGGCAGAGGCTCAGAGAACAAAGCCCCCTTCGTGGCCGCAGTTCAGACAGATGCTGATAACCACCCTATCTACATGAAGTTCAATGCCGTTGATAACTTCCGGCGAAAAACCATTCAGGAGTGGGCAGAACATGCCCTGAAAAAGGGTGTCCGGGCCGTCAGCGATGGCTTGTCCTGTTTCCGGGGTATTGAAGATGCCGGATGCCAGCACACAGCCATCATTACCGGTGGTGGGCATGCATCCATGGAGAATGAGTTGTTCACCTGGGTAAATACCATGCTGGGAAACGTGAAAACAGCGATTACCGGTACTTACCATAAGCTCGACCCCAAGCATCTGGGCCGTTATCTATCAGAGTTCAACTATCGGTTTAACCGGCGTTTTGATATGCCTTCAATGATCTCAAGGCTAGGTCGGGCTGCAGTCAATACAGCACCGATGCCGGATCGACTTCTCAAACTGCCAGACGTCCAGTGGAAACCGGGTTAGCCATCAACCGATAATTGAAAGTCAGTTGACGTATTAATATCATTATTTCGAATGATGATGTGGGTCTTTGCTTGTTCGGAGCGGTTATGAAACCGAATTTAGTTGATAATCTGGAGAACAAGCCGTCATGATGCCTGCTCCACCGGTAATACTGGAGAGGTTCTATTATTTCTTTACCGGGTTATAGACATAAAGAATGAAAAGCTGCACGTATATTCTTAAATTATCTTTCCCTGTGTCATGACGTACGATCAGTGGTAATCAGGTAAACTTTTACCAGTCCGGCAGGCTTCAAGACCACCAATCAGTCCCTGCCCTTGCTGATCGGTGGGTTCTTTTCCCGGGGGGGCTCACCATCAGGGATGCAAACAGGTATATGGCGGGCTGAGCAGTGGACAGTGGTAATTGGCACGATAGTAAATCTCTTACCCGGAAGGTTAAAATTCCCGCAAAACCCCATTAATCTGAAGCAGATCATTACGTTCGGCTGTCATAAGACCACTGTAAATATCTCCCTGATGCAACCAATGGATTTAATCCAGCCAGGGGAAAAAACCATCATAAGGAAATACTGTGAGCTTTTCTTTTCTGTTTAAGCCCGTTGTCGTTAAATTGAGGCAATACATACCCTGCGTTTTTTTACTATCTCAAGTTACGCACCTTGCTGAAAATCAGCCATTATTGGTGGCATGAAAAATGATCTCATAGAACTTTATTCTGACTACCTGTTGTCGTCGTCTGGGAAGACCACTGCAACGGGAGTGTCAGAGCTTTTGGATAATGTCTACAGTCATGACCAATTCACCCGATTGCTTTCAAACAATGAGTTTACCAGTCGTGACTTATGGCTTTACGTTAAACCCGTCGTGCGACAGGTTGAGTGCAGTGATGGGGTTTTGATCTTTGACGATACGATTCAGGAAAAGCAGTTCAGCAAAGAGAATGCCCTGAACACCTGGCATTTTGATCATACAAAAAATCGCACCGTGAAAGGTATAAATCTGCTCAATGCACACTACCATGCCGGAGATGCGTCGATTCCTGTCGCCTATAAATTGATCGAGAAAACCATCCTGTACACCGACTTGAAGACAAAAAAGGTAAGACGATATGCAGAGCAAACCAAAAATGAAATGATGCGGGAGATGCTGATGATTTGCTGCCATAACCAGCTTATGTTCCGCTATGTCCTTGCAGATAGCTGGTTTTGCTCAACGACAATATGATGTTTATTCGACACGACTGTAATAAACATTTCCTGATGGCGATGAAGTCAAACCGCAAGGTATCCCTCAGTCTGGACGACAAATTACAAGGCCGTTCACAGCGTATAGATACTGTTGATTTTTCAGAAGATAAGCCTGTACAAGGGTGGATAGCAGGTGTCGATTTCCCTGTTCTGCTATACCGTCAGGTCTTTAAAAACAAAGACGGAAGCACAGGCATTCTCTATCTGGTTTGCAGCGATCTTGACTGTGATGCCGAGACTCTCAAGGCAATCTACGAGAAACGGTGGAAAGTCGAGGTCTTCCATAAAACGCTGAAATCGAATGCGTCAATGGCCAAGTCACCGGCGCATACTGTGAGAACACAGAGTAATCATATCTTTCTTTCAATTTACTCAGCCTTCAGGTTGGAAGTATTGTCATTGAAAGTAAATCTGAATCACTTTCAGCTCAGAGCCAAAATCTATATGGCAGGGCTGAAAGCTTCGTTGGGGCAGCTGAGAGAGCTGTTAGCTGCGTAACTTCAGTTACTATTTTCTATAATCCCGGTTTTAAGCCAGGCATCCAGTTCTGCCGTCATACTGCAATACCACCACGTCAGTAATGAAACCCCGGGAATAACCAGCGTCACCCCTGAGACATTTGAGAACCACATCAACTTTCTTGCTGAGAATAAGTTCAATGTGATGCCGTTGGTCGATGTGGTTAAGGCGCTTCGCAATAAAGAAGCCTTACCGGAAAGGTAACTGTTCAGCACCCCCACATAAATCTGGAATTTTCTGATTTTTATACCATCCTCTTAAGCACCATTTTTCCACAATATTCGCCAGCATGATTCCAGAACTACCCGCAACTATGTCGGCTGAGATTCTCTTGAAAGAGAATGCAGAGCTGCGGATGAGAGTTGCCTGTCTGGAAGAGCGATGTCGAGAATTGGAAGAAAAGGTTGGCAAGAACAGTCAAAACAGCAGCAAGCCGCCATCGTCTGATGGTTATCAAAAACCTTGTAAAAACAGTAATTCTCCAGATCATTCTGACGACCTTTCCGCAGATAAAGGTACCGATCCATCGGATGAAAAACCCAATCCTAAAAGTCTGAGACAGTCTTCTGGTAATAAAGCCGGTGGAAAGAAAGGGCATCAGGGCACTTGTCTTAAACAGGTCGATATCCCTGACTATATTGAGTACCTTCCGGTTAAAGAATGCAATAAATGTCAGGCGTCTCTTCTTGATAGTGAGCCGGTCAAATATATTGAACGACAGGTGTTTGAACCAGGGAGACCGGGTGAATTTGAAGTAACGGCCCATAGAGCTGAAGTAAAAATCTGCACTTGTGGTTGTCGGAATCAGGCTGAATTCCCGGAAGGTGTTACCGCTGCCGCACAATATGGCTCAGCCACACAGGCTATGGCCGTCTATCTTAACCAATACCATTTCCTGCCTTTTAAGCGCGTGTCAGAGTATTTTAATACTCTCTATAAAATGAGTGTAAGTGCAGGCACTGTCGCCAATTTTGTGGCCAGAACCTATGAAAATCTGGCTTCTACTGAAGAGGTTATTCGTGACGCCTTGCGGGAATCGTCTGTTGCCGGAGCCGATGAAACGGGTATGCGGGCCGAGGGCTCTTTGCACTGGCTACACGTTATGCGGGATGAACAATGGACGCTCTACTACTTGTCTGAAAAGCGAGGTCGTGAGGCCATGGACACGATGGGCATACTGCTAACATTTGCAGGCGTTCTGGTTCATGATCATTGGAAATCCTATTTTGCATATGCGGCAACTCACGTACTTTGCAATGCCCATCACCTGAGGGAGCTTTTGGGTGTTGTTGATAGGGACAGCAATCAACTGGCGTTGCGATTGATGAAGCTACTGAGGCTTTCCTGGCATTACTGCAAGGGCTTTAAGACCATAGGTATGCTACAGATGCCAAGTGTTGTCTGTGAACGAATCGAGAAGATTTATGACCGGTTGCTTCAGCGGGCTCTAATGAAAGAAGTCGTCTATATGGAGAAGCAACGAGAGGAGCTTAAGCGCAAGAAAGTCAAGAATACTAAAGCTTACAATCTCTTCAAACGACTCACTGAGTTCAAGGCTAAGACACTGCGCTTCATGTCAGATTTTACCATTCCCTTCGATAACAATGGCAGTGAGCGGGATGTTCGAATGGCCAAGTGTAACTATTCAGCACTGAGCAAAGGCATATTACAGTAATTCCGAACAGCTCTATGAAGTGATTGATATATGTCCATTCCCTGTTTTCTGGCAGACGACAAATAGCTGCGAATCCGTGCAAACATAGAACCACCGTCTGCACTCCTGAAGCAGCCTGAGATTTTCTGCTTTAACTTGGCCATTCGAACATCCCGCTCACTGCCATTGTTATCGAAGGGAATGGTAAAATCTGACATGAAGCGCAGTGTCTCAGCCTTGAACTCAGTGAGTCGTTTGAAGAGATTGTAAGCTTTAGTATTCTTGACTTTCTTGCGCTTAAGCTCCTCTCGTTGCTTCTCCATATAGACGACTTCTTTCATTAGAGCCCGCTGAAGCAACCGGTCATAAATCTTCTCGATTCGTTCACAGACAACACTTGGCATCTGTAGCATACCTATGGTCTTAAAGCCCTTGCAGTAATGCCAGGAAAGCCTCAGTAGCTTCATCAATCGCAACGCCAGTTGATTGCTGTCCCTATCAACAACACCCAAAAGCTCCCTCAGGTGATGGGCATTGCAAAGTACGTGAGTTGCCGCATATGCAAAATAGGATTTCCAATGATCATGAACCAGAACGCCTGCAAATGTTAGCAGTATGCCCATCGTGTCCATGGCCTCACGACCTCGCTTTTCAGACAAGTAGTAGAGCGTCCATTGTTCATCCCGCATAACGTGTAGCCAGTGCAAAGAGCCCTCGGCCCGCATACCCGTTTCATCGGCTCCGGCAACAGACGATTCCCGCAAGGCGTCACGAATAACCTCTTCAGTAGAAGCCAGATTTTCATAGGTTCTGGCCACAAAATTGGCGACAGTGCCTGCACTTACACTCATTTTATAGAGAGTATTAAAATACTCTGACACGCGCTTAAAAGGCAGGAAATGGTATTGGTTAAGATAGACGGCCATAGCCTGTGTGGCTGAGCCATATTGTGCGGCAGCGGTAACACCTTCCGGGAATTCAGCCTGATTCCGACAACCACAAGTGCAGATTTTTACTTCAGCTCTATGGGCCGTTACTTCAAATTCACCCGGTCTCCCTGGTTCAAACACCTGTCGTTCAATATATTTGACCGGCTCACTATCAAGAAGAGACGCCTGACATTTATTGCATTCTTTAACCGGAAGGTACTCAATATAGTCAGGGATATCGACCTGTTTAAGACAAGTGCCCTGATGCCCTTTCTTTCCACCGGCTTTATTACCAGAAGACTGTCTCAGACTTTTAGGATTGGGTTTTTCATCCGATGGATCGGTACCTTTATCTGCGGAAAGGTCGTCAGAATGATCTGGAGAATTACTGTTTTTACAAGGTTTTTGATAACCATCAGACGATGGCGGCTTGCTGCTGTTTTGACTGTTCTTGCCAACCTTTTCTTCCAATTCTCGACATCGCTCTTCCAGACAGGCAACTCTCATCCGCAGCTCTGCATTCTCTTTCAAGAGAATCTCAGCCGACATAGTTGCGGGTAGTTCTGGAATCATGCTGGCGAATATTGTGGAAAAATGGTGCTTAAGAGGATGGTATAAAAATCAGAAAATTCCAGATTTATGTGGGGGTGCTGAACAGTTACCCGGAAAGAACGGTTGCCATCACGTTTGACGATGCCTATCTGAGCATCTATACCAATGCATTTCCAATACTCAGGGAGCAGGGTTTTCCATTTACTATTTTTGTGACGCCAACACCGGTGGATAAAAACTATCAGAAGTTCCTCAGCTGGGAGCAACTGCTGGAAATGACTGAAGCAGGTGCCACCCTGGCCAACCACACCATGAACCACGCCCACAGCGTAGAAAGATTGCCAGGGGAAACCAAAACACAGTGGCTTTCCCGGTTCAGCGAGGATCTGGAAACGACCGAAGCCAGAATCCAGGAAAAAACCGGTCACAGTGTTAAGATGTTTGCCTGGACTTTTGGCGAAACCACCCCGGAACTCAGGGCAAAACTGGACGAAATGGGTTATGTAGGCTTTGGTCAGCAGTCCGGAGCTGCCAGTGACTATTCTGACTTCACCCGCCTGCCCCGTTTTCCCATGGCGGGTAGGTATGGGGTGAATGACTTTGCCATTAAAGTCAATAGCAAAGCCCTGCCAGTGACTAGCCAAAGCCCGGACTCATCACTGATCACTCGGGATAACCTTAAGCCCGAACTGGAGCTGACCCTGGCCGAAGGGGATTACCAGAAAAAGCAGCTCAGGTGCTATGCCTCCGGCCAGGGTGAACTGAAGGTAACCTGGCTAAATGAGGAGATGACTCGTCTCAGGATACAAGCCAATAAACCATTACCAGTGGGCCGAACACGCTATAACTGTACTGCTCCATCCAACAATGGCCAACATTACTACTGGTATTCCCATGCATGGCTCAGATTGACCGATGACGGTAAAGCACTGGATTAAAAAAGCCAAATGGTCAGTGGCTTATTTTGAGATGCTCAAACAGGCAACCTGCAGGCACTGCAGGCTGCTTGTTTTTTATGATTCATAAACGCTTGCGCCAGTTACTTAAAACGGCGTTATCAAGACAGTAAAACTGGCGAAATCCCCAAGGATTAACTAGTCTCAGCGAGAATTTTTCTCCCAACAATAGCGATTAACGTCTGGTAAAGAGCGGGTAAAACACTCAGGTAAAACACTGCTGTTAATCAGCTATACACGATGGCAAATACAGTGAGGCAAGAAACAAAACAGATATGAGCTGCCGTTGAGGTTTATGATGAAAGGTGACAAGAATCAGATCATTGAAAAAGTAACCATTATCGGTGGAACTCACGGTAATGAATACATTGGTCCCTACTTCATAGCCAAGGTAGAGAAACTGGGCATTTATCAGAACAATGCCATAGAAGTGGCAACACTTCTTGCCAATCCGGAGGCCTTTTGCCAGGCAAGAAGGTTTATTGATCAGGATCTTAACCGCTCATTTTCTCCCCATATTCTCACCGGGACTCAAAAACCGTACGAGTGTCAGCGGGCACGAGAAATTGCCAGACATTTTTCGCAGAATGAGCCGGATCAACATTTCATTATTGATCTCCATAGTACAACCGCCAATATGGGCATTACCCTGATCGTCAGGAACAATGAGCCGTTAAACCTTCGCACAGCAGCTTATGTTCAGAAAAATATCCCCGAAGCCCGAATTCTTCTCAGCGACAAGGACAATGCTCAAGATCTCCAACACCGGTCGTTAAGCAGCATTTCCCGTTTTGGTATTGTCATTGAGGTTGGCCCCTTACCCAATGCGGTTATTCGTCATGACCTTTTTGAAGCCACAGAGAAAGTAGTAGCACTGGCCGTGAAGTTCCTGACCCTCAGTAAAACCCGCGAGGAACCCAAACTGCCTGGTGAAGTGACGGTATTCAAACCCAGGGAGAAAGCACCTTATCCCAGAGATGCTGAGGGAGAGCTGACAGCAATGGTTCACAGAGATCTTCAGGATCGTGACTATCGCCTGCTGGAAGCCAGCCACCCTGTATTTATGACCTTTCAGGGCGTTGAAATCCAATATGCGGGCGAACGGGGCTACCCGGTATTTATCAATGAGGCAGCTTATTACCTTGAAGATACCGCCTTCATCATCACCGATAAAGTAGCAGTCTCCCTCAAGTACCCCCCCACCTCCGGCTCAACGCAGATTGCTGATCACTTGGCAGCAGACTGGCGACCAACAACAAATCCGCACACATACCTAAATACCAGTGAAAAGACTTCGTAATCCACTAATGGAAACGGAAAAATATTGACGCAAATCAAAACGAAAGCAAACGAGACAACTGATAATGATTCCGATTTAATCCACAAGAAGAATTAAACAATGAATAAACCTCACTCTGGCAAATGTCCTGTTATGCACGGTGCGCTCACAGAGAGCGGCAAGTCAAATGTTGACTGGTGGCCAAAAACCCTGAATCTCGACATTCTGCACCAGCATGATAAAAAAACCGACCCGATGGCTTCGGAATTTGACTATCGGGAAGCGGTGAAAACGCTCGACTTTGCCGGCCTGAAACAGGACCTTAAAGACCTGATGACCAACTCCCAGGAGTGGTGGCCTGCCGACTGGGGACACTACGGTGGCCTGATGGTGCGTATGTCCTGGCACGCCGCCGGTACCTATCGTATTGCCGATGGTCGTGGTGGTGCCGGTACCGGTAACCTGCGCTTTGCACCATTGAACTCCTGGCCCGATAACGCCAACCTGGACAAAGCCCGTCGTCTATTGTGGCCGATCAAGAAAAAGTACGGCAACAAACTGAGCTGGGCTGACCTGCTGGCTTATGCAGGCACTGTCGCTTATGAATCCATGGGACTGAAAACCTTTGGCTTCGCATTCGGTCGGGAAGATATCTGGCACCCGGAAAAAGACACCTATTGGGGCTCTGAAAAAGAGTGGCTGAAGCCAAGCACTGAAGAGGGTAGTCGCTACTCCGGTATGCGCGACCTGGAAAACCCATTGGCCGCAGTAATGATGGGTCTGATTTACGTCAACCCGGAAGGTGTGGATGGCAATCCTGACCCGCTGAAAACCGCCCACGACATGCGCGTTACCTTCGAGCGTATGGCGATGAACGACGAAGAAACCGTAGCCCTCGCCGCTGGCGGCCACACCGTGGGTAAATGTCATGGTAACGGTAAAGCCGAGTTACTGGGCGAAGCGCCGGAAGGTGCGGAACTGGAAGACCAGGGCCTTGGCTGGCTCAACAAAACCAGCCGTGGCATTGGCCGCAATGCGGTGACTTCCGGTATTGAAGGCGCCTGGACCACCAACCCGACCCAGTGGGATAACGGCTATTTCCACCTGCTGTTCAAATACGACTGGGAACTGAAGAAGAGTCCGGCCGGCGCCTGGCAATATGAGCCCATTAACATTGCCGAAGAAGACAAACCTGTGGATGTGGAAGACCCATCCATCCGCTATAACCCCATCATGACCGATGCGGACATGGCGCTGAAGGTAGACCCGGAATATCGCAAGATTTCTGAACACTTCCGTGACGACCACACCTACTTCTCCGAAGTATTTGCCCGTGCCTGGTTCAAGCTGACCCACCGGGATATGGGACCACAAGCCCGCTACATCGGTCCGGATGCACCACAGGAAGCCCTGATCTGGCAAGACCCGGTTCCCACAGGCAAGACCGATTACGATGTAGATGCGGTCAAAGCCAGAATTGCCGCCAGCGGCCTGAGCAACAGTGACATGATCACTACGGCCTGGGACAGCGCCCGTACTTTCCGTGGCTCCGATAAGCGCGGTGGTGCCAACGGTGCCCGTATTCGTCTGGATTTCCAGAAGGATTGGGAAGGCAATGAGCCCCAGCGTCTGGAAAAAGTTCTCTCAGTACTGGAACCGATTGCGGCTGAAACCGGCGCCAGCGTGGCAGACGTGATTGTGCTGGCCGGTAATGTTGGTTTGGAAGCCTCCATCAAGGCCGCAGGTTTTGACGTTAAGGTACCTTTCGCCCCGGGCCGTGGCGATGCGACGCTGGAGCAGACCGATGTCAAATCCTTCGAAGTGCTTGAGCCTCTGCACGATGGCTTCCGCAACTGGCTGAAGCGAGATTACGTCGTCGCAGCGGAAGAGATGCTGCTGGACCGGGCTCAATTAATGGGACTTACCGCCCACGAAATGACGGCTCTGATCGGTGGTATGCGTGTACTGGGCACTAACCATGGTGGCACTAAACACGGCGTCTTCACCGATCGCGAAGGTCAGTTAACCACCGACTTCTTCGTGAACCTGGTGGACATGAACTACGCATGGAAACCGGCCGCTGATGGTCTTTATGAGATCCGGGACCGCAAGACCGATACCGTGAAGTGGACCGCTACCCGTGTTGACCTGGTCTTTGGTTCCAACTCAATTCTGCGCGCCTACGCCGAAGTGTATGCCCAGGACGATAATAAGGAAAAATTCGTGCGTGACTTTGTTGCTGCCTGGACCAAAGTAATGAATGCTGATCGCTTTGACCTGGCTTAATCGAAGCACACGGCCATAACCCAATAAACACGCCGCATTATTGCGGCGTGTTTTTTATGTATTGCCTGAATATTGCCTCTTGTTATCTCCGGGAACACTGCAGAACAACCACATAACAACGACAGAACATCAACAGGCGCTAATTTTCTTTTTTCTGCTGTTCCTGGTCATGATAGAGTTACTGGCCAAATAGATTATGCTCCCCATAACCTTAAAGCGCAGACATATTTCCCGTCTGCAAAGCCCGGGGATACTACAGACCTTGAAGACCTGAAGCATTACTGGTGGACCACGGAGAGATCATGACTTACCCCTTTCGTTCAGTGACCATACTGGCTCTGCTGCTGTTAACCAGCCTGTTGGCGGCCTGTGGCTTCCACCTGAGAGGTGCAATGAGTACTGGTGGTGAGATCAGGCAACTGTCGGTCACGGGTAATGACCCTGTCTATCAGCGCTACCTTTCCCGAGCCATGGAGCGCAGTGGCATTAATATCAGCGACCAGACCGCGCCATGGCAAATCAACATCGTCAACGTCGAACGTGAGGTTGATCAACAAACCGTTGCCAGTGCCGGCTATTTTGAGCAGAGAATTGCCATGAATGTGGTCTACCAGTTGCAGACCTCCTCTGGCCTTCCCCTGTTCTCTCCGGTTCAGTTAAGCCGTGAACGCTACATTACCCAGAATCAGGACGCACCGAATGCGGCCGAATCAGAGCAATCGATTATCCTTGCTGAATTGCAACAGGAACTGATTGCCACCACCCTGCGCCGTATCCACAACCTCTCAGAGGCAGAGCTGTCAGAGGAAGCCCAAAGGGCCAGGGATGCGCTGAAAGTACAGATGGAAAACAGTGAACCGAACCGGAATACCCAACCTTGAAGCTTCGTATTGACCAATTGGGCGCACAGCTGAAGAGACAGCTGGCTCCCGTCTACATTGTCAGTGGTGATGAACCGCTTCAGGTTGCCCAGTGCTGTGATCAGATTCGCCAATATGCCAGGGACAGCGGCTTTTCTGAACGCCATGTTTATCATGTGGAAAACGGCTTTGACTGGGGGGATTTTCTCAGCACGGCCAACAGCCTGTCCCTGTTTGCCCAGAAGCAGATTCTTGAACTGCGGATACCCAATGGCAAGCCCGGAGATTCAGGCAGTAAAGCGCTGCTGGAATACATCAGCCATCCCTCACCCGATAACCTGCTATTGATGGTAACTGAGCGTCTGGATAACACCCTGCAGAAATCAAAATGGTTCAAAGCCCTGGAGCATGCCGGCGTCTTTATCACCATCTGGCCGATCGAATCCGGACAGTTACCCAATTGGCTCAATCAACAGCTGAAAATGGCTGGCTACCAGGCAACCCCGGACGCCCTGAGCCTGATTGCCGAGCGTGTGGAAGGTAACCTTCTGGCGGCATCCCAGGAACTGGAAAAGCTCAAGCTTCTGGCAAAGGACAAAACCATCGATGAAGCTACCGTCCGTGAAGCGGTTTCGGATAATGCCCGATATGATGTGTTTCAACTGCTGGATACGGCCCTTGAAGGAAATATCAAACAGTGTGTGCGCATCCTTGGCATTCTGAAAGGTGAAGGCATCGAGCCTCCGATCATTCTGTGGGCCCTGGCCAGGGAGATCCGCTTGCTCAGCCACCTGAGTCGCCAGCTATCCCGGGGGCTTGCCAGTGATCTGGCCATTGAACAATCCGCTAAAGCACTGGGGTTTGCGCCATTTATGCTCAAGCGCAGAAAGTCATTGCTGGAAAAGGCCATTCGCCGGAGCAGCGAACGGAACCTGCGGCAAATGCTGCTGTATACAGGAAAGATTGATCGCTGTATCAAAGGGTTGGATAAAGGTAACGCCTGGGATGGGCTGCTGACCCTGACTCTGAATCTGGCAGGCTTGTCGCCCATAAACGCCATTACCTGAATCACAAACGCTGCGACTTCCGGGCTCATTTCATCAATAACACGCCCCTGAGTACGGTCGTTGAGCATGATCATGGAACCTAATCTGGTACGCACGGTCAAATATTAAAATAATGTTTAATGGACTATGCACTATGACCAGACCTTTCCTTTTTGAAAAGCCGTTTTTGAACGGCAGATTTTCGCGGGATAACAACATTCCCACCCACCTTATGAATGCTGACATCGAGCAGGCACTCAATACCTTTCGCCAGATGGAGGAGTTCCAATACATTGAGTTTAATCAGGGCAGGCCTACTTATGTGTTTCTGATGGAAGACACATGCCCACATACGCCATACGATCAGGTAACGGTCTCCATTACCGACCGGAGCGATATGAAATATGTCTTCGTGTATAACGATCCCCGACCGGAAGAGCGATGGTGGATTGTTTACCAGCCCGTAAATGATTTAAGGGTACCGATCAGCACTGAGCGGTGTGTAGGCTGGTTTGTTGACGAGTATGTTGCCCTGGAAAAGGCCAGGGATGTGCTCTCCAAACCGGACAGAACCAGCAAAGTGAATTAAAACCCCGTATGCAACGAACAGCAAAGCGTTATACGGGGCGACTCTTACAACAACACCTTACAGATCTGCGAAAAAGAACCTCGCTGATCAACCCCGGATTTTGTGTATGTAAGAAGCTAATCAGCTGACGTCTATTGAAGTCAGCTGTTCTGCTTCGTTAACAGGCTCAGTCGAAAAGACTCAAATCCCGAACGGCACCTTTATCCGCACTGGTTACCATTCGCGCGTAGGCTTTAAGTGCAGTAGAGACCTTTCGTGGCCGAGGTTTAACCGGCTGCCAGGCACCTTTTCCCTTCGCGTCCATTGCTGCCCGTCGCCCGGCAAGTGCTTCTTCGGTCAACTGGACATTAATGCTTCGGTTGGGAATATCAATCCGGACAACATCCCCATTCTCTACCAGTCCAATGGCACCTCCGGATGCAGCCTCAGGAGAAGCATGGCCAATGGACAAACCGGAAGTCCCCCCGGAGAAGCGTCCATCCGTCAGTAACGCGCAGGCCTTGCCCAACCCTCTGGATTTAAGGTAACTGGTGGGATAGAGCATTTCCTGCATACCCGGACCACCTTTTGGCCCTTCGTAGCGAATGATCACCACTTCTCCCGGCTTCACCCGATCTTCCAGAATATCGCTCACCGCATCTTCCTGGCTTTCACAGACATGGGCAGGGCCTTCGAAAACCAGGTTGTCATCATCCACACCGGAGGTTTTGACAACACAGCCATCGACGGCAATATTGCCATAAAGAACAGCCAGCCCCCCCTCGGTACTGAAAGCATGGTCCAGTGAGCGGATGCAGCCATCAGCCCGGTCATCATCCAGCGTTGCCCAGCGATAATCCTGGCTGAATGCCTCTGTAGTACGAATACCGGCAGGACCCGCCTTAAAGAACGTTTTTACGGACTCATCACGGGTTTGCATAATATCCCAATGGGAAAGAGCGTCACTGACCGTGTCACTGTGCACCATGGGAATATCATTATGCAGCAGTCCGGCACGATCCAGCTCGCCAAGAATCCCCATCACACCGCCCGCCCGGTGAACATCTTCCATATGGTATTTCCGGGTGTTCGGGGCCACCTTACACAGCTGGGGAATCCGCCGGGATAATTCATCAATATTGCGCATATCGAACGGGATGCCACCTTCCTGCGCCGCCGCCAGCAGGTGAAGGATGGTATTGGTCGATCCCCCCATGGCGATATCCAGGCTCATGGCATTTTCAAACGCCTTGAAACTGGCGATGGATCTTGGCAGAACACGGTCGTCGTCGTGTTCATAATAACGTCGGGTAATCTCAACAATACGACGAGCCGCCTGCAAAAACAGCGGTTTACGGTCAGCATGAGTCGCCAGCATGGAGCCATTGCCCGGCAGGGAAAGGCCAAGGGCTTCCGTCAGGCAGTTCATGGAGTTGGCAGTAAACATGCCTGAGCAGGAACCACACGTCGGACAGGCTGAACGCTCATATTCTGCAACGGTTTCATCATCCGCATCCGAAGCCGCAATCACCATGGCATCGACCAGGTCAAGTCCGTGCTGAGCCAGCCGGGTTTTTCCCGCTTCCATCGGGCCACCGGACACGAAAACCACCGGGATGTTCAGACGCATGGCCGCCATCAGCATGCCCGGCGTGATTTTGTCACAGTTGGAAATACAGACCAGCGCATCGGCAGTATGGGCATTGACCATATATTCAACCGAGTCAGCAATGATGTCCCGGCTGGGCAACGAATAAAGCATGCCATCATGGCCCATGGCGATACCATCATCCACGGCAATGGTGTTGAACTCTTTGGCAACACCACCATGCTGCTCAATTTCACGGCAAACCAGTTGCCCCATGTCTTTCAGATGAACATGACCAGGCACGAACTGGGTAAATGAGTTGGCAACCGCAATAATGGGCTTGTTGAAATCCCCATCGTTCATTCCCGTTGCCCGCCATAGCGCACGGGCTCCGGCCATATTACGACCATGGGTTGATGTTCTGGAGCGATAAGCTGGCATGAAACAGTCCCTCTACTAACGGTCAATCGCAAGGCTCTCGATCTGATAACAATTGTTCTTGTATCTGTCTGTGTACGGTGACTTACCAGGAGGCTGACCGAGAATAGGCTGCCCTACTGCGGTGGCAGCAAATTGGTCTAAAAATCCACTTTTGTTCGTCAAATAGCGCGCAATTCTCCTCACAAAACCGAATTTTTACCCTCAATTTTCTGCCATCCTCGCTACGGGCGCTATTCTCGGTCAGCCTCCTGGGAAATCATCACAATCCTTTGCTGACGGGGTTTCCATCGCCATCTGATGGCGGTCGGTTAGAATATCAAAATTCAGACGATTTGTCTGACTCCGCTACTTATAGCCAAATCACCTAACTCGTTTTTTGTGAGCTACTCCAACCCGGATATTTCATAAACGTGCTCCCGCTCTTGCTTGTCCTTTACCGACTGGCAAACTTTAAACTGATTGTTTGAAAGCAACCTTACCCTTCTATTGTTGAATTTTCAGTCCACTTGAGGAGCAAGGGATGGGAGAGGAGAAATGGATGTTGATTCAAGCTCACTATTCTTGGCTTTATTTGATTCTTTTATGAAAGCGGCAGCTTGCCTACCAGCGGTTTTTGCTTGTTCCCTATCACCGGTATTCCTTAAAACCTTAAGGTAAGCCTTATGGTAAACCCTATTGTAAGCCTTCCCTATATCAGATTCACGGTAAGCTTTCCGGGAAGCCTTCCGTTTCTCGGACTGTGCATAAGCCTTCTGATAAGCCTTATGGTAAGCCTTCCCTTCATCGGATTCACGGTAAGCCTTTTGGTAAGCCTTTCGTTTCTCGGACTGTTCGTAAACCTTCCGACAAGCCTTCCCTTTATCGGATTCACAATAAGCCTTCCGGGAAGCCTTCCCTCGATCAGATTCACGATAAGCCTTCTGGGAAGCCTTGCCTCGATCAGATTCACGATAAGCCTTCTGGGAAGCCTTGCCTTTATCAGATTCACGATAAGCCTTCTGGCCGGCCTTCCGTTTCTCGGACTGTTCGTAAGCCTTCTGGCAAGCCTTCCCTCTATCGGATTCACGGTAAGCCTTCCGGGTAGCCTTCCCTTTATCAGACTGTGCGTAAGCCCTCTGGGAAGCCTTCCGGGAACCCTTCCCTTTATCAGATTCACGATAAAACTTCTGGGAAGCTTTATCAGGAGAGATAGTCAGAGATTCGCCAGAAACGGAAGCAGAAGCATTAAACTTAAACACATTTCTAGCAGAAGACGTATTTTGTTGAAGCTGTGCACTATCGAGTTGCGGGGTAATAATTGCAATGGGGGCTTCAAGCCTGGAAAATGTATCAATGCAATCTTGATCAGGAATATATCCAAGTTGATGAAGGTTGCAATCATCAACTGATGAGATTTGCAAGGTGGATTGCCCCATACCTGAAAAGCCACTTCCAGCAGAGCCTTTTAACGTTGAATCAATTGGAGAATGATTAGCATTAATAGAGCGTGACTGAGAGCTCGCTTCAACGGCCACACTCCAAACGCGATCGATTCTCAATTCTGATTGGCCGGTTTGAAATAGAATATTTTCGTCGCTTTGTTGATATGCCTTGGTTTTATCTGATAAGTCTAACGGCCCACTTTGCTCAGGTTCTTGATGATAAACAACCCTCACTAGCACTTTTGGAAAGCGGTAATCATTGAATGGATTATGGAAGTTTTCACCATATGGACTCATGGTGTTTAGATGATTGTTTGGTGCAGTTTGCTGAACTTCCAGCCCGAACGCTACGCTATTCCGTTGCGGACAGTCATTCAAAACGGAATCACTGCTGGGCACAACAGGTTCGGGTTCGTATGCTTTCTGGACATCCGAATACGAGGAGTGTCGGTTAAAATATGGATCAGCCATTGAATTATTGAATTATCTAATTACGGCTTGAGACCATACCTTCCTATAATAGTTCCTCCCTTACTCTTTAGTCATGATGGAAAAGTTTTCCTTGCAAAGCGGGGCGGACCCTATATCACCCCGGTTTTTCACTGATAATCCCGGCTTGCAATGACTCAGCTAAAGCCACTCCGAGCGCAGCCAGCTCGGTTCGGGTTTCGGCGCTGCTGATCTGTGCCATGGCATCGGCAGCATCTTTGAAAGCCTGTTTGGCGGTGTCGCCGGTCTCTTTGAGTTTGTCGCTGGTTTCATCCAGTGCTTCTTTTAGCGGTTCTGTTCCTCCTGGATCATCTTCCAGGTGATCTTTCTGTCGTTGCGGACGTTGGCGTTGGCGGTTTTGCTGGAAGTCTCGAAAGACTGATACATGCCAGCCATCGCATCTTTAATGTCCTTCGCATCGACCATCATTTCTTTTTTAAAAGCGGCTGCCTGATCCCGCATCAGGTTGGTGGCACTGGTAAACTTTTCTTCCAGGGTAACCAGACCGGCCACTTCAAAGATTTTCTGCCAGCCGTAAATGATCTCTGCCAATACCGACAGGATGCCCGCTGCAAAACCTTTCACGCTCATGGTAAAAGTATTGAACACCACCTTGATAAAATTGCCGGTGAACTCAAAGGTCGATCGAAGCTGACCGAGAGCGGTGCTTACTGTGTTGAAGGCTTCTGTTACTTGATCCAGTTGCAGCGGTGTCGCTTTGGTGAATTCCTTGATCCACTCGGTGGCTCGCTCGCCTCCCGCCACGCTGCCCATCACTGCGTTCATCTGAATCTGCAGGCGCTCAAACTGGTCACTGGTTTCGAGGACGCCCTGCACGGATTTTTTTAGGGCGTAAAAGCTGAGGCTGGCAGCGACCAAATTTCGAATTCTGTTCCCGAGCCTGGTAAAACTTTTGTTCAGCTGGTTGCCTGCTTTGCCCATCTTCTTCATGTCAGCAGAGGTGTGCTTGCTGACGCTCCCCATCTGCTGCAGGTCTTCACTGGTGTTGTCGCTGGCATTGCCGACTCTGCGGATGCTCTTGGTTATTTTCTGCAGGGCTCCCTTGGCTAAATCCCGAGCCCGGATAACGATATTGAGTACACTGTTATTGCTGGCCATGGTGTGGGTTCCTGTATGGGTACCCGGTCAGCATGGGGAAATTATTTATTGTTTAGCAGGCAGGAAATTTCCGCAAATGGAACTTTTTAAAATAAAAACGGACAAACTTGTGCAATCTAAAGGAGATTTTACCATGAATCCAATACAGAATACTTCTGGGCATATACCTGCATATGAACAGACAAGTTCACTAAATACACAGTCAAGTAATGGCTGTAGGTTAGCAGAAGAACAAGATTTACCCAGCCACATAAAAAGCGACAACAATCAACCAGCCACAAGTAGCCAGCCACAACAAGTTAATATTAGTGACAGATCAGCCAGTATTTCAACAAAGCCAGCCACGTTTGATTACGTATGTCCTTACAGTGATAAAACTTACAAAGTGGTAACTGAGCAATTTAAACACCATGATGGTTCTTCCGGACTCAGATTAAATCAAGAAAATGGAGAAGAATTTATGCAGTGCTCACTACCATTTTCTACAACAGATAGAAGTCGACGTACCTATACTGAGCCTGACTTCGATGAAAACAAACAAATAACTACATTAATGCTAATCAAAAACTATACTGAAAACATAGGATGTTTGGATTTTCTAACAAAGAATAATATTGTTAAAGTCGTTGGTGAAGCTGAGCATGGTTTCGTCGACCTACCTATCGTTCAGTTGATAGCAAATGAAGAATCTAGCAACAGTAGAACATTTGACTCGATTGACTCATCTGCAGCCCGAATTCATGCATTTAGTGGTAGAAATTTTGCTCTTTCACTATCAGGATATGATCAGCTTATTGCTCAAGGAATTAATACTAAGAGAGTGATGCCTGATAGGCAGGTAAAAATTCTTGAGCAATACATTAATAACCCTGAGCTGGGTATACTTGAAAATTCAACATTTAAGCACATTGCTATCTTTTTAGATTCTGGCGATCGAACTCGCCGCCTTCAAATAGCTTGTAGTGACTTCGGTTATAGTTTATCAGAATTAGAGCAGTTCCGCCGTGAAAACAAAAGTGCTTTGGATGTGGCCCGTGAGGTAATATCGAGAACAAGCGATGATTCGCAGTTATCAAGCTCAATATCAGAAGAACAACCTACTGAATGTCGGCTATCTTAAATTTTTGATGAATGAAGATGCCAAAGTGAAGGCATCGTTTATGCGATCAGCCTCTGCAAGATGGGAATGTACTATCCCCCCGCACATATGATATGTGCGGGGGGGTATCAGATATCAATTTACTTATAAAACTACTGCTTAATATCTGTTTCAAGCTATAAAGCTTGCACCACTTTCATAAACTGCGACATGCCAACACCGCCAATGCTGCTGCCTCTCAACACCTCAAATTCCATCCTGATTACCACTGATCGTACGTTATGAGCCAGCAGCTATAATAAACGTCGATAGTCATGTTTTTTTGGAGGTAAAACTGATGTGTAAAAATACCATTCAGTTCCAAAAAGGCATTGGCATCAGGCAATTTGAAGTGGTTTAATGACTTAGGACACCTCGTTAAGCACAATAGTGCAGTTAGTGACGAGGTAGAAAGTGACAAAGCAGCGTAAAAATTATTCTCCGGAATTCAAGCGTAAAGCCATTGCCATGGTAGTGGAGCAGAAGCAGGCTGTAACAGAGGTTGCCAGAAGTCTTGGTATCAATGATGGCAACCTGAGACGCTGGATACGGGAACAGGATGAAAAAAAGGAAATGTCTTTTCCAGGCAAAGGGCAGCAAGCTTTGACGCCTGATCAGCAGCGAATAAAAGAGCTGGAAGCTGAACACCGCCAGTTGAAAATGGAACAGGAAATATTAAAAAAGGCGACGGCCTTCTTCGCGAAAGACCTGTTGTAAGATTTGCATTTATACAACAGGAGAAGGAGGCCTATCCGGTGCAGGTGCTCTGTAAAGTAATGCAGGTTGGGCGCAGTGGCTTTTATCGCTGGCAGAATCAACAGGAACATCAGAAGGACTCTCTGGCCAAGCAGTTCCGCCTGGATTCTGATGCACAACAAATTTTTATCGACTCCGATCGCTCATATGGCAGCCGGAGAATGGCAAAAGCCCTGCAAGGCAAGGGTTACAATATTGGCCGCTATCAAGCAGCAACACTGATGAAGCGCTTGGGACTGGTTGTGAAGTATGCAAAAAAATTCAAGGTGACGACGAATAGCAAGCATAAGCTTCCGGTAGCAGAAAATCTTCTGAACAGGGAGTTTGCTGTCACAGAGGCAAACAGGGTCTATACGACTGATATCACTTATCTATGGACTCGCGAAGGCTGGCTGTATCTGGCAGTGGTTATGGATCTCTATTCCCGGAAGATAGTAGGCTGGTCAATGGACAAGCGCATGACCACAGAGCTGCCGCTGGAAGCCTTGAGAATGGCGTGGTGGAGTCGTAAGCCTGGTTCGGGAGTGCTTCACCACTCAGATCAGGGAAGCCAGTACGCCTCGCTGGACTATCAGGCTCAGCTCAGGGAATACGGCATGATATGCAGTATGAGTCGTAAGGGAAATTGCTGGGATAATGCGGTAACGAAGCGATTTTTTGGCAGTATGAAACGAGAAAGGACTGACCATTATATTTTCGAAACAAGGGCAGATGTTGAGGCGACAGTTGTTGATTATATTTTGTTCTACAACAACCGCAGACTTCACTCTTATCTTGGTTACATGAGCCCTGTGGACTTTGAACAACAAGAACTCAGGAAAGCGGCTTAATCAGGTGTCCATTTTTACTTGACCACTACACAGCGTCAGAAAGCACATACTTTCCTTGAAGGTGATTTCGTTTTTCATCACCCGCTGAAAGCAAGACACTGGATGAATGACTCGGAAGTTCGCAAGTTTGCCTGGCATCCTGCCATCAAGCGATCAGGCCTGCGTTACCGAAACCCTTATCAAACCCGACATACCTATGCCCATATGTTGATCAAGGATAATGAGAATCCTTGGTGGATTGCGAATCAGATGGGACATACCGGGATAGAGATGCTTAACCGTCACTATGGTGGCTGGCTGGAAAAGTCCGCTGAGAAGTATGTTCCCAAATCTCGCTTCAGTGGTGACCAGCCTCTTTCTGCTGCTCAGTAATCCTTCCTTTCTGTTTCACTCACCATGTCTTTGGGTGAAAGTCTCATATTGATGAGTACTAACGTTCAAGATCACCCTTCCCTGATGAAAATGGAATCACATTATCACTGACCATATTTACCTTAGCCCGGTACGTTACCGACAGCAGCATCCAGCCACAGTCGAACCAACCACTTTGAATTAGTGACCTGAGTGTCAGAATGCCTTGCCCCCCGGGACACCGCCAACGCATTCCCGAACACTTCATTCGCTGTGTAACCAGCGTTTTACAGGACGCCTCAATGACCCCTGAGCCTATGGGCAGGTTGCGCGACAGGTGTTCTGCATAATTCATCCGTAACCGGTTTTTTCTGAAGTACTTTAACTCTGTCTTTAATTTCGATCGGCGGGGATGCTTGCTATGCTGGTAAGCCAGTGCCTTGATTATTTTTTCAACCCCACCCGGCTCCTCCTTCAGGATATGTCGGTAGGTGCTGAATTTCTCTTTGGACTTCGCGCTATTTTCACCGTAAGCCAGGTCAAATGCCTTCTTCAGGTGTTCTGCCGCATGGTAATAATCAACAATTTCTTCTCCCTCCGGTAGCTCTTTGGTGAAGTATGTCCAATTGTCCCGGGCTCCATCTGCCACTTTGACCAGAGTCAGATTTGGCTTTTGCTGAAGCACCTTATCCAGAAGGTTTGAAAGGGATTTTTTCAATGTCGCTTTCTTGCTTTCAGGCATTCGTCCCATCCTGATCGTAGAGAGGCGATCTCCCTGGTCATCGTAAAACGACAGTGTTCCACAACTGGCCTCCTGACAACCTGCTGGCCCTCGGGTACGTTTGCCATCAGCAACACTCTTTTCACGTTTCTCCTGACGCTTGCCGTCTTTCATTGGTAGCATCACACCGTCAAGGGAAGCAGCTACCGTCACCGCGTCAGGCGGTACTGTGAGATTCTCCGCGAGAAGGGTCTCGAAAGGGTCAAGGTGCTGCTCCCATTGTTCGTTGAGTTTTTTGGGAAGACGTGCCAGAGAGCTGGTTGAGGGTGACATATTCCCCATTAGATCGAGTAAGCTTTTTACGTCCGCGGGCGGCAACTGGGCAACCATCCATGCTGCTTGCTTCGCAGCCTTTGGTAACCAGTAGCCTTCTACAACGCCAGCCTTGAGCTCTAAAGGGACAATGCACTTATCCCCGGCATTGCGGTAGAGGCTGCGCAATACCCGGACAGGTCCTGCTGCTGACTGGTAGGTTTGATAGCTGCGTAATGCCTGGTGATACACGACCCCATTCACTTCGATAGAAGCTTTATTGATGTCTAATTTTTGCAGTTCTTCTGCCAGTATTTCTCGCTCCGCCTGAATAAAGAGGGAGTGAATCTCGTTTTCATGATCCTCAAAATGCTGGATTGGATTATTGGACTGACGAAGGAGGGTCAGTTTTTGCTGCAGTTGGTCAATAGCAGGACAGGAATCATTGGCGACTTTGGTTAGTGGCTGACATACTTCCATCGGAGCGGCCTCTCACAGTTGACTCTTTGTTTGCTGTTAGAATCATAGCTGTGTTTGGCTGCTCTCCATTCAGGTTGAAAAATTTGGTGTTACGTCTGTTTGCTGTAGCTCAAGGCCTGTGGGTGTGATCAATATGAGACTTTCACCCATGTCTTTTTGGGCTGCCCTGGTTGGGTGGCTGCTCTCTTTTGTGGCTCTTTCTGGCTATATCAAATTGTGGCTCTTTCTGGCTATATCAAATTCTGGTTTTCTGGTCTGTCGCTACCAATCCTGAGGGGTGTTTGAGGGGTGTTTTTTTCACTTTGAGGGGCGTTTGAGGGGTGGTGGGGGGCGTTTAAGGGGCTTTTCTGAGCAGACTGAGGCAGACTCAGGCAGACCAACCCTAAAAAGAAAAAGGGCGTAAACTTTTGAATTTACGCCCTTTAATCTGCCTGGCTCTGCCTGTGTCGGCCTGAGTCAGATTTGGTGGTGGAGGCGGCGGGATTTGAACCCGCGTCCGCCAGCTCTCAGCCTTCGGCTCTACATGCTTAGATCCACCTTTATATTTAACACTGCAGCGACCCAGTGGTCGGGGTTCTGCAATGCGATTCCCACAGGTTTTAGCCCGTCAGCCAGAGACCTGCTGATCGTGGCGAGTCTGCTTACGATGACAGTCTGAAAAACCAGCCAGCAGACGAGCCGGACAGACTGGATAGCTCGTAGGGTTTAGCTACGATTACGCTGCAAGAGCGTAAGAACTATCGTTAGCTGCAGTTTTGGCAACTAATAGGTTTGTAGTGTTTTGATTAACGAGAACCACTACGTCCTCGGCATGCACCTCAGGGTTCGATACCGTCGTCGAATCCGAATCGCCCCCAGATCTTACATTTATAGAGCATAGAGCTCTGCGTCGCAATATCTGGACAATAATCAGTGGCTAAAGCACGCTTTCTATTCACCACAAGACGGATCAATTTGATAATAAAGCCGACCACGTTTTCAGCCAGCCGCACTCTTCTGCCTTGTTTCCGTCCAGATCGATTCGGCCCGGGGTGGATGAGCAAATTCCGTCAAACATCAGGCCAGCAGACAGACTTTCCAGCCGAAGTTTCCATGCACACTCATCAAACATGATGTCTGACAGTGAATTGATGTACCAGCTCTTGATACTATAACTATCTTTGGTGATACCACTCACTATGCAAATTTTTCTTTACGTATCGAAGGGTTACAAATAATCATGTGCCCTCAGGCCTCACTCAACTTTCTGTGAAAGTTGCCGTGAAAGTTGCCGTGAAAGTTGCCGTGAAAGTTGGAAATTTGTTTTTCAGAGCAATGGCGTATTTATGAAGATTTTTCAGGAAGTGTTTGGAGCCTCTCGCTCCGGTGAACCCGTTTATGCCTTCCGGCTCTGTAACCAGCAAGGCATGGAAGTCACCATTCTGACCATGGGGGGAATTATCCAGAGCATTCGTGTTCCGGATAAAGCGGGAAATATGGGCGAGGTTACCCTGGGTTGTGATTCGGTGGCGGATTATGAGCGATCCGGCGCTTATTTCGGTGCCATTATTGGCCGCTATGCCAACCGTATCGCCAAAGGCGAATTTGAACTCAAGGGTAAAGTGTTTCAGCTGGCCTGCAACGATATACCGAATCATCTGCATGGTGGTAAAGCTGGGTTTGACCATCATCTCTGGCGGGCAGAAGCACATACGAAAGATGGCCTCTGTACACTGTCCCTCTACTATGAATCAGAAGATGGTGAAGAGGGTTACCCCGGCAAACTCAATGCTGCGGTTACCTATACCCTGAATAACCAGAACGAACTTGGTATTGAGTATCGGGCAACGACGGATGCCCCCACCGTGGTTAACCTGACCAACCATACCTATTTCAACCTCAACGGCAGTGACGACTGCCTGAGCCACCAGCTGCAGATTCACTGCAGCCAGTTCACGCCGACGGATGAAACGTCCATTCCCTACGGCGAGATTGAGCCGGTTCATAATACCCCCATGGACTTCACGTGCATGAAGCCCATTGGCCAGGATATTGACCAGAACTTTGTGCAGCTGAAGCAGGCCAGAGGATATGATCATAACTGGGTTATCTGGACGGAGAGAAGTAGTGAACGGCCTATGAGACCTGTCGCCCGGGTAGAAGAGCCAGACAGTGGCCGAACCCTGGAAGTGCTTACCACACAGCCGGGGGTCCAGTTCTATACCGGCAACTATCTGGCAGGTGAGCCTGCACGCGGTGGCCGCCAATATGGCATGCGGGCAGGTTTCTGTCTGGAGACCCAGCATTTTCCGGATTCGCCAAACCGTCCTGAGTTTCCAATAACTCAGCTGAATCCTGGTGAAACGTATCAGGAAAAAACGGTGTTCCGGTTTGGTTTGATCTAACTTTGTGCTGAGCAATGGGTCAGGTACTGCAGGCAATCAAAGTCTGCAGCAACTGGCTTTAAAGAATCTCCATTTTTTTCGATATGACGTGTCTGACCTGAACCTTGATGTCATCAATGGATCGTTTATAGCCGGGAAATCTATTTGTCATACTTTCCCATTGGGCACGTTCCATCTTCCCGTTTGAGCCATTTGCCCCAGTTTGTGCTGTATCCGTGTAACGGTTTGCTAAAACCTTAACTCAGTCTTCGTTTAATGAAATTACCTGGCTCTGCTGGCATTAACTAGCCTCCCATCTGAGACAGATTTTGAGTTCCGCCAGTCCAGCCCTGTTCAAGGAAATGACTGTCTTCTTTAAGCCGGAGCGAATCTCGAATTCGAGCCACCAGCACTTCCTGTTGATCATCACTTTGCAGAAGATCTCTCAGATCAATGCCGGACTCAGCAAACAGGCATAGCTGGAGCTGCCCCAGACTGGTCACCCTCAGTCGATTGCAATCGTGACAGAAATCCTTGCTGTAAGGCATAATCAACCCAACAGTACCTTCATAATCACTGTGGCAATATTCCTGGGCAGGCCCGGCATCGGCCAGGCGCATTTTTCTTACCCAACCGCGTTCCAGTAGCAGTTCCTGAATCTTTTTTCCCGGGAAGTGGTGCTTCTGAAAAAAATCCTGGTTGTTCCCGGTTTGCATCAACTCGATAAAGCGAATAGAGATGGGATAGTCCCGGACCCAGCCAAGAAAAGCATCAAGTTCATCATCGTTAATGCCTTTCATTGCCACTGCATTAACCTTGATGGATGGCAGACCATGATCAAAAGCGTTTTGAATACCGGTCAGAATTTCCCGCAGCCGGTTATGACCGGTAATCAGCTCAAAGGCTCGCGGGTCAAGACTGTCGACACTGACGTTGATGGCATCAATACCCGCATCCAGCCAATCCTTGACCCGCTGATCCATTTTGTAGCCATTGGTGGTCATGACCAGCTTCTTTACGCCGGGGATTTGCTTGATGGTTCTGACAATGTCGGAAAAATCCTGACGTAAGGTAGGTTCCCCACCGGTCAGGCGAATTTTTTCCACACCGACCGCAGTAAAAGCGGTGACCAGACGACGTATTTCGTCAATCGTTATGGCTTTACTGTGATGATGGTCAAGGCAGCCGTCAGGCAAACAGTAGTTACAACGGAAGTTGCACAGGTCTGTGACTGACAGCCGCAAGTAAGGGAATTTCCGTCCCTGAAGATCCTGCAGCTCTTGTAAATAAGAATGCATAGAACACCTTTCCAATCGCGGGAGGCCACAGAATTTCTTCTGCAACCCTGGCAGCCAGTGACATGCTCTGACTGCGGCTTCCGGTCCATAGGGTGACACCCATTAGGTACCGAAGTCGGCGCTCGCTTGTTGATTCAATTAATCACAACGTTAACCAGCCTCTCGTGGCTGTTAAAGTGGCTGTTTAAAAAAAATAAAAGTCATATTGCTTATGGGACTATTGAGATCGTTTTATCAACAGTCAAGTGAATCCTACCTGCTTATTTCTCGAAAAACCATGACATCAGACACTATTGTTTGCTTGGATTCATAAGTAAATCTGCTATCCTGATGAACTTTTTGCTTTATGAAAGTCACCGGTGTCCTACCGGCGTTTAGCGGATTGGCGAGCCACTGAACCGGTCAAATGCAGGCCGACCGAGATACTATGGCCTGTTGACGTTACGCTGCATGCACCCTGGATCGTTTTTTACTGGCAAAACATATGCACAATGGCTGTGGAAATTGCATGTCCTGAATCCTGCCAGAAGCAGGTAGCAGAAAACGAAAGACTCCTTCTATGATGACCCCAAAAATCAGTGCCACCGTCCCGGTGATAGGTATCGCTGCCTTCAGCGGTACTGGTAAGACAACGCTTATTGAGAAACTCCTGCCAATTTTAGGTAGCAGAGGGCTGCGAACGGGTCTGGTCAAAGCCTCGCACCATACAATAGAACCCGATCCACCAGCAAAAGACAGTTATCGTTTACGCCATGCCGGTGCCAGCCAGCTGGTGCTGAGCATGCCTGGCCGCTCTATTTGCTATACCGAGTACCCAAATGGTTACCAGCGACAACTACAGGAGCAACTGCAGCTGCTCAACCAGGATCAGCTGGATTTAATCCTGGTGGAAGGTTTTCGAGATGCTCCCATCCCTAAAATCGAGCTTCATCGCCGTGATTATGAAAAGCCGTTCCTGTTTACCGATGACCCCCATATTATCGCCATCGCCTGGGATGGCAATCCGGGCATCACACTGCCAGAGGATCTGGCCGAGCTGGATATCAACAACCCGGCAAATATTGCTGACTATATTGCTGACTATATGATCAGTTACACGGCAAGCTGTTGACAGACTGTAGCCAGCAAAACCGGATCAGACCATTAATCAAAATTGAGCGTATCCTGCCATTGTAACGTACCGTGTTGATCAAACATCTGCTCGGTTACAGAGGTACCGGAAAACTTCAGTAGCCCATAGCCGTTAAGAATACGCAGCTCCTGTTCTCTATCGGGATCAGGATAAGGCGTGTCACTGTAGTAGGCTACCTCAGGAACCAGCGAACCATCGGACTGGTACATTACCGAAGCACGTCCCACCGGAATGGCGCCGTGGCCCCAGCAGCGGGCAACGGTTGAACCGGCGGCAGACTGGTTCGAGTAAACAGCGCCCTGATGAATGTGTGCCCAGATCCAGTAGTCAGGATCTCTGCCCAGGTAGTCATGAACCTGACCCCAGAGCGGATTATTTTGTTCCGTGCCGTCCAGAGTCAGGCCGTTGTGGTGGGTGACCACCATCACTTTTTTTCCGGTTTGCCCCATTTGATGGAGGAAGTTGCCCTGGGCTTCGTTCAATGCGCCTTTAAGAAAAAGGTCACTATTGTCATAGCGGGCACTATCAAGCCCGACTATTACCCAGTCTTTCAACAGAATGGCAAAGGTAGTGGCCTGCTTCTGGCTGGCGAACTTGGTTGAATTGAGCGTAATGTAGCGCAGACCGTTTTCACCATCGTACATACCATGGTTGGAACCCAGGGCAAATGAGTAAGGAGTTCCGGGATTCCAGATGCTGGTAAAGTTAAAGGCCTCTTCACCAGGCTGGCCAGTCAGTGTTTTCTCGGTACCGGCATAATATTCATCGCCCAGGTGAATGGTGATTTCTGCCGGGTGTTGTTGCATGGACAACATGACCTGTTGTGCCGGTGACGGATTGCTCCCGTCATCCCAGTAGCCGGTACCCCAGTCACCCACCACCAGAACGGATACATCATCCTGGTCACTGAAATCCACGGTGACCGGCTCACCTACTGGTGCCAGCGTGATATGTCCCATCCGGTATCCCAGATAGTAAGCCAGACTGGTACTCCAGCCCGGGTCCAGCTGTGCATACTTGGTGAAATTGTACAGGTTGCCACCGCTGTCGAGCCTGCCTTCGATCGGGACCTCAAATAACATGCTATCGCCGCTTAAGTTATAGCTTTCGTTATCGCTCTTGCTGCCACTTAAAGACGGCAAAAGACGTTTAAAGTCATCGGTACTGATGCTTGAATCTGGCAGGCCAAGCCGCTGCTGAAGCCGTTCAGTCAGGGCTGAATCATGATGATTCAAGAAAAACAGCAGCAAACTGCCGTCTTCCGGTGCCACGCTATTTTGATCATTGAGCATGGCCAGCACCTCTTTTTCCCGCTCACCGAGTTCAGCTCAGAACTGTTGGGCAGCCCGGGTTTGCTGATCAGACAACCCTGTCCGGTCAACCCAGTCCAGCAGTTCATTGAGATAACGCAGGTGTTCCCGTGGAACCTTCATACCATAAAACTGGTGCTCAGGATCTTGATAAGCAGAGACATGCGTACCCGTTGCTACGTCATCCGAACATCGATAGTGGGAAGCAGTTGCCCCGACAGCTGACTCGAAACCGCTACAACCCAAGCTATTGTCCGACCCGCACGTTGCCTGTACAGACAATGGCAGCAAACAGGACAGAGAGATGACCACCGATCTGAATGAAGAGAACATAAGTACACCTTTCATAGAAAACACTAAGAGTGTAGATTCCCCGCTCAAAGTTTTTATGTTTTTTTATTCATTTCACACCAGGTGGTATCAACAATGAGTGATTGCTGTGCAACCGATGGGCTAATGCGGCTGGAGGTCGCGCTGTCCCGGCTAATCAACGACACTAATCCGGTATCAGGCACGGAAACAGTAGCTCTTGAGTCGAGCCTGGGCCGGGTGCTTGCTGAACAGATCATCTCCCCTATCAACGTCCCCGCCCATGATAACTCGGCCATGGACGGTTATGCCCTGGCTGTGAAGGATTTGCAAAGCGGTGACACCTTACCTCTGGCAGGACAGTCCCTGGCCGGACACCCCTATTCGGGGGAGATTCCTGCCGGACAGTGTATCCGTATTATGACGGGGGCCAGCATTCCGCCGGGTGCCGATGTGGTTATCATGCAGGAGCAGGCTGAGGCCACGGAGCAAGGCATTCGTTTTCTTCAGAAACCGGTCAAGTCGGGTAACAATATCCGTAAAGCGGGAGAAGATATTCCGGCAGGCGCTCAGGTGTTCACACCAGGTCGGAGAATACGCCCTCAGGATATTGGCCTGCTGGCTTCACTGGGTATTGCTCAGGTCAAAGTATATCGAAAAGTCAGAGTTGCAGTTTTTTCAACAGGTGATGAGCTGAAACTCCCGGGTGAACCACTGGGACCGGGCGATATTTACGACAGTAATCGTTTTGTTATCAAAGCCATGCTAAAAAAACTGGCAGTCGACATCATCGACCTTGGCAAGATTCCTGACGATAAAGCGGCCCTGCGAGAAGCCTTCCTGAGGGCCGATCGAGAAGCTGACGCGGTGATCAGTTCCGGCGGTGTCTCTGTCGGAGATGCCGATTACACCAAAGACATTCTTGATGAGCTGGGGGAAACCGGCTTCTGGAAACTGGCCATCAAACCGGGCAAGCCTTTTGCCTTTGGGCAGCTTCCGAACAGTGTCTTCTTTGGCCTGCCCGGCAACCCCGTGTCGGCTACCGTCACCTTTCAGCAGCTGGCTGCGCCAACATTGCGCCATATGATGAACCAGCAGCCGGAACAAAAAATTGAACTCACACTGACCACTGAAACCCAGCTCAGGAAGCGACCGGGCCGTCGGGATTTCCAGAGAGGAAGGCTGGTTTACCATGAATCCGGTGAACTTCAGGTCCTGTCGACCGGTCATCAGGGGTCCGGTGTGCTCAGCACGATGAGCGGGTCTGACTGCTATATCGTGCTGGCAGAGGAAGATGGCGATAAACAGGCCGGGGAACGGGTCAAGGTGCAGCTGTTTGATGAACTTCTGCAGTGATTGTAACAACTGATCAGTAGAACATGCCTTTCCAGTCACCTGAATCCCGGGATACAGACTGAGATTGATAATCCGCTGCAGCCAATTCCAAATCGGATACTGACAACTCCATTAATGGTTTAACACCATCGGCAGCGGGATCGTCGGCAGCGGGATCGTCGGCAACGGGATCGACAGAGCTGTTGCCTTGAGGAGTCAAAGAGTCCTCCTGTGGAGTCCCATGGCTACCATCAGATTGCTCGCCGATTTCTTTAGCGAGCCGACACTCCTGAATCAATTGGACGCGCTCAAAAAAATTCCTGACACTCCGGGCATTAGCGAAGTGGTCACCCTCATATTTTTGGATATCTGATAATTTTTCTTTGCAAACATCGAAGGCATCTTCAGCGAGCTGATAACCGTTTTTAACGCACATAAACTGGAATATCTTAATTAACTGCTCGTCACTGTAATCCTCAAAATGGATCTTTACCGGAATTCTGGATCTAAGACCCGGATTAGACGCCATCAATTGTTCCATTTGCTTTCGATATCCGGCCATGATGACGACGGTATTGACCTCGGGTTTTTCCAACATGAGCAACAATTTTGCAAGGGCTTCAGGGCCAAAGTCCCCAGCAGAACCAGGTTGGATGAGGCTGTATGCTTCATCGATGAACAATACGCCATTTTTCGCTGAATTAACCAGCTGCTCGGTTTTGAGAGCGGTTTCCCCCATAAACTTCGCAATCAGCCCGGATCGGTCTGCCATTACGATTTTGTCTTCCTTAATTATTCCAAGCTCATACAAAATATGCGTTATCATCTGAGCAGACATGGTTTTTCCCGTACCCGGATTGCCGGTAAACAGCATATGACCCCGGGATAAATCATCGCACTTAAGGCCGGCTTTTTTTCGCATTTTTCGAACGATCATTTTTTGTTGCAATTTTTCGGCGTGTGCTTTCAAGTTCTCCACACCGCTCATATTGCGCAACTCTTGGAGCGAGTCAGAGTCGGCCTGTTGTTGCCTTTCAAGCTGATCGCTTAACAGGCGATACTCCTGGCGCAACCGGTTAATTTTTGGTTGCACCAGCAGTTTGTGGGTCAGTACGCGACTTAAAACTATAGTACCCAACGTTATGGCTACCGCTCCGCCATCACCAACATAGGGCCTGCTGATTCTCAATGCTTCCAGGCTGGCTACCAGGGAAACTGAGCGAAGAAACCATTTAGTCAGAGACGTTTCACTGATTTGTTTTTCCAGGGCATCCACCGTCTGATCAAATGTCTGGGGTGAAGACTGGGTCCATTCAGAACCAAACTGCCAAGAAAGTGTGAACATAATGACCTGCTTTTAAGATAATCAACTCTGGTTTTTTAATGCGATAAGTTTTGCATTCAACGGCTCACATTCTGCGCTGACTTTCAATGCATACTTATGGTAATTCGGACAGCAGTTCAGCGAAAAAACTCCTCTCGTTAAACGATTTGTTAGTCAAACAAACTGACTGGTTATGTCTGCTGACATAATGAGACGCACATATGTCAGTTTTGTGAAGAAACTGTCATAAAACTGTCATAAAGAATGGATATTTTTATCATCAACTTTTAAGCACCAGGGTGCACTCTCTATGTCTGAAATGACATCCGTTTCTTCACAGGGCGCTGATTTCGAAACCATGACCACGCGCCATTACGGTCGTATCTGGCTGCGCGTTGTTCTGTGGATCTATGCTCTGCTGGTCGCTGTCAGTGTCATCGGCTCCGGCTTTAAAATGGCGGTGGGTGGCACTGAAGCGGCAGCACAGCTGTTCAGCTTTGCCAACAATGCCATCATGGCGCTACTGGCGGGCACACTGGCGACAGCGCTCGTACAATCCTCCAGTACCGTCACTTCCGTTATTGTCGGCCTGGTTGCCGGTGGCCTGCCTGTTCATATGGCGATCCCGATGATTATGGGGGCTAACATCGGCACGACCATTACCAACACCATCGTTAGCCTGGGCCATATTCGCTGCCATAAAGAGTTCAAGCAGGCGTTTGCAGCCTCTACGGTTCATGACTTCTTCAACTGGTTGGCGGTTCTGATTCTTCTGCCTCTGGAACTGTTCACAGGCTTCCTCAGCAAGCTCTCCTCTTCCGTCGCAGGAATGCTGGTTGGCGGTCAGAATATGTCAATGAAAGGCCTGAACTTTATTGACCCGTTAACCTCTCCGGCAGAAGACATTATTAAAGGTTTTGTATCGGTATTGCCGGACAGCACGCTTTCTGGCGTTGCCATGATTGCTATTGGTATTGTGCTGATCTTTTTCTCAGTGGTTCGCCTGGGCAAGCTGCTTAAGAAAGTGATGGTGGGTAAAGCCAAGGATGCATTGCACAGGTCTATTGGCCGTGGTCCAATCAGCGGCATTCTGTCCGGTATGACCATGACAGTGATGGTTCAGTCTTCATCAACCACTACCAGCCTGATGGTACCGATGGTGGCCAATGGCCTGTTTACTGTACGGCAGATGTACCCTTTCACCCTGGGCGCTAATATCGGTACAACCATCACGGCGTTGCTGGCTGCCACCGCCATTACCGGTCCTGCGGCCCTGCCAGCACTGACCATCGCCATGGTGCATTTCTTCTTCAACTTCTGTGCTGTTGTTCTGATTTGCGGTATCAAGTGGCTGAGAGAAATACCGCTGTTTATGGCAGACAAACTCTCTGATCTGGCCGTTAAGAACAGAATTTACGCTTTTGCCTATCTGTTCATTGCCTTTTTCATTTTGCCAGGCATCATCATTTTTCTGACAGCCTGATTGCAGAGATAGCATTACATACCACAGGACCTGCTCTGCTTTGAATGCATTGCAGGTCTTTTTTTATCGGTTAACGCCTTGAAACAGAGTTATTACTCAACATTCAATTAACTGATCGGGATAAAAAAACGCACTTCCGAGTCTAAAGTGTCAGATACGTGAGCACAGTGCAGCCTCAATGATGACTTTTCAGAACAAAACGCTCCAGAACAAAACACTGAACCTCTCAGCCGGTGCAGATAACCTCAAGCGCTTGTGCTGGCTGCGTGGAACCCTCATTGCTTTTGAATGTATCGTCTTTTTCCTGGCCAGTTTTTATTTTGAGATCCCGATAATCGGGCTTGTCCTGACCGGTTTAATGAACGTTCTCCTGATCACCGGCACAATCCTTCGGCTACAAGTGTTCAAAAGGAATGTCAGCGATCAGGAGTTCTTTGTTCAACTATTGCTGGACCTGCTTTCCCAGAGCACGCTCTTATTCTTCAGCGGTGGTTATACCAATCCACTGGTATCGACCTGCCTGATAACTGTCTGTATTGGCGCAGCACTGCTCCCGGTGAAATACAGCTGGTGGGCGACGTTCAGTGCGGTTTTACTCTATACCCTGCTGATGAAATGGTATGTGCCAGCCACGTCTGGTTCGGAACTTTACGTGCCAGAACACCAGCTAATGATTGACATTCATTTGCTTGGCATGTGGCTGGCGTTTGTTGTCAGCGCATGCCTTATCAATTACTTCGTCGAGCGGATGGCATCAGCCCTGAGAAAACAACAAAGAGACACTGCCATCAGTAGAGAGCTTCAGCTGAGAGATGAAAGCATTCTGGCCATTGCCCTCCAAGCCGCCGGGGCAGCCCACGAACTGGGAACGCCATTAACGACAATGGCCATTGTTCTACAGGATCTTCAGGACGAATATCAGAACAAGGCACTGGCTGAACGCTTGAAATTTCTCAGGGACCAGGTTGATGAATGCAAGAAAAGGCTTCAACAGTTAGTAACCCAAAACCAATCTAAGGGTATTGAAAGTATCGATAGTCAGGATTTTCTTTCAGAGGTCATTCAACAATGGCAACTTTTCCGACCAGAATCCGGGCTGCATTACAACGCTTCTCAATGGCCGGCCGCAATAGCTATTCCCTGCGATCTGACACTGTATCAAACCATGACTTCATTACTGGCTAATGCAGAAGATGCGAGTCCGGGTCAGGTTTCGCTAAACGTGATGCACAATAGCCAAAACCTGACAATACAGATCCTGGATCAAGGCACAGGCTTCACCGAAACCAACTCTCCCCTGCCCCTGAAAAGCTCAGCCAGTACAAATAAGAAGAACCGGGAAGCCTTATCAAGGAGACCCGGTAGCTTAAAAGAAGATGGCCTCGGGATTGGTTTATTACTCAGCCAGGCCAGTATTGAGCGGTTGGGAGGTCAGATACAGATTACCAGTCTGACCTGCAGGGGTAGCCTGGTTGAAGTACAACTCCCCATCATCAGCAAAAGCGCACGGGAAATAATAAAGTGACGATGAGCCCCGGAAAAGTCCTTGAGCTGTCGGCTATTTTGATTGCCGATGATGACCTGGTCTTTTTACACACGCTCGCTACCTCACTCAGAAAAAAGGGATTTATCCCCATTACGGCAGACACCATTGGCAAAGCCACAGCCTTGCAACAAAAACACCGACCGGCAAGTGCTGTTGTTGACCTGAAAATAGGCAGTGAGAGCGGTCTCAGGCTGATTCCACTTTTACTTAACGTCAATCCAAATATTGATATTATCGTACTAACAGGGTATGCCAGCATTGCTACTGCTGTTAGCGCCATTAAACTGGGTGCCAGAGACTATCTCTGCAAGCCGGTAGACACTTTACAAATACTCTCAGCACTCAATATCAGCAAGCTTGCAGCAGATCATGAATCATGCACGGTCATCCCGCAAAACAGGATGCCAGTTTACCAGCTGGAATGGGAGTATCTGCAGAAAGTGCTTCTGGAGCACAATGGCAATATTTCTGCCGCTGCCCGAAGCCTCGGCATGCATCGCAGAACACTTCAGCGAAAACTCAATAAACGGTCAGGCTCGCGCTGATATTATGTAAGTATTATTGCCTCTCTCCCCGGCAACGATTACGATTGTTGGTTTTATATGCAACGGTCACTTATTTACGGTGAATTGCTTATTTCTTCGTAGCGCTTTCTTGCGAGGCTTCTTTTTCAGCAAGAACCTTTTCAGCAAGAACCGTCAGATACTCTCATTGATGGGTCTGCTCAGTATCACGTCCCTCTTTGGCAGCACCCTGATCACTACGCTCGCAATTACCTGGCAATACACGCTTTATACGCTATCCACCGGCCAGTGGGCCTGGCTCTTTACGGCCAGCTCCCTGACCATGGCCCTGGCGCTGACACCCTCTACGCTTATCGCCTTGATCAGTGGTTATTTTCTCGGATGGGCCGCGTTTTTTTATATCCTGATTTCATACCCGGTCGCCTCTGCCATCGGTTATACCGTCGGAAAATCACTGGATCATGGGAAGCTGATGAATACCCTTCCTCCCACATCCCGAATACACCTGATGCTTGACGAGCTGAAACATCATCAGTGGCCGCTGGTCATTCTGACCCGGATATCCCCGATCCTGCCCTTTTCATTAATGAATCTGGTGCTACCCGCGATTGGTATCCGCCTCCAGACATTTCTGCTTGCCGGCTTTATTGGCATGTTACCGAGAACACTGTTTGCCCTCTGGGCAGGCATGCAGGCAAGAGACCTGATATCGTTACTGAAAAACCCAACGCAAGATAATCTGTCCATCATTTTCATGGTGATGGTTTCGATTCTTTCCATTGGCGGCCTGCTTTATCTTGCCCGGAAAGCATCAACAACCATCTTGATGAGACAAGCAGCCAGGCTCAGGGAGAGCAAAACCTATGGATGAAAAGCGTGTTGCACTCTTTGTTGACGTGCAAAACATCTATTACACCACACGACAGGTTTTTAACAGTCACTTCGATTACAACGCATTCTGGGCTCTTGTCAGTAAAGGCAGGCAGGTTACCAAAGCCATCGCCTATGCTATTGATCGTGGGGACCCCCGGCAACGGCAATTCCAGGACATTCTTCGAGCCATTGGCTTTGAAGTAAAGCTGAAACCCTTCATTCAAAGAAGCGACGGAACCGCAAAAGGTGACTGGGATGTTGGCATAACGCTGGATGTCATGAGCTGGGCCCCCAAGGTCGATATGGTTGCCCTCGCTTCCGGTGATGGCGACTTTGATCTGCTATTGCAGAAGGTCCGACAGGATTTTGGATTGCATACTGAGGTATACGGTGTTGAGGCTCTGACAGCATCTTCTTTGATTCAAGTTTCCGACCACTTTATTCCGATTACCCATGACCTGTTACTGCCAATCAGGAAAACGAAAAAGAACAGCCAGGAAGATGTAACAAATACTATATAAATCAGAACATTAATTTCTAATCCTACAAGGTGTACCAACCCCTGATTTCCGGTTAAAATTCATGCGGGGATTTGTTTTTAACAAACTTGATAAAATCTTTGACATCCCCTCGGACAGCTATTAGAGTTCCTATTGGCCATTATTGAGAAGAACGAAAAATCGCTTTTTGAGTACTTCCTGATCGTCACACCACTTCTTAGTTTAAGTTATGCTGCTTTGATTGCTTTACTCTTAAATAGTTATATGAAGATGTGACTGCACATTGGCTTAACGCGTGTACAACGCATTTTTATAGAAATATTCAGGAGACATTCCATGTCTAAATCGACCGGAACGGTAAAGTGGTTCAGTGAAGAGAAAGGCTTTGGCTTTATCGCTCAGGATAACGGCGGTCCAGACGTTTTCGTTCACTTCCGTGCCATCATTGGCGACGGCTTTAAAACTCTCGCTGAAGGTCAGGCTGTGACCTTTGACGTTGAGCAGGGCCAGAAAGGCCTTCAGGCTGCCAACGTAGAGAAAGTATAAGCTTTTCCCTTTCGGGAAAACAAAAAAAGAGCACGGTAACGTGCTCTTTTTTTATGCGCCATACTTTCCCACCAGAGAAAAACCTGATCAAATCGTTTTACGGTTTCTACTTTAATCTGCTTTCAAAAGTTACGTAAATATCCTCTTCTGTTCACCCTTTCAGTTATCCCGGGAAACCTGCCAACAGTTTGACTGACAGTTAGAATCATCTATTTTTTTAGCAGCGATTCGCTTTTTGGCTTTCGTGAATACTTATCCGTTTTCTGTCAAACAACTCGTATATTTCCAAGCACAGCCAATGCGTACCCAACACCGTTGCACGCTACCTATTGTACGAAACTGACGTATAAAACTGAAAACCTCTCAAACTCCTGATACCCCGAATGAGTCAAAGAGTGGTTTCAGCCTCTTTCTGGAGCATGACCATGAAAACTCCGAACACCTGTGTTGCCGTCTATAAAACCCATCACGCTGCTGATGATGCGGTTAAGCTCCTGCAAAAAGCGGGTTTTGATATGAAAAAAATATCGGTCATTGGTAAGGATTACCATACAGAAGAACATGTCGTTGGTTATTACAATACGGGTGATAAAATGAAAGCCTGGGGAAAAATGGGGGCTTTCTGGGGTGGACTCTGGGGCATTTTGTTTGGTGCTGCATTTTTTGTAATCCCCGGCGTTGGCCCAATGGTTATTGCCGGACCATTGGTATCTGCCATTGTTGGCGGTCTTGAAGGCGCGGTGATCGTTGGCGGTTTATCGGCGCTGGGTGCAGGCCTTGCCAGTATGGGAATCCCCAAAAACAGTGTTGTACGTTATGAAGAATCTCTGTCTGCAGGTAATTTTCTGTTGCTATACAATAGCACAGAAGAAGATGTTGCTGCGGCAGCAAAGTTCTTGCTTGAAAGCACCGGGCATGATGGCGTGGACACTCATAACGACAACAGTGGCAAGTAAACAAAGGTATAACTGCAGAAAAGTGCTAAGACCTCTACAGCCACCCTCGTTCCCATGCTTTCAGGTCCTATGGGTCGTGGGTGGGAACAAGTCCATAAAAAGCCTCATAGGAGGCTGACCGAGAATAGCGCCCGTAGCGAGGATGGCAGAAAATTGAGGATAAAAAGCCGGAAATTTTTAGTGAATAGTGGTTCTATTTGCTAAAAATTTCCGATTTTTTAGACCAATTTGCTGCCACCGCAGTAGGGCAGACTATTCTCGGTCAGCCTCCTAGATAACATCCAGGCAGGATCCTTTAAAATGGGCAAAAACACGCTGTCCCACTGACAGATGCAATAACCCCAACGCCCTCCTGGTGACCAGCGCCAGCAGTGTCTGCCCTTCTGCTTCCATAAACAGCATGACATTATTTGAATCAAGTTCCTGAATGGCCCGAATCGTTGTCGCCACTCGATTCTGAACACTTGTGCAGTGGATCTCTTCCACAACAATGCTGACTTCCTGCGCAGGCAATATAACCCTCAGTTCTGTCCCCGGTATCGCTGAAATTTGATTCGCCAATAACTTCTGCTGACCAAACTGCAGTTCTGTAAAGCCATACTCCTGGTCATGGCCTCCTACCTTGACTTCGAGAATTGAAAGCGCACAGTCATCCCTGGTTAATAAAGAACCTGGCCGACTGAGTAATTGACGACACTCACCGCAGGATAAAACCTGACCCTGTTCAATCAGCACCAGCTTATCGGCCAGCCGTGCCACCTCCTCGCGTGCATGGCTTACCATGATGACAGGTATCCCGAAGTACTGATGGATATTCCTCAAACAGGGAAAAATTCTTGTTTTGGAAGACCAGTCAAGGGAAGCCAGAGGCTCATCCATTAATAGAAGACGAGGCACACTTAATAGGGTTCGGGCAATAGCAACCCGCTGCTTTTCGCCTCCGGACAGTTTATCAACAGAACGTCCCAGTAAATGCTCAATATCAAGCTGATCAACAACCTCTGCCAGTGATGGCATGTTAGCATCAGCTCTGGCCCGCCTCAGCGCAAACAGCAGGTTTTCCATAACATCCAGATGGGGAAACAGTCTGGCTTCCTGGAATATATAGCCAATGCCCCGTTGCTCCGGCGGTATCCATATTCCCTTTTCGGAGTCCTGCCAGACTTCATCATTAAACTGGACTCTCCCCCGGGCATGGGTTTCCAAACCGGCAATGGTTCGCAGCAGCGATGTCTTACCACAACCAGAGCGCCCCATAATGGCCCAGGTGCTATCGGCATCCAGTGATTCATCAACATTAAGAACAAAGCGGTCCCGGGGAAGCTGAATATCAACGCTTAGCATTAACGACGACCAGGGATTGATTTGAGGGGTAATTGCGTCGCCGACTTACGATCAAGACCGTAAAGGGTAATCAAAAGCATCATGGCAAAAACCATCAGTCCTGCAGCAATCCGATGGGCCTCAGCAAACTGCTGTGATTCAACGGCATCAAACAAGGCAATAGACAGCACCTGTGTTTCCCCGGGAATATTGCCGCCAATCATAAGAACCACACCAAACTCTCCAATGGTATGGGCAAAGCCCATACAGGCCGCCAGAATCATGGCCCTTCGGGTGCAGGGAAGTACCACATTGAAAAAACGATCCAGTCGCCCTGCGCCCATCATGGCTGCTGCCTCAAGAAGGCCTTTATCAAGCTGCTCAAATGCCCGCTGAAGTGGTTGCACAACAAACGGCATTGAGCAGATAACAGAGGCAATCACCAGTCCGGTAAAACTGAATGCCAGCGTTGTACCAGTGAGATAAAGCCAAAACTGTCCGACCGAATGATTAGGAGAAAACAGCAGAAGCAGATAAAAGCCAAGGACGGTTGGCGGCAATACCATTGGCAGGCCCACCAGAGCCTCCAATACAGGTCTCAGCCGACTCTGCATGTTAGCCAGCCCCCACGCCATGGGAATCGCCAGCAACATCAGAATAATGGTGGTAATGGTTGCCAGTTTCAGCGTTACCCAGACAGCGGTGAGCAGCATTCAGAGTGCTTCCCCTCGATGTTCGGACGTTGCTTTACCGGCCATTTTCGGTAATACAGGTATGTAGCCCTGCTTTGCAAGGGTATTCTGAACCGACGGCGATAAAATAAATGCCACCAATGCCTTTGCCGCTTCAGGCTGACTGGTTCGATTTAATATCACCAGATCCTGCCGAATCGGATCATACAGCGTCGCAGGAATCGGAAAAATATGACCATCGTTGTTTTTATCACCGACCAGCTGCGCTTTAGCCACCAGTCCAACGGGAACATTCCCACTGGCCACAAATTGCCAGGCCTGCTGAATACTGGCTCCCTGAACCAGACGAGAACGGAATGGTGACCAGAAGCCCAGCTTTTCCAGAACCTGCTGTGCAGCCAAACCATAGGGTGCCGTTGCTGGATTGGCAATGGCCAGGCGCCCCTGATAAACAGCCAGATCCTCCAGTGTCATTGGGTTATTTTTCCCATCCTTTCCGGAAAAACCAGGGCTCCACAGAACCAGTTCTCCCAGGGCATAAGGATGCCGACTCCCCTTCAGAACCAGCCCTTGCTGTTCCAGCCGTTCAGGCCTGAGACTATCTGCTGACAGAAAGACATCAAATGGTGCACCATTGGTGATCTGATTATACAGCACTCCGGTTGAGGCCGAGGAGATCAACAACCGGTGTCCGGTTTCTGCTGCAAACGCCTTTGCCAGTTTTTCCAGCGACGGTTTAAAGTTTGCAGCAACGGCCACTTTCAGCTCTGCTGCGTAGACTGATGACTCCAAACAAGCCGCCCCGAGACAAGCTGCCCTGAAAAAAGAGAGTACAACCGCTAAAAATATTTTTCTTAACATGCAACAGCCGTTATTTCAGAGTTTACTTTGGAGGTCAAAGCCAGCGATCAGCCGCTTCCTGATCAGACCCACGCTCGTCTACCCAGCGATCTCCCTCTGGCGTTGTTTCTTTCTTCCAGAACGGAGCACGGGTTTTCAGGTAATCCATGATAAACTCACAAGCCGCAAACGCCTCTTTGCGATGGGCGCTGGCGACACCCACAAAGACGATGCGATCACCAGGATGCAATTGCCCAATGCGGTGGATGATCCGAACAACCTGAAGCTCCCAACGCTGCACGGCCTCATCAATAATTTCCTGCAGGGCTTTTTCGGTCATCCCCGGATAATGCTCCAGAAAAAGACCACCCACCTCATCTCCAAGGTTCATATCCCGAACCGTGCCAGTGAACGTAACTATGGCACCGGATGACGTATTACCTTCCAGGCGTTCATATTCCTGGCCAGGGTTAAAGTCGTCTACTTGAATGGAAATCAAGGCTCTGATCCTGTTTGTGTTTCAAATAAAAATCACCCACCAGTGACCGGAGGAAAAAAGGCAACTTCATCACCACAGTGCAATACGACATCCTGACGAGTCATATTCTGATTAATGGCAACCAGTGTACGGTCACTCATCATCACTTCACGCCAGTCTTCGCCGTTTTCAGCCAACTGACGTTTTAATGCAAACAATGAGGATGCGTACTCCCCTTCTTCCAGGGTCAGTTGCTCGCAGTCAAGCTTTTCCCGAAAGCTGGCAAAGAACCGCACCTTAATCATGCTGCACCTCCTGATGCACCTCCTGATGCAGCACCTGAAACAGAAGCCGCTGAACCATGAATATAGTGACCACTTCGACCGCCACTTTTTTCCAGAACCCGAATGCCTTCAATATGCATCTCTTTGTCCACCGCCTTGCACATATCATAGATCGTCAGGGCAGCAACCGATGCGGCAGTCAGCGCTTCAATTTCAACACCGGTTTTACCATTCAAGCGACAACAGGTTTCAATTCGGATGCTTGCTTCTCCGCCTGCTGAAAGCCCGTCTTCAAGGTGAAATTCAACACCGATAAAGTTAAGCATTAACGGATGGCAAAGTGGCACCAGATGGCTACACTGCTTGGCAGCCTGAATGCCGGCAATTCTCGCCACAGCAAGTACATCGCCTTTTTTAAGGCCATTCTGTTTTACCAGCGCCAGTGTCTCAGGCGACATGTAAATATAACCTTCGGCCCTGGCTTCACGACGCGTGATATCTTTTTCACCAACATCTACCATGCTGGCCTTGCCATCACGATCAATATGGCTAAGGGCAATATTGGTAAAAGACATGATTACCCTGCCTTTTTCAATTGCTCAACAAAATTACATGGCCGGTGCTGGCTATTCAACTGATCACTGATAATGCCTTCCCAGGCGGTTTTGCAGGCATTATTGGAGCCAGGCATAACAAAAATAACCGTTCCGTTGGCCATGCCCGCCACAGTACGCGACTGAATGGTAGAGGTTTTGATCTGCTCATAGGAAAGCTGACGGAACAGCTCAGCATAGCCATCGATCTGCTTGTCAAAAATGGGCAGCAGGGCTTCGGGTGTACTGTCTCTGCCAGAGAATCCGGTACCGCCGGTGACCAATATTGCCTGCACGCTGTTCGGTGAACCGGCATCAGTGGCAATCCAGCGGGACACCACTTCCCGGATCTTATAGATATCGTCTTTGACTATGGCCTTGTCAGCCAGGTTGTGGCCAGCGGCAGTCAGGCTCTCAACCAGCAAGTGACCGGATGTATCGTTTTCTTCGGTGCGAGTATCGGACACCGTTAGCACAGCAATATTGACAGGAATAAACTCATCAAACTGATTATGAGCCATGGATATTTTTGCTCCAGTCTATTTTAAACGATTCGGCGGGGTGTTCATGACCAGCGTCCATTATGTGGACGGCGGGCTATTTCTGAACCACCTCCTTATTGACCAGATCACACCAGTCTCCTGGCGTATTGGCATTTACAAAAAGATCTGCCATAGCTAACGGCAGCGGTATGGTCTGCCCACCTGACCGTTGATACAGGCGCCAGAGGGCATAGTCTCCCGGATTGTCACTCGCTATAGAGGTATCCACGGCTTGCCGTAATTCAGTGGTTACCGGCAAAACCACCGGCAGATTAAAGCCTTCGAAACAGCATACCCGCTGTTGATCGCCAAGTATTCGGATCGCATCCGCAGGAATCAGTGGCATATCCACAGGAATCACCAGCAGACGATCGCCGTTGTGCAGTCGCTTTAAAGCAGAATGAATGCCACTGACAGGGCCTCTTCCGGGCACAACATCTTCAATAACAGAATCATTAATGGAAAAACCGGATCCACTGATCAGAACCTGATCAATCCCGGCCTGAGTCAGCAGAGAAGCCATATGCTGGTAAAGCGGTTTGCCAAACCAGCTCATTCGTGACTTGTCCTGTCCCATTCGGGAGGAACGACCTCCAGCGAGAACCAGACCGTAAAGGGTGCCGTGAGCCGTCATTCGATCGCAGACTCTTTCTTTCTGTATGCAAATTCACGCCGGTAGTTTAAGGTTTTCCGCCCCTCTGACAAGCCCTGAGATCAATTATCATGCAGAAAAGCATTCAGCAGTCATCTGAAACATTCACAAACTGCCTTATTTCACCCGGATGATATAATCAAACCAGTCCGAAGGGTTCGGAACCTCCTCTTCCGAAGCAATGTCCTTGTCCTTGATTGAGTAACCGGATGCGTGGACAGATTCCGGGTTCCCGGTATTCAGAGGATGCCATTCCGGTAGATCATGTCCATGATAGAGCAGGTTATAAGCGCAGCTGTCCGGCAACCAAGACAAATGCTCATGGAGCGTTTTCGGGGTGAATTTGATGCAGTCATCCACATACTTACGACGGTGTTTATAATGCCTGCAACGGCAGGTCTCCAGGTCCAGCAGCCGACAAGCTAACGCTGTGGTGTGAATTTCATCGGTATCGGCATCAATTATCTTATTGAGGCAGCAGCGACCACAGCCATCACAGAGCGACTCCCACTCTTCAGGCGTCATCTCGGTTAACGATTTTACCTGCCAGAACGCAGGTTTCTGCTCACTCATCAAACACCTGAATATGGTATATCATTGGATTTACGTCAGGATACTATCACTTCAAAAGATGACAATACGCGATAGTCATATGCTCCCTGCACATCAATATCTGGTAACTGTTCAGCACCCCCACATAAATCTGGAATTTTCTGATTTTTATACCATCCTCTTAAGCACCATTTTTCCACAATATTCGCCAGCATGATTCCAGAACTACCCGCAACTATGTCGGCTGAGATTCTCTTGAAAGAGAATGCAGAGCTGCGGATGAGAGTTGCCTGTCTGGAAGAGCGATGTCGAGAATTGGAAGAAAAGGTTGGCAAGAACACTCAAAACAGCAGCAAGCCGCCATCGTCTGATGGTTATCAAAAACCTTGTAAAAACAGTAATTCTCCAGATCATTCTGACGACCTTTCCGCAGATAAAGGTACCGATCCATCGGATGAAAAACCCAATCCTAAAAGTCTGAGACAGTCTTCTGGTAATAAAGCCGGTGGAAAGAAAGGGCATCAGGGCACTTGTCTTAAACAGGTCGATATCCCTGACTATATTGAGTACCTTCCGGTTAAAGAATGCAATAAATGTCAGGCGTCTCTTCTTGATAGTGAGCCGGTCAAATATATTGAACGACAGGTGTTTGAACCAGGGAGACCGGGTGAATTTGAAGTAACGGCCCATAGAGCTGAAGTAAAAATCTGCACTTGTGGTTGTCGGAATCAGGCTGAATTCCCGGAAGGTGTTACCGCTGCCGCACAATATGGCTCAGCCACACAGGCTATGGCCGTCTATCTTAACCAATACCATTTCCTGCCTTTTAAGCGCGTGTCAGAGTATTTTAATACTCTCTATAAAATGAGTGTAAGTGCAGGCACTGTCGCCAATTTTGTGGCCAGAACCTATGAAAATCTGGCTTCTACTGAAGAGGTTATTCGTGACGCCTTGCGGGAATCGTCTGTTGCCGGAGCCGATGAAACGGGTATGCGGGCCGAGGGCTCTTTGCACTGGCTACACGTTATGCGGGATGAACAATGGACGCTCTACTACTTGTCTGAAAAGCGAGGTCGTGAGGCCATGGACACGATGGGCATACTGCTAACATTTGCAGGCGTTCTGGTTCATGATCATTGGAAATCCTATTTTGCATATGCGGCAACTCACGTACTTTGCAATGCCCATCACCTGAGGGAGCTTTTGGGTGTTGTTGATAGGGACAGCAATCAACTGGCGTTGCGATTGATGAAGCTACTGAGGCTTTCCTGGCATTACTGCAAGGGCTTTAAGACCATAGGTATGCTACAGATGCCAAGTGTTGTCTGTGAACGAATCGAGAAGATTTATGACCGGTTGCTTCAGCGGGCTCTAATGAAAGAAGTCGTCTATATGGAGAAGCAACGAGAGGAGCTTAAGCGCAAGAAAGTCAAGAATACTAAAGCTTACAATCTCTTCAAACGACTCACTGAGTTCAAGGCTGAGACACTGCGCTTCATGTCAGATTTTACCATTCCCTTCGATAACAATGGCAGTGAGCGGGATGTTCGAATGGCCAAGTTAAAGCAGAAAATCTCAGGCTGCTTCAGGAGTGCAGACGGTGGTTCTATGTTTGCACGGATTCGCAGCTATTTGTCGTCTGCCAGAAAACAGGGAATGGACATATATCAATCACTTCATAGAGCTGTTCGGAATTACTGTAATATGCCTTTGCTCAGTGCTGAATAGTTACAATATCTGAACCAATAGCAGAATCAATTGGTACAGATGGGACTTGTTCCCTGATCCTGTTGTGATATTGCAGAGTGTCATGCAAGCATTGGTTTCAGGAAGCGGCCAGTATGAGACCCGGGCACAGCCGATACGGCTTCCGGTGTGCCAGCAGCAATAATCTGGCCTCCGCCATCGCCCCCTTCAGGGCCCAGGTCAATGATCCAGTCGGCCGTTTTAATGACATCAAGGTTGTGTTCAATGACGACAACACTGTTACCGTGATCTCGCAGACGATGAAGGACGGAGAGTAGCTGTTCAATGTCGTGAAAATGCAGCCCTGTGGTTGGCTCGTCCAGAATATAGAGTGTTTTACCGGTATCCCGTTTAGACAGCTCCTTAGCCAGTTTCACCCGCTGTGCTTCACCTCCGGACAAGGTCGTCGCGTTCTGCCCAAGATGAATATAGGACAGTCCGACATCCATCAGGGTTTGCAGCTTACGCCGGACCGCTGGTATTGGGTCGAAGTATTGCAGGGCTTCTTCTACCGTCATTTCCAGTACTTCGTGAATGCTCTTACCTTTATATTTTACTTCCAGGGTTTCACGGTTATAACGTTTGCCCTTACAGACATCACAGGCCACATAGATATCGGGCAGAAAGTGCATCTCTACCTTGATAACACCGTCGCCCTGACAGGCTTCGCACCGCCCGCCTTTTACATTAAAACTGAAACGGCCAGGCTTATATCCTCGTGAGCGGGCTTCCTGAGTGCCGGCAAATAGCTCACGAATGGCAGTAAAAATCCCGGTATAGGTGGCCGGGTTCGAGCGCGGCGTCCTGCCGATGGGGCTCTGGTCAATATCAATGCACTTATCAAAGTGATTGATGCCGGTCAGCTTTTTATAGGGGGCAGCGGTTAACGTTGTTGCCTTATTAAGCGCTGTGGCCGCCAGCGGATACAGCGTTCCATTGATTAATGTGGACTTGCCAGAGCCGGACACCCCGGTAATACAGGTCATCAGGCCAACCGGGATTTCCAGCGTAACATTTTTCAGATTGTTGCCAGTGCAACCGCTGAGCTTGAGCGTTTTCTTGGCGTCTATCGGGGTTCTCTTTGGTGGTATCTCAATCTTGCGAATACCGCAGAGGTACTGGCCTGTTAAAGACGCTGGAGTGTCCATTACCTGCTCAGGTGTGCCCTGTGCGACGATGGCTCCACCATGAACACCTGCACCGGGACCAATGTCAATGACATGGTCAGCGCAGCGAATGGCATCTTCATCGTGCTCTACGACAATGACTGTATTACCCAGATCCCTCAAACGGGTCAGCGTGTTCAGAAGACGTTCATTATCACGCTGATGTAATCCGATACTGGGTTCGTCAAGAATGTACATTACCCCGACAAGACCTGCACCGATCTGGCTGGCCAGTCGTATTCTCTGGGCCTCTCCACCGGAGAGGGTATCTGCACTTCGATCCAGCGTCAGATAGTTCAGGCCAACATTGACCAGAAAACTGAGGCGCTCACAGATCTCTTTAAGCACTTTCCTGGCAATCTCTCCACGGCGCCCCGGCAGGTCAAGGTCTTGAAAATAGGTCAGGGCCTTTTCAACGGGCAATTTAACCAGCTCCGGAAGGCTTTCATCCTGAATGAATACATTCCGTGCCTCTTTCCGTAAACGAGTACCTTTACAGGATGGGCAGGGCTGGGTACTCAGGTATTTGGTCAACTCTTCCCGGACGGATTGCGAGTCAGTGTCCCTGAAGCGTCGTTCAAAGTTGGGAATAATGCCTTCGAAAATATGCCGCTTTTTATAGACATCACCCCGGTCATTCACGTAGCTGAAATTGACCTCTTCATCACCGGAACCGTGCAGAATAATGTTTTGTTGTTCCGGGCTTAAATCGTCAAAGGGGGTATCAATACTGAAGTCATAGTGAGCGGCCAGTGATTTCAGCAAATGAAAGTAATATACACTGCGGCGGTCCCAGCCACGGATGGCGCCTTCTGCAAGCGTCAATTCAGGGTGCTGTACAATACGGTCCTGATCAAAGAACTGCTTAACTCCAAGTCCATCGCAAGTCGGGCAGGCGCCAGCAGGATTGTTAAAGGAAAACAGTCTCGGTTCCAGCTCATTGAGGCTATAGCCGCACTCAGGACAGGCAAACCGTGAAGAGAAGACAATGTCGTCTTTTTTCTGTGTTGGTTTTTCTGTTGAATTCTCTGCTGAAGAGCCATCATCCATGTAGCTGACCGTAGCAAGACCATCGGTAAGCTCCAGGGCGGTTTCAAAGGACTCGGAGAGGCGAAGCTGTAAATCATCACGCACCTTAAAGCGGTCTATGACCACCTCAATGGTGTGCTTCTTCTTTTTATCCAGTTTTGGTGGTGTATCAAGATCAGTGACAATCCCGTTGATTCTGGCACGAATAAAACCGTTGCTTCTCAGTTCGTTGAATACATGGAGGTGCTCACCTTTTCGCCCTCTGACCACTGGGGCCAGAAGCATCAGTTTCGTACCTTCTGGCAGTGCCAGAATCTGGTCCACCATCTGACTGACGGTTTGCGCTTCCAGAGGCAAGTGGTGTACCGGGCAGCGTGGAATGCCGACGCGGGCAAACAGTAACCGGAGATAATCGTAGATTTCCGTGATAGTACCGACAGTAGAGCGCGGGTTATGACTGGTGGATTTTTGCTCAATGGATATCGCCGGCGAGAGGCCTTCGATATGGTCTACATCGGGCTTTTCCATCATGGAAAGAAACTGGCGGGCATAGGCTGACAGTGACTCAACATAGCGTCGCTGACCCTCTGCATACAGTGTGTCGAAGGCCAGAGATGACTTACCGGAGCCGGATAGGCCGGTGATCACTATCAGGCTGTCACGGGGCACCTCAAGGTTGATGTTCTTCAGATTGTGTGTACGGGCGCCCTGTACGGTAATCTTTTCCACAGCCTTTTCTCCGTGCCAGTTTGGAAACGAACGGAGTATTATAAATAGTCGATCGCCAAGTCTGTAGCAAAAATCGCTACATTGAGTAAAAGCATCCAGAGATGGCCATTAAAATAAAAACCACCGTTGGCGTCAGAAAAATAGCCTGCGCATCGACAGTCCCATTTCAATGCCGCTGAGTCGAGAGCCAGTGACAGGATATGGTTGGCATAGGGGTGTTCAGCCAACATTGCCATGATGTTTGTCAGGGTTTCCGTCCAACCTTCTTCCCTATCTTTTGAAGAAAGGTTAAAGCGGTCACTCTTATCATTTAGGTCTTTATTTGTTTTTTGCTCAGACCAGAAAAAATAAGGGCTGAAATAGCTCCATCCGTGATGCAGCATGCTGGCAACATAATAGGTGAAGAAAAATATTTGGGTGTTTGTCACTATTTTAGGTTGTCCTGAGCATGGACAAACGGGGGGCCATAATAGTTTGCTGCCAGAATCCCACACCTTGTATGCATGGACGGCCAAATAGGCCCACATCAGCAGATTTCGGGTAGTTAATAACACCTGCTTTGTTTCATGGTAGGGACTATGAGAGATCAAAATAACTGAAGGATCATTATGGTCATCTGATCCGGAGAGCTTACAGTCTGTGTTTTTCAGCGCCTCCAGTTTTTCAATGCTGTCCTTGCTTGAAATTGTGCAGAAGGAGCTTTTTCCATGTTCATTGATGGTTGTATAGCTTGCTGACATTGAGACATTTGCAGTTTCTTCTTTGACCGTGTTGGACAGACATGGGAGAGAACAGGTCAGTAGAAGGTAGAAAATTCCTGTAAACTGAAACCCTAATAAATTTCGTATTCTTCTCTTGCTGTTAACACTCTTTGCAACAGCACAGGTATTGTTTGACATGGATAGTGTTTATAACTCTGGTATAAGAAGTTAAACAGCTAAGTAGTTGATAATTTGCTTTCGGATAAATTGACTGAACGATTATTTAGTATTTGCAAACGAAATCATATGACTCTCTCCAAATGAAGCGAACACTCGTTCAACTTCCTTTTCAAATTCCGTGAAACTCTTGATTGACAATAGATTGAGCCATTCATACTTTACTTTCCTCCACAGGATCTCAATCAGATTGAGTTCAGGTGAATATGTTGGAAGAAAGCAGATCAGTAACTTTTTCTCAAGAGTCCAGTCAGCGATTCTGTCACGAAACTTTTTGCTGGTATGAATACTGGCATTGTCCACCATAACTACGGTGTAGCGGTCATTTGAACTGTATTTTTCATCCTCCATTTTCTCTGCGAAGTCGTCAAAGGCTGCAATCACTGTATCACTATTCACAGAGCCCACAACAGGGTAATGAAACAGCTCACAGCTCCGATTCATAAAGCCCAGCACGTTGATGCGCTTACTTTTGACTGATGGAATTCTGAGCTGCTTTCCTTTTTCCTGCCAGCCATATGGCACACAAGGTTCTTGAGTAAATCCGGACTCATCAAAATAAAACAAGTTTATTAACCCTTTGCGCTCAGCTTCCTGGGCGTCTTTCAGTGCAGTTTTACAACGCTGGAAATGCTCTTCGTCCCGTTTATGTTTGCACGATTTACGGAGTCTTTTGTAAACCAGTCCTAACTTTTTTACGATGTTGGCCAGAGTAAGTTTTGATGAGGATTTACCGGTCTCATCCTCAATTTTGGATTTTACATACGATAAACGACGAGGCTCTTCTGCTACTAACTCTTTTATGCGTTGCACTTCAGATTCATCATATATGCAAGATCTTCCACCACCATGTTTCTTATACAATGCACGAATACCATAGTCCTCCCAATCATCAATCCATTGGGAAACGGTCTGATATTTAATCTCAAGGATTTCTGCAATTTGCTCAAGGGTAAAGCCTCGATTACTCAATAGAAGACCATGAGCTCTTTCCCTGATACACCTCAGAGGGCCGTAGTGCTTGGCGTATTTCAAAGTTAATACAACAGCTTCATCAGTGATATTGACATACTTCATAGGTTGGGGACGTTTTAGTTCAAGACCCACTTATAATAGATTAAGGATCTATTTCTTTGTCTGCCTGATAGTACGATCAAAATATCCATAAGCAAACTTTTAACTACTTATGATTGAGTTAACTTATAGTCAACATGTCATGGTTGAAACAGTGACATTTTGTCGCAGAGGCCAGGGTCGATCGACGTTTCCTTGCATGCTGCACCCAGTCCAAGGGTGACATCGTAGAGTTGTTCAGTAGCTGGAATAATGATCGGCTGATCCCGGTATGAGAAGGTATTCTGAGGGCTTTTGACAGGAGAGCCAGTCAGTTCATACGTTATGAACTGACTGTACCAGGGAAATGGAGGCTATCAGGAAGCCGTGGCTGTCAGGCGATGAGCCCACTTGGTTTTTGCTGCCTGTTGCATATCCACCACTTCGTCACTTTCATCAACGATTTCCCGTCCAAGCAGGGTTTCAATCATGTCTTCCAGTGTCACGATACCGCGAATATCGCCATATTCGGTGACCACCATGGCGATATGACTGCGTTGTTCCAGGAACGTGGCCATCAGTTTCGGTAATGGTTCCTTTTCAAGAATGGCAATAATCGGACGCTTCAGGCTTTCCAGTGTTGTATTGCCACCTTCCCGAAGGTGGGAGATCAGAATGTCATTTCTCATGACAAAGCCATTGATATCATCCGGGTCTTCACCGTAAACAGGGATACGTGAGAAGCTGGAACCAGTGAACTCCTTCATATAAGCATCAGTGGTCGTTGATTCTGGCAATGAAAACAGCACTGAACGAGGGGTCATGATTTCCACAATTTGCAGATCACGAAACTTCAGCATGTTTTTCATCAACTCAGACTCGACACCCTGAAGGGCACCTACCTGGAAGCCGAGATCGGCCATCGCCTGAATCTCATCACGCAGATAAGGATTCGTTTTATCCTTTGGACCAAGCTTGCTGGTCAGTAACTCAGTAATCCAGATAATGGGCAGCAGCAGCTTAACCATAAAGCGCACACCAATGGCCATTACCGGAACCAGAGATTGCCACCAGGAGGCACCAATGGTCTTTGGAATAATTTCAGACAACACCAGGATCAGTAAGGTCAGCACGGCTGAAAAAACACCAACAGAGGCATCACCAAAGACTTTTGCTGCCTGGGCGCCAGCACTTGCAGCACCAATGGTGTGAGCAATGGTATTCAGGGTGAGGATGGCGGCCAGAGGGCGGTCAATATGATCATGCAACTCCCGAATAATTTTTGCCCATTTGCTGTTTTTCTGCTCAAGGCTAACCACATAGGCTGGGGAGATACTGAGTAGGACGGCTTCAAACACCGAACAAATAAAGGACACCGCAATAGCGATGACAATATACGCAACAAGCGTAACCACGTATGGCTCCAAAGGTAATCAAGGGAACGGTATTCTAGCCTGAGAATTTGATCTTTGGCGATAGAAATTTCCGATCATTACACCGTATTTATAATCAGTCGCTTAAGCAGTCTGCTTTTTGGGAAGAAGGTATTTCCGCTCAGGCCACCCCACAGTGCCGTAGACAATTTCAGCCTGCTGCTTACTGGTGATGTATTCAAGGTATCGGCGGACTGTGGTTTCGCTGACCACGATGAATTGACCAACCTCTTCAGCATTCAATACTGCCTTTTCATCAGAGAAAACACCGCGCACTTTATTCAGTGTTAAGGCATCTATCCACTGCAGTTGAATAGCCCCTGTACTCAGGGGCTGACTCTTTGAGATCAGGATGTCATATCATCAAAGAATTTTTTCACACCATCAAAGAAGGACTGTTTTTTAGGCGACTGGTGACCAGCACCTTCTTTTTTGAAGGTTTCGTCCAGTTCCTTGAGCAGTTCTTTCTGACGCTCGGTCAGTTTCACCGGGGTCTCAACCACAACACGGCACATAAGATCACCAGCACTGCCACCACGGACAGGGATAACCCCCTTGCCACGCAGACGGAACAACTTGCCCGTCTGGGTTTCAGCTGGAATTTTCAGCTTCACACGGCCTTCAAGGGTAGGCACTTCCAGTTCGCCGCCCAGTGCAGCATCGACAAATGTGATGGGTACTTCACAATACAGATGCTTACCATCACGCTGGAAGATCGGATGATCAGCAACGCTAACCTGAACATACAGGTCACCGGCCGGACCGCCATTCACGCCCGCTTCACCTTCACCGGCCAGACGAATACGGTCGCCAGTATCAACACCGGGAGGGATCTTGACAGAGAGGGTCTTGTATTCCTGAACGCGGCCCTCACCGTGGCAGACGTTACAGGGATCCTTGATCATCTTGCCAGTGCCGCGACAGTCAGGGCAGGTCTGTTGTACGGAGAAAAAGCCCTGCTGCATGCGCACCTGACCAATACCACCACAGGTGGTACAGCCGACAGGCTGTGTGCCTTTTTTTGCACCGGAGCCATCACATTCAGTACAGCTGACCAGTGTCGGTATCCGGATTTTTTTAGTGACGCCGCGAACGGCCTCTTCCAGGCTGAGTTCCAGCTGATAACGAAGGTCTGCGCCACGCTGCACGGAACTGCGGCTGCGGCCACCGCCAGCACCGAAAATGTCACCAAAGACATCCCCGAAAATATCGCCGAAATTACCACCGGCAAAACCGCCAGCACCGCCCATGCCACCCATGTTCGGGTCAACACCGGCATGGCCGTATTGATCGTAGGCCGCTTTTTTCTGGTTGTCGGAAAGGATTTCAAACGCTTCGTTAACTTCCTTGAAGCTCTCTTCCGCTGCTTTATCACCCGGGTTACGGTCCGGATGATATTTCATGGCCATACGACGATAGGCCTTTTTTATGTCCTTGTCCGAAGCGCTCCTGTCTACACCCAGCACTTCGTAGTAGTCGCGTTTTGACATCAGAAAAATCCTGAGCTAGCTGCATTCACCAGTCGAGCATGAAAACACAGAGCTAACTGGATTCATGGTCAAGTCTGACAAAGCCATCATTTTTGATATATACGACAACGCGGGAGTTAAACCCATCGAGTCTTCCGGAACCGTATTGCACTGGTAACCTGAACTGAAATCCATCGTTAATGCTACTTACCATAGTGACTGCTATGACTCGTCGCTTCGTTGTCTTTCCATTCAGCTGACCGTACTCATCACGAGGTTAGAAGAGTTGATCGGTATAATCCCGCGTTGTGACCAGATCATCAGTCATTGATGATCAATTGGGTCTTACTTCTTGTCATCCTTTACTTCTTCAAACTCAGCGTCAACCGCGTCGTCAGCAGCATCAGCTTTCTGACCAGCACTGGCGTCAGCCTGGGCTTCGCCCTGCTGTTGTTGAGCTTCAGCATACATCTTCTGGGCCAGACCTGCAGATGCTTCAGACAGGGTCTTGGTCTTGGCTTCGATCTCTTCCTTATCGTCACCTTTGACAGCAGCTTCAACGTCTTCGATAGCCTTGGTGATGGCAGCCTTCTCTTCTTCAGTGGCCTTGTCACCGGCTTCTTCCAGCGTCTTGCGGGTAGCGTGAGCCAAACCATCAGCCTGGTTACGGGCCGCAGCCAGCTCTTCGAACTTCTTGTCGTCTGCCGCGTTGGCTTCTGCATCCTTGACCATTTGATCGATCTCTTCGTCAGACAGACCGGAAGATGCCTTGATGACAATAGACTGTTCTTTACCAGTTGCCTTGTCTTTTGCAGAAACATTCAGAATACCGTTAGCGTCCAGGTCGAAGCTGACTTCGATCTGTGGCATGCCACGGGGTGCCGGAGGAATGTCGGCCAGGTCAAAACGGCCCAGGGACTTGTTGTGAGTCGCCTGCTTGCGCTCCCCCTGGAGCACGTGAATGGTAACTGCGCCCTGGTTGTCGTCAGCCGTAGAGAACACCTGGGACTTTTTGGTCGGGATGGTGGTGTTCTTTTCGATCAGTGGCGTCATGACGCCACCCATGGTTTCGATACCCAGGGTCAGCGGGGTTACGTCCAGCAGCAGAACGTCTTTAACGTCACCGGCCAGAACCGCAGCCTGGATGGAAGCGCCCATGGCAACCGCTTCGTCAGGGTTAACATCCTTACGAGGCTCCTTACCAAAGAACTCGGCCACTTTCTTCTGAACCAGTGGCATACGGGTCTGACCACCCACCAGGATAACTTCGTCGATATCAGACAGGTCCAGGTCTGAGTCCTTAACCGCGATGCGGCATGGTTCCAGGGATCGGGCAACCAGGTCTTCTACCAGTGATTCCAGTTTGGCACGGCTGACTTTAACGTTCAGGTGCTTGGGGCCTGTCTGATCGGCGGTAATGTAAGGCAGATTGACGTCGGTCTGCTGAGTGGAAGACAGTTCAATCTTGGCTTTCTCAGCGGCTTCTTTCAGACGCTGCATGGCCAGTGGGTCACCTTTCAGGTCAATGCCCTGGTCTTTTTTGAATTCGTCAGCAAGGTATTCGATCAGACGCAGGTCGAAGTCTTCACCCCCCAGAAAGGTGTCACCGTTGGTGGCCAGTACTTCAAACTGGTGCTCGCCATCAACGTCAGCGATTTCAATGATGGATACGTCAAAGGTACCGCCACCCAGGTCATAAACCGCGATGGTCTGGTCGCCTTTTTTCTTATCCATGCCGTAAGCCAGCGCTGCAGCCGTTGGCTCATTGATGATGCGCTTAACGTCCAGACCCGCGATACGGCCCGCATCTTTGGTAGCCTGACGCTGGGAATCGTTGAAGTAAGCAGGAACGGTAATAACCGCTTCAGTGACTGGCTCGCCCAGATAGTCTTCCGCCGTTTTCTTCATCTTCTTGAGGATTTCGGCAGAGATCTGAGGTGGTGCTTTTTTGTCGCCTTTAACCTCAACCCATGCGTCGCCGTTGTCTGCTTCGACGATTTTATAAGGCACCATCTTGATGTCTTTCTGCACGACGTCGTCTTTGAAGCGACGGCCAATCAGACGCTTGATGGCAAACAGGGTGTTGTCAGGGTTGGTCACCGCCTGACGTTTGGCCGGTTGGCCTACCAGAATCTCACCATCGTCAGTGTAGGCAATGATGGAAGGCGTAGTACGCGCGCCTTCAGCGTTTTCAATAACTTTGGATTTTTCACCGTCCAGGATCGCCACACAGGAATTGGTGGTACCCAGATCAATACCGATAATTTTGCCTTTACTCATTTTGAGTCTCTCCATTGCCCATGGTCAGGGCGGAAAACTTTGAAATCTTTGTTCGCTTCCCAATGGTTTCAACCAGACATTGAGTCTGGTGAAACAGCACTTAGGTGGTGATTACCACGATCTTGGTTTGCTATATGGGAGCGGCATTTTCATTTTCAAGGGGCGCCTCCAAGATTCTCGTACCTTAGGCCCCTTTGGAAACCACAACCATGGCAGGGCGGATAACACGACCGTGCAGTGTGTAGCCCTTCTGGAAGACATTCATCACGGTGTTGGGTTCCATATCCGGGTTGGGCACCATGGAAATAGCCTGATGGAAATTCGGGTCGAATGGTTGGCCTTCAGGGTTAACCTGTTCAACATTGAATTTTGCCAGGGCATCCAGCAACTGTTTGTGGGTCAGTCGCATGCCTTCAAGCATGGTCTCGTGCTGACCTTCACCCTGTTCTGCGCTTTCAATGCCTTTTTCCAGACTCTCAACCACAGGAATCAGTTCGTTGACGAACTTCTCCAGGGCAAACTTATGGGCCTTCTCGACGTCCTGCTCAGCTCGGCGCTTGGTGTTCATGGCTTCGGCATGGGCGCGCAAGGTCTGGTCTTTGGCTTGTGCAAGTTGCGCTTCCAGCTCTTCAATACGTCTGGCGTTATCATCGTTGTCCTGTTTTTCGGGTTGCTCTTCTGTAACAGCCGCTTCTTCCAGAATGGGGTCAACGGCGGCTGCTTCAGCATCTGCCGAGATTTCAGCCTCATTGGCTTCAGGTTTCTCGACCTGATCTTCTCCTTTGGTGTTTTCTGCAGTCATTCCAACGTTTCTCCGGATGTTAATCCAGCCTGAAATGCTGGCTGGAATGTGTCTTCATGGGATGGGCCGGGGCGCTAATAGGCAGCCTTGAGGCTAAAGTAAATATCAACTGATTGCCTAATATGGGGGTCATGGCAGCTTATTCAAGGGGAAATTCTCTTTACCAATTCGGGTTTTAAGTTTACTGTATAAATAAACAGTAACTCGATAATCAGTTGGGATCGTGAGAACTGCCATGCTGAACCAAATCTCCATCAGCAATTATGCCATCGTTGACCACCTGAACCTGGACATTAATCCCGGGATGACAGCCATCACCGGGGAAACCGGTGCCGGTAAATCCATCATGCTGGATGCCCTTGGACTGGCCCTGGGCGGCCGTGCTGACAGTGACTGTGTGCGTGATGGCGCTGATCGAGCCGACATACGCGCCTGCTTTGACCTTCAGCGCATACCCGCTGCCAGAGATTGGCTACTGGAGCGGGATTACGAGGGTAGCAGTAGTAGTCGAACTGAAACACTGGCTTCGGAATGTATTCTGCGTCGCGTGATTACCCGTGAAGGTCGTTCCCGAGGCTACATCAATGGCATTCCGGTAACACTGTCCGAGTTGAAGGGGCTAGGGGAGCTGTTAATCGATATTCACAGCCAGCATGCCCACCAATCATTACTGAAAAAGAGCAATCACTCAGCGCTGCTGGATGAATTCGCCGGCTCGCTAGGACTTTCCCGGGAGGTTGCGGGTATTGCTGCGAAATATCGCCAGACCCGTGAACAGCTGCTCACATTATTGTCGGATCAGCAGGACAGGGAAGAACGGGTTCAGCTGCTGAGTTATCAGTTGAATGAGTTGGAACAGTTAGGCCTTCAACCGGGTGAAGTTGGGGAGTTGGAGCAGGAGCATCGTCAGCAGTCTCAGGCCGGTGCAACTTTATCAGCCTGTCATCAGGTGACTCAAGTTTGTACCAGTGATGACGGTGATAACCTGCTTCAGCAGCTCACTTTCTGCCTGCATCGCCTTGGTGAACTACAGATTGAACACGCTGCAATTAATAATTCTCTGGAGATGTTGTCATCCGCTCAGATTCAGGTAGAGGAAGCGGTTGGTGAGCTGAATCATTTTATCGATCACTTTGATGCCGATCCACAAAGAGCCCGCGACATTGAAGATCGGCTCAGTGCCATTTTTGATCTGGCCAGGAAACACCGTGTCCAGCCAGAATCGTTGTTGGAGAAACAACAACAGATCAGTGAAGAGTTGGAAAAAGCTCAGTGTCATGACGGGCAAGTAGCCGACCTTGAGCTTTCTCTGGAGCATCTGCAAGAAAAACACAATCAGTTAGCAGATAAGCTGTCTGCCAAGCGCAAAACAGCTGCTCGAAAACTGGAAAAACAGGTGTCTGAACGTATCGCGTTGTTGGGCATGCCCAAAGGTAAGTTCTGTGTCGAGCTGACAAACATTCCTGATCGTATGATTGCTTCCCAGGGCTATGAATCCATCGAATTTCTGGTGACCACCAACCCGGGGCAGTCTCCACGCCCTCTGGGCAAAGTGGCTTCTGGTGGAGAACTTTCCCGTATTAGCCTGGCAATTCAGGTGATTATTGCGCAAACCGCGTCAACACCAACGCTGGTGTTTGATGAGGTCGATGTAGGCATTGGTGGTGGCACAGCAGAGATTGTGGGCAGTATGCTGAGAGAAGTGGGTAATAGCGGACAGGTGTTGTGTGTTACCCATCAGCCTCAAGTGGCGTCCCAGGCTCATCAGCACCTTCATGTCAGTAAGAAAGTCAGCCGTAAAACATCCAGTACTCGTATTCTCAAACTGGATGGCGAGCATCGCGTTCACGAAATTGCCCGAATGCTGGGTGGTATTGAGCTGACAGCACCAACATTAAGTCATGCTCAAGAGATGCTGTTTCAAGCTCAGTTGCAAGCCTTATAAATACTCCCGGTAAAGATTCTATAGAGAATTAAAACAACCTGATACACGTCGAAGCACCAAGGTTAATGATATTTTTTATCATCTTTGCGCTCTTCTGAATCTGCTTTCGATTCTGCATCTGCTTTTGCTTCAGCACCGAGCTGAACCTCGATATCAACTTCGAACTCACCTTCCACAGGCTCAAGGGCTACAATTGGAAAGGTTGAATTTCTAAGTGTTTCTTGTTCAAACCACTGGCACCAATAGCTGTAAGATCCATCATCCAAGAGGTATTCCTGCGTAACACTAAGTACCGGGCCTCCCGCTCTTAAGCGGACAAGTTGACCGATTTTAGCTCTCTTTACCATATGCTTGAACCCTTTGTTTTGTAATCTTTAAAATAGATATTTTTAAATAAATATCAGATTCGACCATTTTATTTTTGACAGAGTAATTTGATGGTAGAGTCGTAATTACCGCTTAGTTTGTCACAAATATCTCACGAAAATGTTTGAATGCTGGATGCCGTTTAACTAAAATCACTGATGCCAAGCCATTGTCAGGGAAATGCTCTTTCAGGCTCAGAAGCAATCACTATAAATCGTTTAATCAATACTGTTGACAGTTTTTCAAATACTCAGTATCGGTAGCTCAAGGGTTGAATCAGCTATTTGTTGGCAAGCCTGGGATGCTCCTGAGTTGCCAAAGAACTTAAGAAGCATCATACGAGCCTTGGGGTTACCGAGTAAAAACTGTCAAAAGTATTACTTGGTAAAGTTCCTTGAGTGAATAAAGAGATCTTCTGTACGAAAATGCAGCGAGTTTAGTGATAATTTTTACCCGTATCGCCCTCTTTTGCTTCAGCTTCCACATCTGCATCAGTATCAACTTCGTTGTCTGGTAGCTCCTCGTCAATAGCTTCAAACTCACCTTCCTCAGGTTCAAGAGCTACGATTGGAAAGGTTGCATATCTGAGTGTTTCATATTCAAACCACTGACAGACATAACTATAAGATCCATCATCCAGCAAGTTTTCATACGCAATACTCAGTACTGGCCCACCTGCTCTAAAGCGGACAAGTTGGCCGATTTTAGCTCTCGTCTTCATGTGATAAATCCTTTTGTTTGTTTAATTATCCTTATAATAGACATTTCTCTATGGCATTAGTTCCATTTCTTTATTTCAATTTTATTCCCTGGTAATAGAGTTAAATTACCAGTTTGATATATTGATAAAGTAAAGAGCATGATTAAAAACAATCTATAAACTGTTCGTTCCAATAAATACTAATTTCCTGACGAAATGAAATATTATATTTTCCTGTAATCAAATTTCACGGCACCTTGCCATCATCCTGAAAAGTAAATGACCAAGGACTTAATCAGAAGAAAACAAAAGCATTTTAATTGCCCCCCGAAAAGCTGGGGAGCAAATAATCTCACAGGTTAGAAAATCCCGGTACGTATTGTCGTCTTATTCTGCTGCTTACTTATTTCGCTACTTACTTTTTTTTGGACGTACATAGATCACCAGATTGTGATCCACAATTTCAAAACCATGCTCTTCAGCAATTGCGTGCTGACGTTTTTCAATCTCTTCATCAATAAACTCGATAACGTCTCCGCTCTCCATGCAAACCATATGGTCATGGTGCTCTCCGCGGGAGAGCTCAAACACTGAGTGACCGCCATCAAAATTGTGACGAACCACCAGGCCAGCACTCTCAAACTGGGTCAGCACCCGATAGACAGTGGCCAGACCCACATCCTCTTCCGCTTCCAGCAGAGCCTTGTAAACATCTTCTGCAGACATGTGCTTGTCTTCTGCGCATTCAAGGATCTGTAGAATCTTTACTCGAGGCAGGGTAACTTTGAGCCCTGCTTTGCGTAACTCTTGATTTTCCAACACGTTTCCCTAACCCTTTGCAAGATAATCCTGCTATTATCACATTTTCGTGCAGCTTTTTCATTTTGCTCTGTGAGCAGGCTGCTAGTCATTTCTGAGCAAGATAGTGGAAGTCTGAAACCGATGCAAAAAACCACGATCGCCCTGGCCGCCTCACTTGTTTCAATCACCCTTCTGACAGGGTGCGCCAGCTCCACAGACAGTGGTTCAAAGCTTATCAGTTTCCCCGGTGCCTATAAAATTGATATTCAGCAGGGAAATGTCATTACCCAGGAAATGGTTGACCAGCTCTGCCCGGGGATGACCCGTGCCCAAGTACAGTATGTTATGGGTACTCCCTTGCTGGAAGATACTTTTAACAGCAATCGCTGGGATTACATCCATAGTGTGCAACCTGGAGGCAAGAGCCGAGAGCAGAAAACAGTAACTCTGTTTTTTGAGAACGACCAGTTACGATCTATTCAGAGCGATCTCAAACTTGGCAGTGATCAGCAGTGATCTCTGCTGAGCCACTTTACCCGGGAAAACGTCCTCAGCTCTCATTCATTACCCTGTCCTGATTTCTTCTGTTTCATCTGCTCTGCCCTGCGTTTGCGAACCTCCTTGGGGTCGGCAATCAAAGGGCGATAAATTTCGACCCGTTCGCCCTCTCTCAGTACCTGGTCTCCAGGTTTTAATACAGCCTTGCCGAAGATGCCCAGTTTCGCATCATCCATGACAATCTCTGGAAAGTAATCAACAATGCCGGACTCTTTGGCTGCATCCAGTACCGTAGTTCCCTCTTTTACCTTCAGTGCGATAATCTTCTGCTCATGAGCTCTGGCATAAGCCACTTCAACACGGATAGTGGGCTCATCCATTAACATCTTAGCCATAGATCTGCTTCGCTCTCTTGCCAAAGGCATCCACCATGGCATTCATCATCTCACCAATCATCATTCCCAGTGTGGCCTGAGTCAGCATGTTGCTCATCTCAAACTCCAGCTCCAGGGAAACTTTACATCCATCCCCGGTCAAGGGCTGAAATGTCCAGATACCGAATAAATACTTAAAGGGTCCTTCCAACAATTGCATTTCTATAGACCTCCCCGGGATCATTTTGTTCCTTGTCGAAAAGCTATGACGCAGCCCGAGCCCGGCTTTGCCCACTATCAGGGTAGCTTCCAGCTGTTCGCCTTCCTGATGGTCAATACGGCCACCGACACACCCTGGCAAAAATTCGGCATACGACCCAATATCGCTGACCAGATCATACATTTGTTCAGCGGAGTACATGACCAGTGCGGAACGGGAAATCCTTGGCATAAAAAAAGCCTTTCATAAAAAAGCCGGATAGGATAACCCATTCCGGCCCATGGATTAATAGACAGGGCTTAGAAGAGGGTGGTGATCAGCACCGTCAACACACACAGTGGGACGATCACACGAATCATGGCTCGCCACAGGTTGAATACACCGACACTCAAACCCAGTTCTTTCATCATGATTGAGCGTTTCATTACCCAGCCTGCGAAGATAGAGATCAGCAGACCACCCACAGGCAGCAGGATATTACTGGTAAAGTAATCCAGCAGATCAAAGAAATTCTTGCCGAACAGTGTGAAGTTCAGCTCACCACTCATGGAAAACACCGTACCCAAGCCAACAAACCAGATGGCAGCACAGAGAATCACGGTCGCAACAGTTCGGCTCAGTGGTGTGCGCTCAATCAGCCAGGCCAGGGCCGGTTCAACCAGTGAGATGGCGGAGCTCAGCGCGGCAATGCCCACCAGAACAAAGAACAGGAATCCAAACAGCTCACCCATGGGCATGTGAACAAAGGCAGCCGTCAGAGAGACAAACAGCAGGCCCGGGCCAGCAGATGGTTCCAGTCCATAGGCAAATACGATCGGGAATACAATCAGGCCAGAGATGATGGCCATCAGCGTATCCAGCGCAGCAACGTTAATCGCGGTTCTTGGAATAGAGTCATTGGCAGGCATATAGGCACCATAAGCCATCAGGCAGCACATGCCCAGGCTCAGGGTAAAGAACGCTTGCCCTAAGGCAGCAACAAAGGCTTCACCGGTAACCCTGGAGAAATCGACAGAGAACATAAAGTCAAAGCCACGCACAAACTGTCCGGTTTCCAGCATGCTATAGCCCAGCATAATCAATAGCAACGCAAACAGCGCCGGCATCATTACCTGCAGACCTTTCTCAAGGCCTTTGTGAATGCCGCGTGCCGTAATCACCAGAGTAATCACCATAAATGCAGTGTGCCAGAAGATCTGCCGTGGCACAGACGACACCAGTCCGGCAAAAGCATCACCGACCTGATCGGCGGTCATACCACTGAAGGCGCCGGTCACAATATCCCAAGCATAAGATAGGGACCATCCAGCAATCACACTGTAGAAAGAGAGAATCAGAAAGCCGGCCAGCATGCCCATCCAGCCGATAATGCTCCACAACCAGGATGCACCCAGGTCACTGGTCAGCTTGCGAATGGCATTAAGGGGGCTAAGGCGGGTATGACGGCCAATAGCCGTCTCTGCCATCAGCAGTGGGACACCCATAATGGCGATGCACAGCAGATAAAGCATAACGAAAGGACCGCCACCGTATTGCCCGGCGATGTACGGAAATTTCCAGATATTGCCGAGGCCAATGGCAGAGCCGGCAGCAGCGAGCAGAAAGGTCCAGCGATTAGCCCAGGTTTTTGTCGATGTCGTTGGATTTTGTCCAGACATGAGTTTCCCTATGAGTCGAATTATTGTACTCAGAAACCGTTTAAAAGGCAGGTCAAGTCAGACAACACAGAATAATTATTATGGATCACACGCTGTGGTACAGCAGAGATCATCTTGATCAATCATGGCCTGTCGTCAAAAACCCGGAAATATCGAAAACCAAAATAGTCACGCTGCATGTCAAACAGTTTCTTGCTTCTTGAACAACTGCACGCAAGATTTTCACGGGTGCAGCACTTTTTACGGGTGCAGCACTTTTTACGGGTGCAGCACAATCCCGACAAACCTCCAAACCAAACCATCTGCGATAAAGGCCATCTTCAGGGTCGCTGAGTCACGTGACAACATGTCAATAAACCCGGGTAAAACAGCCTGCTAATGGCAGAGCGGAGGAGATCAAGCAGGGCTGGCCGTTATTGTACCGGCCAGACATTACGTCTCAACCGTTTTTACCATCTAATCAATAAAAAAAGAGTGTTTTAATTATTATTTGTTATAAAAATAGCAATATTCACCATGCTAAAAATTGACTGATTCAAGACTATTGTCGAAACCAGCCTGTATGCCCCAGAATTAGTGACTTTACGTTTAGCTGCTCCTATAATCCGTGCCATGGCAAAAAGTTCAAAGAAAGGCAAACAGGGCGACTCATCCATCGTCGTCAACAAGAAAGCTCGTCACGATTTCCACATCGACGAGACTTTCGAAGCAGGAATTTCCCTCGCAGGATGGGAAGTGAAAAGTCTCCGGCAGGGCAAAGTCCAGCTGATAGACAGTTACGTCCTGCTGAAAGATGGCGAAGCCTGGTTGATTGGCGCCCAGATTACACCACTGATCACCGCATCCACCCATGTTGTGGCAGATCCTTTGCGTGACCGTAAACTGCTGTTGAACCGCAGAGAGCTGGCAAACCTGTTCTCGGTAACTCAGCAAAAAGGCCATGCCTGTATCGCGACCAAGCTCTACTGGAAAGGCCATTTGGTCAAGTGCCAGATTGCGCTGGCCCGCGGTAAGAAAGAGTTTGATAAACGAGCCGCCACCAAAGAGCGTGAATGGAATATTGAAAAGCAGCGGGTCATGCACCGCGGCTGATAAACCCTGTGGCACACAGCTTCTCTGTGTGCGTTACCTTCTCTTTCCCGATACGAGTCAGATATCTATCGCATCTCGCCTTTTTTCGGAAATATTTAACGACAGCGGTATTTTTTATAGCTCAACAGTACCTATGTACTAAACACAGTTGCATTTGCTACTTGCTTTTGGCATAAATAGTTCCGAGTTTTGTTACTGGGGACGATCAGGATTCGACGACGGTTACGAAACCCAAGGTGCATGTCGAGGGCGTAGCGGCTCTCGTAAATCAAAACGCTACAAACGTATAGTTGCTAACGATAATAGCTTCAACGGAGCAATGGCTGCCTAATAACAGCCTTCTCCCGATCACTCTGTCTTGTCTGTTGGGTGGAAATTGATCGTTACCGAAAATAGAATCGCCACATCGGTCATCCTGGAGCCGGTGGGTTAAATTCACAGGATCGCGCAGTGTCACCCTGACCGTTGGGTCGTTCTGCGTTAACTTAATAACGGAAGCTAAGCATGTAGAGCCGAAGGCGTAGAGCTGGCGGACGCGGGTTCAAGTCCCGCCGTCTCCACCAAATATTCATTTAAAATCAAGAAGTTACAGAAGTACGATAGTCTTAAGCTGCATTAAAATGCCCACATTTGGTAACAGAATGACAGCATTTTTGACAGCCTTTTGAATTCAGGCTTTCAAGAATGCTGTTATTTTTGTGCTCATTTCTTCCTGCTCTCCCTCACTCTTCCGGTTCAAACCGGCCGACCACTCGACCCCGGATTGAAGCGAGATCCGGTAGCTGGATATCGGTATTGGGTTCCCCTTCTGGCCTGAATATGTACTGGCCATTGTCGTGGCGGTATTCGCCGATCATGAGATGGCCTTCCACTGCCAGCAAAACAGTCGAACGGTTCTGGATGGGGGTGTTTGGATCCACCAGCATGATGGTGTCTTTTGAGCTGTCCAGCCTTGCTTTTCCTGTCACCAGGTATTGCTGATACGTTGGATGGTCCATCCATTCCCCCGGGGTTTTTCTTTCTTTTGTCCATTTTGCCAGATTTACAGATCTTGCAAGTTTGGGCTTCTGCCAGTTAGGCGGGATATATTTTCTGGTCTACCTTGACGGGTGTCCGGCCAATAGGCCAGACTGGCTCCCATCATCTGCGCTGCTGATAACAGTTGTTAGGTGGGAGCCACCCATCAGGACAAACGGCACTTATGCCGGGCGTCCATGGATAAAAAACCGTGAACGGTGGGTCAAGCCGTGCCTTTGGGTATTGCCTGAAGGCGGGAAGCAGTGGGGAGTGCTAGCAACTCTTATCAATGCCCCGGCACCCAACCCCATTCGATGCAGGCCTGCGCCTGTGTCATGGCTCCAGTATGAAATGGAGTTCTGAACCGCACTTTCCAGGAAGTTGCGGTTTTTTTCTGTCTGCAACATACGACACCTGTTCCCCTTACAGCCTGGTAACAGTGTCACCATTTGGGCAGATAAAAACCTGACCTGAATCAATCAGGAAAAAATAGTTGCGAGGGTCGCAACTTTTTAAAAAAGGGTGACGTTGATCAATAACGACCATTGAATTTTATGAATAAGAAAATACGGGGGTGGAGCCATGAATGTATCAGCCATTTGCAGCTGCACTGCGAGCTATACTCAGACGCAACCACTGGCAGGATCGACGAATTGCAGAAGAGGTAGGCGTGTCCAGATCAACCATTTCCCGCTGGCTCAATGGCAAACAGGAACTGAGAAACCTGCAGGAGCTGGTGGATATTGCCGAAGCCCTGCAGGTAACGACGGATGAATTGCTGGGGCTGGCCGGTCATGAGATCAGCCAGATTGTGGAACTGCTCAGGCAGTTGCCAGAGGATTTGCGGCAGGTGGAGTTGTCCAGGCTGCAGAAGCTGGTGGAGGACTACCGGGGGACGTAAAGCGGCTGAGAGGGTAGGCCGCTTTATACCTTCAGGCCATGATGGGCGCCATCGTTAAGCCACATCAGGTGCGGGGGGTTGATACGGAATGGCAATCTCTACCCCCACCGAAGTACCCACTGCATTAAATGCCGTCACCTTCGCCACCAGCGCGGCTTTATCACCGGTAAACTGACTCAGGTCCATCATCGCACTGGTTACAGACGTTTCACTGGTGCGAATATTCGCGCCTTCAGTCAGTACTTCAACCCGGTACCCATCGGCTCTGGTGCTGTCGGTCCAGGCCAGCTTGAGCGCGTCACCAGTGAACGGTTCAGTGACCGTTAACCCGGTAATGGCATCCGGTTTACTGTCTACCAGTGGCACCGCTACCTCAAGACCTGCGGATTCTCCCACGGTATTCACGGCATACACACGGGCTGTCAGGTTGTTCAGATCGTATTCGGCCAGAGTAGTATCCATCATCACTTCAGGGTGCACGGTGTCAACCGATTCAGTGACAACGCCACTGGCCAGCAGGTCAACCCGATACTTGTCGGCCTTCTCACTGGCCACCCAGCGCAGGCGAATCAGTGAACCGGCAAACGGCTCAGCCAGAATAAGGTCCGTTACCTGCTCAGGCGGCAGCGCCCACTTACCCGCCTCAATGCTGAACACCTCCGACCAGGCCCCCTGGCCGCCGCCAATCGCCGCTACCCGGAAGTAATGCAACCCAGCAGGAATATTACTGGCCGTCATAGTGTTATAAACCGGAGTAGCCAACCGAAACCAGTTAGAACCATCCGCCGACTGATCAACAACAAACGACCGCGCCCCGGGCTCAGGCAACCAAGACAAAATCAAATCCGTTTTCACTTCAGCAGACTGCAGCACCACAAACGACTTGATAGAAGGCAACACAGGCCGAATCAAAGAATCACTGGGCAGATCAACCGGAGGCACTTCCAGCCCGTCATAGGAATGAACTTTCGGATTATCAATAAAGGCTATTAATCCAACTTTGTTGGAACTGGGGCTGATGTTCGTCACCACACAGTTTTTGCAGAGCGTATCGGCAGTGCCAAATTGATAGATGGTTCTGGCCATCTCCGTCCCGGTATAAACCGTAAAATCCGGAGACTGCTGCAATACCAGCTCATAGTCATTACTGCCGGGCATCACCCGATAAGGCCCAGCAGCCGTTCCGTCAGCCCGACGAAGATTGACATAGTGCTGGCCAGCACCAAACACCACGGGCTCAGACGTGGTTAACGTCATCCCGTTTTTGGCAACAATAGAACCGGACTGGCCCCACCCAGGTATCTCCCAGGCAACGCCCACCGTATCCCCAAAATCCGAATTCAAAGCATCCAACTCAGTAGAAAACTTCACCTGCACATTCCGATACAGCTTTTTAGCCGAAAGAAAACACCCCTCCCGAAACGCCTGAGCCCGGTCCTGAATCCCGGTCATCTTCACCCGCTCAATATTATTAGCGGATTGCCCCGGTAACTGACACAGCACCTCTTCAGGCTTCCAGGTAGTGGTATCGGTGTACTCAACAATCACCGAATCCGTATCCAACGGTTTGCGATACTACCGTTCAACCGTCACCCCGCCCTCGGTCATATTGGCCGGTGAGTACAAATGCCGCCTGGCCACTGCCGGTTGATCCCGAATAATCAGCAGCTGCCCATTACTCATCACTGGCGTAGCCCGGCCACAGGCGAGAATGGTTTTCAGGGTATCCAGCAGCGAGCCACGGGTATCAAACACCATAGAGAACTTATCGCCCCGCTGCTCCCATAGCTTGTGCATGGTCATCAGGTTTTCAGTATTGATAAACCCGTCCGGCAGTCTGCCACCATGCTCAGAGCGAATGGCATCGGCAAACGCCCAGGCTATTGAATCGGTCGCCACCGGATTGCCCCAGCTGGAACCGTTAAAGGTTGGCTTCAATGCTGTGGCAACCAAGTTGAATTTATTCTCAGAAGTGCTGCTTAAGTTGTTGGATGCCTGCACTTTTACCGCAAACTTGGTCACGCCTTCATACTGCTGTTTCGATGGCAGATAAGCCCGTAACCCGATCCACACGGTTTTATCCACCAATCGGCTGTTCCGGTCGCCATAATGCACCGCCCGACGCAACCGCACATGATAACGCCCGGCGTCCACCTTCTGCTTCACCGTAAACCGCTGAGGGGTATTGCTGGCCATGGTCCATTTATAGATACCTGGCTGATTATGGCTCCCTTCCCCCAGCTGATACCAACTGCCGAACGGGGCGCCATCATCATCAATGGCCTGGTACTGCACCTCTACACCCGTCGTCCGGCTGCTCAGGCCACCAAGGCCACCATCATCATTGGCATAATACAGCCCCTGTGGAAGATGAATATCAATGGCTAAATAGTTCGCCTCACTCCGTGGCTGGCTGGACACATACGGCCCATGCCAGATAAACGGCGTTTCATCGACAATCTCAATATCCACCACATCCGGGCTGGTCACCACGTTATCCGGGAACAGCGTCACCAGATCATCAGGCCCGTAAAACTCGTACTCAATCTCTTTAAAATTGTTCGCTGGCGTATCGCCAATATGCAGCTCTTCCCGCTTGAACGAACCCCAGCCCACCGAGAACAATTGGTAAACGTACTGCTCGTTTCCCTCGTACTCGTAATAGGGCTGAGTCAGCAGATCCGGCCAGTGTCGGTTCCGACCACAGGCCCAGGGTATCGGATTCATCAACCGCGCCCGGTTGCTCTGTGCCTCATAGCTATAAGTGGGGCTCGCTTCTGGCGTATTCAGTGCTGCCGGTTGTTTCGGCGTTGGCATCAGGGCCGTCACCACCAGAGAGGCCGCTACCGATACCGCCGCAATCACCAACAAACTGATCGGGTCAAACCCGAAAGGCCGTGGCGCTACCGTCACCGTATCATTCTCTGCCAGTGCCACCCGTGCCCAGTATTCCGGCTCCAGCTCTTCACCGTTGAAAATCACGGTAATGGGTGGCTGCTGCATCACCCGATAGTTCTGCACATGGCTCAGCAACCATTGCTCAATGGTCAGCCCTGGCTCAACGGCATGAATCACCCGCCCGTCATTGGGTTTCAGCAGGTTCGGAATCTCTATAATGTGCGCGGGCATAGGTACTCAATCCGATGAAAAAGCCGGTTCAGTTTTTTAGGGTGGTCAAAGGCACAAGCATGTTTTTCGTAACTGTGGAGGATGCCGCCGCCATCGATATCGAGATAAATCCCCACATGGCGCAACAGCTCTTTGCCATTCACGACGATGTAACAGCAGGCAATGGCACCATGAGCCGGTTGTTTTACCGGTGCTGCAAGGTTTTGTTGCAGGCCTGAGAGCATCGCTTCCGTCATACCTTGCGGGTCATCGGTTTTCACCGTGAGATACTGGGGAAGATCAATCCGGAATTGTTTCGACAGAACATCCAGCACCAGCCCCCAACAATCAAATTCGAAAGGGCCACGGGCATAGGCTACCCATGGGAGCCCGATGTAATCATTAACCCAGTGCATTGAAGATCCTTTTTTTTGCACCACAAAGGCACAAAGGACACAAAGAAGAGCGAAAAGCTTTTGTCTTTTCCTTTGTGCTCTTTGTGCTCTTTGTGCCTTTGTGGTGAAAAGTCTTTTTTCTTTTAAGTTCGCACCAGCCCAGGTGCGAAAGAAGGGGTATAGAGGAAGTAAGGGAAAGGCCGGTTAACAATATCCGCCAGTGATGCCGTTGCCGAGAGTTCACCCCGTTTGGTAGTACTGCCGTAAAGCGTCCATTCAAACGGCTGGTTCTGAGGTCCGTCAACTTCACCGGTTTCAGGGTTAAGAATATACACCCGGTAATAACACCGGAGCGGGTCACTGTGTTCCGATACCGCATCCAGCGCCCGTTCTATCTCAAGGCTGGTGACACCAATGGTAATGCTCAGGTCTGCATAACCTTTGTTACTCTTCTCCGGTCGTTTGATGGCAATGGGTGCAGGGTTAAACTGCACCACCTTGCCACCATCCACCGGCGCATTATCTTCAAGCCTGCACAACACTGGCCTGGTAATATTCTGAGAACTCACATACCGAATAGTGTCTTCATCGCTGGCAAGGTCAACAAAGGTAGGGTGCAATAACTCAATGGTCTGGAGCGGAATCTTGTTTACATCGGCGCTGGCGTAGGCCTGCTCTAATGCATTCATACATCTACCTTGAAATTACAGGCATCAATAAAATCACGCCCCAGCAGAACATCGGCTAATCCATTAGCTTTGTTCCGAACAGACACTTCCAGATCCTGAGCACAGCCATAGTAATCCGCTGTCCATTTCACCACAGGCCGCCGATCAACCCCGCCAGCCGAATGAACATCAACATATTTGATGATCTCAGCATCGGCAGGCATAAAGCTGATACTGGTGCGGTCTGCACCGGTATCCAGCATTACACCCGGAGCGACATCATAGGGAACAATTTCTTGATGATGGGTTGAGGCTGCCCAGCCTGCTATCAGGCTCAAGGCTGCAACCAGAATATAAGGCACGGTTCTTAAGGTAGACATTAAGCCCCACCCACAGCGCAAAGGCCTAATCTTGTACGCCCTGAACAACCATCTCTTGCAGGGTGTTCACGTTTCGCATTATCTCCCCAGAAGCTGAGCAGCTTTTTAATACATGAGACCAGTGACTTTCCTGCATTCATCAAAGATAGAATCAGACTGCCAAACAGCCTCGTCCCGCTTTTCATTACCTTGTGCGTCGAGATTTCCTCAATGACACCACTGCTGTAGAGGTTCGCCTGCGCAGCGTGAGCAAGATACCTTTTCAACGTCACAACGACGAAAGACATCAGAATCAGGCTAAACACCAACGTGGCAGAGTTAGTGTTAAAACGATGCCACCCTGAATAGGACTTGATCTCTTTGAAGATAAGCTCTATTTGCCACCGCAGACGATAAGCCTGAAGCACTTCGCTCAAGGTGAACTCCACCCGGTTCAGGTTGGTCACAATGAAAACCCATTTCTGCCTTTTGTCATTCCAGCGGACAACCAAACGGAATGGCCAGACGTAACTATTCAGCACTGAGCAAAGGCATATTACAGTAATTCCGAACAGCTCTATGAAGTGATTGATATATGTCCATTCCCTGTTTTCTGGCAGACGACAAATAGCTGCGAATCCGTGCAAACATAGAACCACCGTCTGCACTCCTGAAGCAGCCTGAGATTTTCTGCTTTAACTTGGCCATTCGAACATCCCGCTCACTGCCATTGTTATCGAAGGGAATGGTAAAATCTGACATGAAGCGCAGTGTCTCAGCCTTGAACTCAGTGAGTCGTTTGAAGAGATTGTAAGCTTTAGTATTCTTGACTTTCTTGCGCTTAAGCTCCTCTCGTTGCTTCTCCATATAGACGACTTCTTTCATTAGAGCCCGCTGAAGCAACCGGTCATAAATCTTCTCGATTCGTTCACAGACAACACTTGGCATCTGTAGCATACCTATGGTCTTAAAGCCCTTGCAGTAATGCCAGGAAAGCCTCAGTAGCTTCATCAATCGCAACGCCAGTTGATTGCTGTCCCTATCAACAACACCCAAAAGCTCCCTCAGGTGATGGGCATTGCAAAGTACGTGAGTTGCCGCATATGCAAAATAGGATTTCCAATGATCATGAACCAGAACGCCTGCAAATGTTAGCAGTATGCCCATCGTGTCCATGGCCTCACGACCTCGCTTTTCAGACAAGTAGTAGAGCGTCCATTGTTCATCCCGCATAACGTGTAGCCAGTGCAAAGAGCCCTCGGCCCGCATACCCGTTTCATCGGCTCCGGCAACAGACGATTCCCGCAAGGCGTCACGAATAACCTCTTCAGTAGAAGCCAGATTTTCATAGGTTCTGGCCACAAAATTGGCGACAGTGCCTGCACTTACACTCATTTTATAGAGAGTATTAAAATACCTCGACTTTAGAGTCTGTATAAAACGATAATTCGGTCAGCTTTTTATAGTGAAGCAAGCCGAAATCAGTGAACTGTTTTTCCAAGTTCGTTATTACTTCCGTTTTTTGCCTAAAAGCCTTTAGTTATGCTGCTTCTGAATTATCCGGTATTAACTGGTCGATCAGATCGCGAAAATTGAACTCATATTTTTGCTTATATCTGTTCCAGCCCTTGCGAATAGAGAACCTCGGAATAATTCCTGAAAGAGCAATTTTCATCATGCCTGCAGTGGTTGTATCCGGGCTTCTCCAGGGTATCCGAGAAATATTCAGACATGCCTGATTTTTACAAACGGTTAATAACTGCAATAATGCATAGCCTGCCATTTTCAAATGCATCCATCGAAGCAGTGTTCGCAATTTCTGCTGCCATAAATGGCAACAGCCAAAAGCATGTTTGAGTTGGTGAAACATTGGCTCTACCGGCCATCTCCGGGAATAGGCACGAAGCACCTCCAGTCCCTCAAGTTCCGGATTGGTCGAGATGAATATTCTGCTTTCGGTCAGACCTTTGTCATTTTCAAAGCGACTCCAGACGACGCGTACTTCACGACCTTTAAGGAATCTGGCGCGACAGATCAGGGTACGATAACGTATTTTGCGAAATTTGCCGTACATCCATACTGTTGCTTTTTCTTCCGGCAGTTTCTTAACCTGTTCTGTCGTCATCTTGATGCCGTACTTTTTTGGGCGCCCTCGCTTCTTTACGGTGGGTGCTGGCGGCAAAGCATAGAGGGCCCGATTTGAAGGTATCTGACCAACAACTTCTATGTTCATTTCCAGAGCTGGCTTTATCAGTGTCCAGTTCATATACCAGCAATCGGTTAGCAGGCGTAGCACTCGATCCTTCACTTCATTGCGTACCACCCTGAGCATGGCCACGGCAATTTTCAGTTTGCTGGTGTTACCTGAAGCTGGTGTCGGAAATGAGATCACCGGTATGGCGGTAAATACTTCATCTGCAGCCCGCTCAAATATGATGGCCAGGGAAACCCAACACTGCCCCCAGATGTACGTCGGCCGATTGCGTTTCTTGCTGTGTTGATGATGTGTACGACAAGCAGGGGCTTTGTCGGAAAACCGTTCGATTACCCAGTCATCAAGCCCCAGGACCACAGGTTGATTCTCAGGAGCTTTGGAGCAGACCAGACGGATCAAGTGGCGTGCCAAGTTCTTCCATTGCCACTTGCCCTGAGATAGCCAGTGGTGGTAGCTGCTCCACACACAATGAAAATCAATTGTTAACAACGCCTGTGTAACAAAGCCGTCGGCTGAAAGCATGCAACCGAACAGCAGTTCGCAGAACGTTGGTACTGCAGTTGATGATAGCGCTCCAGCAAGAAAGGTTGTATATGAAGCGAGCTCCCTGAGGATTACTTGATGATCTGAAGTGAGCATGGCAACCATCTCGAATTTCGTCATTGGGGATGGTTGCTTTTAGCAGATTATGCGCCGGAACTATTGTGCTCTTAAAACTCTAAAGTCGAGTACCAGAAGACTGTCTCAGACTTTTAGGATTGGGTTTTTCATCCGATGGATCGGTACCTTTATCTGCGGAAAGGTCGTCAGAATGATCTGGAGAATTACTGTTTTTACAAGGTTTTTGATAACCATCAGACGATGGCGGCTTGCTGCTGTTTTGACTGTTCTTGCCAACCTTTTCTTCCAATTCTCGACATCGCTCTTCCAGACAGGCAACTCTCATCCGCAGCTCTGCATTCTCTTTCAAGAGAATCTCAGCCGACATAGTTGCGGGTAGTTCTGGAATCATGCTGGCGAATATTGTGGAAAAATGGTGCTTAAGAGGATGGTATAAAAATCAGAAAATTCCAGATTTATGTGGGGGTGCTGAACAGTTACCACTTATTTATTCAATGGTGTCATGATTATTTCCGGTAATCTATTAGAATAAATCTTCAGCCGGGCTCTGGTAACGCACCGGTCCAAATCGGTTGAAAGGTATTTGCCTCGAAGGATCCAGCGGTCATGGATAATGCTTATTTTGATGTCATTCATGCATGGTTACAGCAGAATACTGGCTGGATTGGTCCTGCAATTGCAATAGTAGCCTGTTTGGAATCGCTGGTTGTGGTGGGTATCGTTCTGCCAGGCGTTGCCATGCTGTTTGCATTGGCGGCTATTGCCGGGGCGGATGCCATTGCCATTTATCCAATGCTCTGGTGGGCTTTTCTGGGAGCGATTGTCGGGGATGGGATCAGTTACCTGCTTGGCTATTATTACCGTGAGCGAGTTAGACGTTGGTGGCCTTTTAATCGTCATCCTCAGTGGTTGGCAAGTGGTGAGGATTTCTTCAGGAAGTATGGCATTTTAAGTGTTGTGATTGGACGTTTTGTCGGGCCCGTCCGCCCCATCATACCGGCAGTAGCCGGTATGATGGGTATGGTTCCCGGCTACTTTTTTACCGTTAATTTTCTCTCAGCCCTTGCCTGGTCTCCCGTTTACCTGCTTCCGGGTTATCTGACGGGAGCCGCACTTCAGTGGCATGATAAAGTGCCCGATCAATTGTTGGTTGTGCTGTTAGCCCTCACCGTTATTACTTTACTGTTACCGCCATTGCTGATCAGTGTTCATCGCCACTTCAAGCCCCGGTTTATCTGGTATCTGTTGTTTACATCAGGGTTTCTTGCGTTGCTTGTTTTTGCTAACGGCATTGGCTTACTGGACAGCATCAATCAACGAGTTTTTCACTGGCTGACAGCGGTTCAACTGCCCTGGTTGCAAACAGTAATGTACCGGGTTGCCCAGATTGGCAGCATCCCGGTTTTGAGTATTGTTTCTGCTGGCGGCCTATTCTGGCTTTATCGCTCTAATCAGCTTGCCACCCTGTTGTCCTTGCTCTGTGGTGGCGTATCAATGGCTTGCTCTTTATGGTTTATCCAGTGGCTGGGCGCCAATGAAAAGCCTCTGACAGGGCCTGATCCTTATGCTTCTCCTGCTGCACAGACAACAGTCACCGTCTATGTACTGTTTTCTTTTGCTGTGCTTGTAGCAGCAAACCGCCCATTCAAGGTCCAGTGGTTGTGGGCCAGTGTCGCTTTGGGGTGGGTGATGATTGAAGTTTTTTCCCAGTTGGTTTTGCAGGTTCACTGGTTTGGCGATGTCATGGTGGGACTGTGCCTTGGTTTATTCTGGTGGCTGGTTGTGCTTGGACTGAAAAGCTGGCCTGAAAAGCAGGACTGAAAAGCGGCGTCAGTGCCCGGAGTAAACGTATTTTTCCCGTTTGATTTGCCGGGGTGATAGCCCTCTGTCTCTGAGAAGAGCCACGCAATCATCAATCATGTTGGGGTTTCCACAGAGATAAACGACATCTTTTTCAGGATTCAGGTTAAGGGCGTCAAACTGGTCCTGCACGTGGCCAGCATACTCATTGTTAGCGCTGTTTACGTTGGGCTCACGGCTTAAACAGGTGCGGTACTTTATGTTCGACAGTTGCGCAAAATCTCCAGCGTAAATGCTTTCTTCCCGATATCTGAAACCCTTTACTACAGTGACAGCGGTTCCCTTATCGGTAAGCGTTTGCAATTGCGGAATCATGCTTCGATAGGGTGCAATCCCTGTGCCGGTTCCAGCCAGAATCAGTTGCCCGGGAAAGGTTTCCGGAAGCGTGAGGGCTCCGAATGGCCCTGCGATGTTGAGTTCGATTCCGGGAGGGGCTTTCTGGAAAAGTCCAGAGGCAACTCCTCCACTGACCAGACTGAGTGCTACTTGCAGCTGTCCGGTTGCCGTAAAATCGTCTGGCGTGTTAGCAATGCTGTAACTTCGTTTATAGCGTTCTCCATCAATCTCAAACTGTAGCTGCAAAAACTGTCCGGCAATAAAATTAAAAATCGTACTTTCGTCCTGTTCCAACTCAAAACTCAACTGCAGTGTATTGGCACTGAGTTGCTCAGTCTTATATAGCTTTGCAGATAAAAGAGAACCGGGCATTAATGGCAATCCTCATGACGTAAGTTCAGTCGTATTTCCTTCATAATAGCTTCTGATCATCCGTGAGAGGGTTCCCCTCCAGGGTTTATTATGAACGCCAAAAGTACTTAAAATTTTTCGGCAGGAGAGGGTCGCATTGGCGGGTGCCTGAATACCATTGCGATCATTCAATTTATCCATTCGCAGTTTTCGAATTTTCAGATCCTGATATTGTGATGCCTCAGCAATCACTGCTTCGGCAAAACGATTTTCAGAGATCGACTCGGCTCCGGCATAATGATAAGTGCCCCAGGGTTCAGCCCCACAACCCAGTTGCTGGATAATCGCCACAATGACCCTCGCAGCATCCTCGCTGGGTGTCGGGCATCCCTGTTGATCGGCTACCACGGCAACCTCTTGCTCCCTGCTGATTTGATCCAGCAGGTACTTCAACAGATTCGTGCGCCGGTAGCTAATGACCCAGGAGAGACGAAGAATGATATGCTTTGGACAGCGCTCACTGATTTGCTGTTCTGCCTGCCATCGGCTGGTCGCCAGAACACCGGAAGGGTTGGGTATATCTTTTTCGGTATAAGCTTCCTTTTTGCTGCCATCAAAAACCCGGTAGGTTGAAATATAGACCAGAATTGCCTGTTGCCGGTGGCAACAATCGGCCAGTGTCGCCATGGCATCACGGTTTATACGGAAACATTTGGATGGCTCGTTTTCTGCCTTGACCGGGTCGTTATAACCGGCACAGTTGACTACGATGTCTGGCTGGTGGTTTTTCAGGCAGGAATCAATGGATTCAGGATTGTCGAGATTTAATTCATCCCTTCCCGGAGCGATAAACGTGATTTGTTTTTCAAGGAATAGCCGTTGTACTTCCCAGCCGATCAGTCCGGTACCACCCACCAATAGTATTTTCATAAGCATCCGGCCATTATGAGTCAATGATCAATACGCAAAACAGTTCTTATTGAAACATGAATAACACTGCTCAGGAAAAGAATTCTCTGTGTTGCAGGCATTAACCAGAGTGACCGATGGCAGTAAGACCTCTGATAAAAGCCGCAGTTATAGTAAGATAAGCCACTTATTTCCGTCTATTTTTACATTGATGAACCTTCTGAGATCAGGGTCTGCTGACGATGTATCTGGCTGAAGCTCCTGTTGAGCAGCATGAAGAAGAACGTATTCTTCTAGTGGATGACAACCCGACGAATTTGCAGGTGTTGCTGCAAACCCTCAGTGGCCGTGGCTATAAGCTTCTGATTGCCAAAAATGGCGAGAGTGCCCTCAGAATTGCTGCCAAGGCCAGGCCTGCACTGGTGTTGCTGGATATTATGATGCCCGGCATGGATGGGTATGAGGTTTGTCACCGGCTAAAGGAAAACCCTGAAACCCGCAATATAACGGTGATTTTTCTGTCGGCTCTGGATGACACCAAAGACAAGGTCAGGGGCCTGGAATCCGGTGCCGTGGATTTTATCTCCAAGCCATTTCAAGCGGAAGAGGTCATTGCCCGGGTGCAGACCCAGTTGAAAATTCATCAGCTTGAACAGGCACTATCAGCAAGAAACCGGCAGCTGGAGGCGGACAAGGCGCGCATTCTGGAAAGCATGAATGAAGGGATATTCGGGCTTGATCGACTGGGCTTGATTACCTTTGCCAATCCGGCGGCGTCCGTTATGACTGGCTGGTCTATAGAGCAACTGACGGGTCAGAACCTGATTCAGTTAATGAATGAGGGTAACAATGCTCCATCGAGCCAGTCAGGGAACGTTCCAGGGCCGCTGGCACCTATCGAAGTTTCCCTGACCAAAGGTGTCAGTAAAACCGTTGAAAATGCCACGTTTCTGCACAGTGACGGCTCTCCATTTCCGGTGGATTTTTCCTGTACGCCGATTATGGAAAACAGTTCCCCCAGTGGTGCAGTGGTTGTTTTCAGAGATATTTCCGAGAAAAAAAGGCAGCAGGAAGCCTTGCAGAAGGCTCTGGATGAATTGGAAAGCCAGAAAGAGCAGCTGACGCATGTGTCCCGTTTGAGCACTATGGGGGAGATGGCTGCTGGCTTTGCCCACGAGGTAAATCAGCCGCTGACCGCGATTTCCAATTACGCGCAGGTGGCCAGAAGAATGTTGGCCCGGCTGGAGTTGGAAGATGATCTTGGCCTTTCTGAGGCTATGGAAAAAGTCAATATCCAGGCCAGGCGCGCTGGTGAAATCATTGCCCGTATTCGTTCTTTTGTGAAGAAACCGGACCATGTTTTGGGCAGCGTTGATCCGAACCGTTTGATTCAGGATACCTACAAGCTTGCAGAAGTCGACGCCCGTAACAACCATATGGAAATTCATCTGGAGCAGGAAGAGGGGCTTCCGAATGTGAAGGTTGACCCCGTGCAGATCCAGCAAGTGGCATTGAACCTGATTCGAAATGGCATGGAAGCGATGAGAGATATGGATACCCGCAGTATCGGTGTCTATGTTCGTACCGAAAGACTGGATGATAACTTTGTCAAGGTCTCGGTAATTGACCGTGGCCACGGTCTGGCAGATGATGCCGAAGAAAAACTGTTTACCCCGTTTTATACCACCAAGGCTGATGGCATGGGTATTGGGCTGACGGTATGTCACTCCATTATACAGTCTCATGGTGGTCGGCTGACATTTCAGCGTCACCCTGAAGGTGGGACGATATTTGAATTTACCATGCCGATTGCGGACTGATAATATGCCTGCTGTATATGCGGTTTATTGCAGAGAATAAATGACAGAGCTGATACTGATATTGTTACTGATATTGTTACTGATAGAGGTGATGAAAGTTGCCGGGAGAAAAGACGTTGGCTGATCAGGTGACGGAGTACATGCATGGGCTGGGCCAGAGAGCCCGGCAGGCCAGTAAGGATATGGCTGTTGCTGATACTGCGATTAAAAACAGTGCTCTTCTGGCGATAGCAGACGCACTTGAGGCGGACCGTTTACCGTTGAAGTTTGTTAATGCCCGGGATCTTGAGGCTGGCCGCGAACGTGGACTGGATGCCGCCATGCTGGATCGCCTTGAGCTGACGGATGCCCGAATTGATACCATGATTGAAGGTCTCCGCCAGGTGGCAGCCCTGCCAGACCCCATCGGTACGATTGATGATATGAAATATGTCCCCAGTGGTATTCAGGTAGGCAGAATGCGGGTGCCTTTGGGCGTTATTGGCATTATCTATGAATCCCGTCCGAACGTTACCGTCGAAGCGGCAAGCCTTTGTCTGAAATCCGGCAATGCCGTTATTCTGCGCGGAGGCAGTGAATCCATTCACTCCAATCAGGCTATTGCCCGTTGTATTCAGCAAGGCCTGGCTCAGGCCGGGTTGCCCGAAGATGCGGTTCAGGTGGTTGAAACCATTGACCGTGCCGCTGTTGGTGTGTTGATCACCATGCCTGAATATGTTGATGTGGTCGTACCTCGTGGTGGCAAAGGCCTCATTGAACGCATCAGTGCTGAAGCCCATGTACCGGTGATCAAACATCTGGATGGTGTCTGCCATGTTTATCTGGATGATCGAGCGGATCATGCCAAGGCCGTCCGGATTGCCATGAATGCAAAGACCCATCGCTATGGTGTGTGTAATGCGATGGAAACACTGCTGGTTCATCAGGATGTGGCTCAGCCTTTGCTGTCGGAACTTTCAGGGCTTTATGCCCAAAAAGGGGTTGAGCTCCGGGGATGCCCGGTTACCTGTGAGATTCTGCCGGGTGCGGTATCTGCAACAGAAGACGATTGGTCGGAAGAGTATCTTGGTCCCGTTCTGGCCATTAAAGTGGTGTTGGATATGGATGAGGCGATTGCTCATATCAATCGCTATGGTTCTCATCATACCGATGCCATCGTGACGGAAGACTTTACCCGTGCCCGCCGTTTTATGCGGGAAGTGGATTCAAGTTCTGTTATGGTGAATGCCTCTACCCGCTTTGCGGATGGGTTTGAATATGGGCTGGGCGCTGAAATTGGTATCTCTACCGACAAGATCCATGCAAGGGGCCCTGTCGGCCTTGAAGGACTGACTTCGCAAAAATATGTGGTGCTGGGGGATGGCCATATTCGCCAGTGATATCGTTTTTCTAGTGGATTTCCGCCTTTGGCACCTATCGGGCATTGACATCTATGGTTAATGCTGAGAGCCTACCCGGTTTAAATGGCCTGATTCGGTTTAGAAACCCTGTTCTGCCGGGCCGTCAATACGAGGTTAATTTTGCAGTCTATGCATTCTGATGAGTTAAAACAGCTTGTTGTAGAAGCTATTGAAGAAGTAAAAGGTAATGAAATCACCTGTTTGAATGTTACGGGTCAGACCAGTGTTACTGATTATATGGTGATTGCCTGTGGTACCTCTAACCGTCATGTGAAGTCGCTGGCTGATCATGTTATTGAGCAGTGTAAGAAAAATGGTGTTCGGCCTCTGGGGGTTGAAGGTCAGGACAAGGCCGAGTGGGTTCTGGTGGATCTTGGTGATGTCGTTGTACACCTGATGCTTCCTGCTACCCGGCAATTCTATGACCTGGAAAGACTTTGGGACAGCGCTGACCTGGTTGCCGCCGAGCCATCCTGATGCGAATTCGGTTGATATCGGTTAGCTCGAAAATGCCTGGCTGGGTTGAAGAGGGTTATAAAGAATACAGTCGTCGCCTTGGTGCAGACGTGAAACTGGAGCTTGTTGAGATTCCTCTTGGCAAGCGCAGTAAAGGTTCTGATATAAACCGCCTTCAGGAAAAAGAAGCTGGTCAGATGCTTGCCGCATTAGGTTCAGGCGACCTGGTTGTCACCATGGAAATTATGGGAAAGGCCTGGAGCACAGAGCAACTGGCGGACAATATGGGGGAGTGGCTTCATAGTGGCCGGAATGTCAGTTTGTTGGTCGGCGGGCCGGAAGGGCTGCATTCATCATGCCTGGCAAGGGCTGATCTTCGCTGGTCACTGTCGCCATTAACACTTCCTCACCCGCTGGTCCGGGTGGTGGTGGCGGAGCAGATATACAGAGCCTGGAGCATTCTGCACCATCATCCTTACCATAAGTAAAACTGATGACTGAGATATAACATGCCGCAGGATACCTTAAAGGACCATGGGGCAGAAAAAAGACTGGTAAATATCCGGATTTGGGTTGCCATTGGCTTTATGGTAATCCTTGGTGTGGGACTGGTTTCCCGCCTCTTCTATCTTCAGGTCGTTCGCTACAATGAGCTGTCGACGCAATCGGATGAGAACCGTGTTCTGGTTCAACCAATTCCGCCTACCCGTGGCCTGATCTACGATACCAATGGCCAGCTCCTTGCCGTTAACAAACCCAGTCATATCTTGTCGATTGTTCGCGAGCAGACAAAAGATCTTGATGGTTTGCTGGATGATATTAACCCTATTTTGCCTCTGACTGAGGGGGAACTGCAGCGCTTTCATCAACGAATCAAACGACGTCGACCTTATGAGGCCGTCCCACTTAAATTTGATCTTACTTCAGAAGAGATCGCCCGGATTTCAGTGAATCTTTTCCGCTTGCCAGGGGTAGATATCAATGCTGAACTGATTCGGCAGTACCCTGAAGGGAAGAATTTTGCCCACAGCATTGGTTATGTAGGCAGAATCAATGATCAGGATTTGAAACATCTGGACCCGGCCTTATACTCCGGGACTCATACCACCGGGAAGATTGGTATTGAGCGTTCTTATGAGTCTGTGCTGCTGGGCAGGCCAGGTCATCAGGAAGTAGAAACCAATGCTCGTGGCCGGGTATTGCGAGTGTTGAAAAAAGTTAGCCCACAAGCCGGTCAGGATCTTAATCTTTATCTGGACAATGAGCTGCAGAAGGTGGCTATTGAGGCAATCAATGGCCGAAGAGGTGCCCTGGTTGCCATGGATCCGAAGACCGGGGGGGTGCTGGCCATGGTCAGCAATCCATCATTTGACCCTAATCTGTTTGTTACGGGTATTGATAGTAAAACGTTCAATGGGCTAAACAGAGATATCGAGCGACCATTGTACAATCGGGCATCATTAGGTGAGTACCCTCCGGCTTCTACGGTAAAACCGGTTATGGGTCTTGCGCTATTGGCTAATGATGTGGTCAATCCAGAGGATAAAATTTTTGATAAAGGCTGGTTTCAGTTACCGGGCAGCGATCACCGTTTTCGCAACTGGAAACGTTCTGGTCATGGCTGGGTTGATTTGTCTCGTTCGATAACCGTATCAAATGATACCTATTTCTATATTCAGGCCGGGAAACTGGGTATCGATAACCTTTATGATTTTGCTGATCAATTTGGATTTGGCCACAGAACCGGCATTGATATAAGGGAAGAACGACCGGGTCTTTTGCCCTCTAAAGAGTGGAAACGAGGTGCCTATGGTCAGCCCTGGTATCCGGGTGAAACGGTGATTGCGATCATCGGGCAGGGGTATATGCTGGCAACACCCTTGCAGCTGGCAGAATCAACAGCACTCATTGCTAACCGTGGTAAGTATGTCCAGCCCCGCCTGGTTAAAGAGAATATTCCTGACATTCAGGGTGAATTCTGGGGGGATGATATCAAAATTGGTCGGACTCCCGAGACAGAAGCCAAAAACTGGGAGCTCATTATCAATGCCATGGAGGATGTTATTCACTCTCCCGGAGGGACTGCAAACTGGCGGATTGGACGTGGGCTAAAGTATCGAATGGCCGGTAAAACCGGTACTGCGCAGGTGGTCAGTATTCCCCAGGGGGAGGAGTATGATGCGGAGAAGCTGAAAGAGTTCGAACGTGATCACAGTTTGTTTATAGCGTTTGCGCCTGTAGATGACCCTCAGATTGCCATTGCCGTGATCCTGGAAAACAATAATGGCGCTTCAAATGTCGCCAGAAAGGTCATGGACTCTTACCTGTTGCCACGATTAAGTGGTGAAAGTAAGCAACCAAAAGGAGAGAAATAATGGCTAATCAGGATTTTGTTCGCCAGATTGATCTCCGTGGGTTTGGCCGCAGTCCGGGGTTGTCCGTGCGATGGCATATTGATTTTGTGCTGCTTGGTTTTTTGCTGTTACTCTGTGGCGCGGGACTCTTTATTCTTTACAGTGCGACCGGCAGGGATATGTCGGTTGTTATTCGACAAGCTACCTACCTGGGCATTAGTCTGACCGGAATGCTGATCGTGGCCCAAATTCCGCCGAGAATGCTGATGCAGTGGGCCAAGTGGTTTTATGTGGCAGGGGTACTGTTATTACTGGCTGTTCTGTTCGTGGGCGTACACTCCAAGGGTGCGCAGCGCTGGATTCAGCTGCCGGGCTTTCGGTTTCAGCCATCGGAAGTGATCAAATTGATTATGCCAATTACCATGGCAGCTTTTCTGGCCAGGCGCCCACTGCCCCCCTCTTTCAAAGATGTGATTTACTCATTGATTATTATTGCTGTTCCGGTGGTGCTCATTGCCAGGCAGCCTGACCTTGGTACGTCAATTTTGATTGGTTCTTCGGGTATGTTTGTTTTACTGCTGGCTGGTTTGCGCAAACGTTTCATATTCTCTGCAATCTGTCTTGCTGTACCTGCGATCTATGTGCTCTGGCAGTTCTTTATGTATGACTATCAGAAGCGGAGGGTACTGACATTTCTGAACCCGGAAAGTGACCCATGGGGAGCTGGCTGGAATATCATACAATCCACTATCGCCATTGGTTCGGGTGGGGTTTATGGCAAGGGCTGGTTACAGGGAACGCAATCGCACCTTGATTTTCTGCCAGAGAGCCATACGGATTTTATCATTGCCGTACTTGCGGAAGAGTTTGGTCTGATGGGGTGTCTGGTGCTTTTTGTCCTTTATACCCTGATTCTGGGGCGTGGAATATTCATCACCCTGAATGCCCAGACGCTCTTTGGTCGTTTATTGGCGGGTAGTATTACTCTGACGTTCTTCGTGTATATTTTTGTGAATATCGGGATGGTGAGTGGACTGCTGCCAGTCGTGGGTGTTCCACTGCCCATGGTTAGCCGGGGGGGGACTTCTTTGCTCACCCTGTTAGCGGGTTTTGGTCTCCTGATGTCGATACATACCCATCGCTCTTTCCTGGGAGTCTCCCGATAGAATAGAGCTTTACCTTTCGACCATAGAATTCAAAGTCACTGTCGATTAATGTAGAAACAGGGTTGGGTATGTATTGTTATTGCTGTATTAGAGAATTGAGAGTTTGTTATTTTTGAAAAGGTACGGATGCATGAAAAATTTTCCCGGGGTATTCCGTCGAGTGGTTCGTGGCGGCCTGCTGATGGCCGCCGTGGTTGCTACACCGGTTTCCTGTGTGCTGGCTCAGGAATATCATGACAGTGACTATCTGGGCCGGCAGGATGTTGATGCATTTATCGATGAGTTGGTAGCTGAGCATCGTTTTTCCCGGACAGAGCTTGAGCATATTCTGGCCAGGGCAGAGCGTTCTGAGCGAGCTCTGGAACTGATCAGCCGTCCTGCAGAAGGCACTCTGGAGTGGAAAGACTATCGCAAGATATTTATCACGCCGGAAAGAATAGCGAAGGGGGTTAACTTCTGGGAAGAAAATGCAGAAACGCTTACACGTGTTGAACAGGAGCTGGGGGTTCCGGCCAATATTATTGTGGCCATTATTGGTGTAGAAACCTACTACGGTCGTCAGACCGGAGGCTTTAAAGTGCTGGATGCACTCACGACCCTGGGGTTTGATTTTCCTCGAAGAGCTGAGTTTTTTCAAAAAGAGCTGAAAAACTTTCTGATACTGGCTCGTGAACAGAAGCTGGATGTTGATGAACTGACCGGGTCCTATGCCGGAGCCATGGGCATTCCACAGTTTATGCCGTCCAGCTATCGTGCCTATGCTGTTGATTATACGGGAGATCAACAGGCAAATATCTGGTTAAGCGACGAAGACGCTATAGCCAGTGTTGCTAACTATCTGCAAAAACACGGTTGGAAATACGGCAGTGGTGTAGCAGTGCAGGCAAAGGTTTCAGGCCTTAAGCATGACCAGATAGTGTCATCGGGACTGAAACCGGATAAAAAAATGAGTCTGGTTCAGAAGGCGGGGTGGGCTGTTCCGAAAAGGGTACCACAATCAGCAAAAGTTCTGGCGATGCGGCATGAAGGCAGTGCCGGTGCTGAGTATTGGGTTGGGCTCCATAATTTTTATGTCATTACCCGCTATAATCGTAGCCAAATGTATGCCCTTGCCGTTTATCAGCTGGCCAGCGAGGTGAAGGATAGTTACAACCAGTCTTTGGCGTTACAAAAGAAGTCCTCGCAAGGTAAGCAAGGTTGATTATTGTCTTGCTTGAGTTTACTGATCTTTTCAGAATGTTGAGAAGTAGGTTTGATCAATGGAAACGATCAGGAGCCTGTCTTTCAGGCTTGGTATCGCTGAGGACCATCATGGCCATTAACACCCTGCTATTCAGACTGGTAGCTGCAGTCATGCTGTTTACCCTGGTTGGCTGTAGTAGTACACAAGTTCAGGATGGCCCACCAGCTGACTCTGTTGATGTCAGCACTATTCCTGACGCTATCCCATCGCCAATACAGGTTCCTCTGAAGAATACACCATACACCCTGGGCGGTATTCACTATCAGCCGATGGCGTCTGCCAATGGGTATGCTGAAAATGGCCAGGCCTCATGGTATGGCACCAAGTTTCATGGGAAGCAGACGGCGAACGGTGAAATCTATGACATGTTCAAGATGACGGCAGCCCATAAAACGTTGCCACTTCCCTCCTATGTCAAGGTAACTAATCTGGAGAACGGTCAGTCGGTGGTTGTGCGGGTAAATGACCGTGGGCCGTTTCATGGTGATCGACTGATCGATCTCTCCTATGTTGCCGCAAAAAAACTGGGTTTTGCTGATTCAGGGCTGGCGAATGTGGCAATAGAAGGGATTGACCCGGAGACCTTTGCCCGCTCTCCCGCCCATCAACGGGATGGTGATTTGCTCTACCTGCAACTGGCCGCCTTTAAAAACTACCATAATGCACAGCTCTTACGCAGAGATATCTTTTCGCGAGTTGGTGCTCAGGCGAAAGTTGTCAAGGGTGAAGCACCTGAATCACTTTATCGGGTGCGGATTGGTCCGGTAGAAAGTCCCGATCATCTTGAGGAGTTGCTGGAGGGGTTAAGCTCTGCTGAGTTTGCATCGCCCTTCCTGGTTTATGAAAAGCCAGTTTATGAAAAGCCGGTTCATGAAAAGCCTGGCAATGAAAAGTCTTTCGGTGAAGGGGGATCTTCAGAAAAAGCTGTGACTGAAGTAGAGGCAGAACAGCCTGAGCAGTTAGTTGGGGCCCCATAAGATCTGGCGGATAGGCTGGATCAACTCTGGCCTATTCTCGATCAACCAGTATTTTCAACATACCTTTGATTTCAGCGAGTTCACCCTCTACACGGGTTAAACGATCTTCCACACCGGTTAATCTTCCTGCAACATTGGTTAATTTCCCTTCTACACCTGTCAGGCGACCTTGAAAATCCGTCAGGTGACCATCGGTTTGTGTCTGCCACTGTTCCATACCGTTTATGCGCTGAATCAGAGCGGTCATTAATTCTTCAACATTGATCAGGCGCTCATTCATTCCACTGCTCTGGCGAGTGAGTTCGAAGACCGTTTGCCGTATAGTGACAATATCTTCACCCATTTCCGTCAGCTTGGCATTCTCTTTTGCGGCTGCTCGTGCTTTAGGCTCATTAATACCGAGTTCAATCAGACACTCGTACAAATCTTCATTTAACATTGTGTCACTCCCGCTTCCCCATGTTTTATGAATCATAGAATTATTAATTACTGTTACGGTTGAAAGGCATTGCTGGCTCATAGTCGTGTATTCATAGGGTAAAAATAGAGGGCGTTTGGAAACCTTGCCAAGATAATTCATTGTCAGCTTCAGGCCTTTATAAATGGGGGGTATAGCAAATTTATATCTTTCCTGTTTTCTTGGGGGGCAGGTTTTTCGGTGCTTTGAGGTACAATTGTGGTCATAGATTTCTTTGCTATTAATACTGATGAAAATTGTTAATTTGAAAGATCTGCCTTCATGCATCAAAACGCTCACGAGGTGGCATTATATTGAGTGGGGGGCTTTATACCCCGGGAGTGGTTTGAATGACTTTCGAGCAGATATGGAAGCCTCGTTACTGGCGGACGTTATCCCTCAAACCTGGGTGCTTTCAGAGCTGTCTCTTGATCACAAATAGCTACCTTGTTCTATCATTTCTCACTGATAAAACAGGTCATGCTTCCACTTTCTCCTAAACCATGGTCAGAACTAACTTTTGGATGTGCTGATTTGGGTGATACTCGACGTACAAAACGACTTGTCAAAGTTGCTGCCGAGCTTTCAGCTCATACCGGTAATTCTTTGTCATCTTCATGCGAAGGTTATACCGCACTGGTAACTGGAGCTTACCGGCTGATTGAGAATGAGGCCGTAAAGCCTGAAGCAATAGCTGAGGCAGGCTTTCAGGCAACTGCCAAAATAGCGAGACAGTCTCGCCTACTTCTGGCTCTCGAAGATACAACAACCCTGGGTTATAAACATGCTGTCAGATCCGAGCTTGGTGATCTTGGAGGTCCTGAAGGCTCTAAAACCAGAGGATTCCACGTCCACTCTGTCTTCTTGGTTGATGCGGATACAGAGCGAAGCATTGGGCTTATTGATCAAGAACGATGGGTTAGAGAGGACGTTCAGCGGGGGAAAAAGAACCAACGTCGTCAGCTACCTTACGAGGGAAAGGAAAGCTTTAAGTGGCAAAGAGCCTCTGAAAACACAGAACAAAGGATGGGGGGTAAAATGCCTGACATCATCAGTGTTTGCGACCGGGAGGCGGATATATACGAATATATGCACTACAAACTGGATAACCGACAGCGGTTTGTTGTAAGAGCTACACAAAACAGAATCCTGGTGGATGGCGAACTCTTATTATTTGATTCCTTAGCTCAGACTGAAGTGTTGGGGAAATATACGATAGTGGTTCCTCAAAAAGGAGGTAGAAAGAAGCGAAAGGCAACGCTGCAGGTCAAAAGAAAGAAGATGACAATACAGGCGCCGCAAAGGCCAGGCGGCAGGCCGGAACCGGTAACTATGAATATTGTGTCGGCTGAAGAGATTGGCAATGACTCCGAAGACCGTTTGCACTGGGTACTATTGACAACTGAAGATATTGAAACATTCGAAGACTGTCGCTCTATCATTCGATTTTACGAGCTCCGATGGCGAATAGAAGAGTTCCATAAGGCTTGGAAATCGGGAGCAGGAGTAGAAAGGCTTCGTCTGCAATCTCCGGATAACATTGAACGACTTGCGGTCATATTAATGTTTGTCGCTGTCAGACTAATGCAAATCCGTGAAGCATTAATGTTACCGAATGACAGGCAGCACAAAGACAGAAAGCTTTGGAGTGAAAAAACACTCGCGAATGAGGTGGTCAGTGATGATGAATGGCAGGTTCTCTGGCTAACCTATGAAAAAAAAGCGTTGCCCGATAAGCCGCCAACAGTCACTTGGCTGCTTCAAACGATTGCTCGGCTTGGTGGTTGGGGTGATTCAAAGCATACAGGGCAGCCCGGCTGGTTAGTGGTATGGGAAGGCTGGGCGAAATTGCAGGATCGGGTAAAAACCTGGCAGATAGCCCGGCAGTTCAGCGCTGGAGAGATGTGATCAAGAGTCAGGCTTTCAGAGGGGGGGCGTGTTTGGGGGTCCGTAAGTATTCTCAAAGAGGATCTGCCAAACTATCCGGAGCTTTCACCATGGCTGGCCAATGTCTATGTTGAGCCATCCAGGCGAGGGCAGGGCTATGGTCAGCAGCTGGTAAAGGTGGCAATGGGATATGCACAGCAGCAGAACTTGGGGCCGCTATTCCTGTATACTCCGGATCAGGTCAGTTTTTATGAGAAGTTGGGTTGGCGCACGTTTAATGACGATATCTATCTTGGGAAAAAAATATTTCTCATGAGTATATAGTCATACTACATGCTTACTCGCTTCTGACTTGACGGAAGATCTGCTGTGCTCAACGATGAATTATTATCAGTCGTTGTAAGTCGCAGTTCTTAAGGTAGACATTAAGCCCCACCCACCGCACAAAGGCCTAATCTTGTACGCCCTGAACAACCATCCCGTGCAGGGTGTTCTCGTTTCGCATTATTTCCCCAGAAGTCCAGTAGCTTTTTAATGCATGAGACCAATGACTTTCCTGCATTCATCAACGATGAAATCACATTACCAAACAGGTGAGTCCCACTTTTCATCACCTTGTGCGTCGAGATTTCCTCAATGCTCCCACTTTCACAGAGGTTCGCCTGTGCAGCATGGGCAAGGTACCTTTTCAACGTCACAACCACAAAGGACATCAGAATCAGGCTAAACACCAGTGTCGCTGATTTGGTGTTAAAACGATGCCACCCTGAATAGGATTTGATCTCTTTGAAAATCAGCTCTATCTGCCACCGTAGACGATAGGCCTGGAGCACATCACTCAAGGTGAACTCCACCCGGTTCAGGTTGGTCACAACGAAAACCCACTTCTGTTTTTTGTCATTCCAGCGGACAACCAAGCGGAATGGCCAGGCTTTGAATCCCGGCCATTCTACATCCAGGTCGAGGCACTGGTCTTTGGGGAAGCCAGACAGTACATCCTTCAGTTTTTGTCCTTTGTAGCGATTGAGATTCTTGCCATCCTCCCGTACCGCGCTGAGTATCGTCGGGTTGATACTCTGAGGTGCCTTGCAGATAAAAGAACCCTCCCTGTCATCAATAGCGGCAAAGAGTTCCAGCTCAAAATAACCGGCATCCATTAGCATCAGGATATAGGCCATGGATGTTGGCAGTGGTGGCAGACAGTCTCTTTCTGAACGGGTATCTTCAGTCAGCTGCACCCGCACCAGGTTGTTGGTGAGAAGATCCATTGTCGTATGAAGCTCGACGGCAGCAGGACTGACCGTTGAGAACCTGCCGGGAAATGCTTCTTTCAGGGCATCATAGACAGCTTGTGACGAACCGTCCTGAATCAGAATGTGCTCAAACTCTGAAAATGGACTGTCTTCATCAAACGCCATGACTTTGCGGGAAAATATTTCCAGACACTGCACCCATAGCCACAGGATAAGAGTAGGCAGCGCGTCCTTTTTAGCTTGATTTGTCCAAGAACGATAAGAGACATTCAGCCCCGTCAACTCGTTAAATTTACGGTGTAGATCCGCCTGGGTATCGCAGTTTCCATCACCAGCGAGGGCATCGATCAGTGAGAGGATAAAATCCAAAGGACGGATATCTCGCTGTCGTATAGTAAAACCAAGCTGTTCCGCCATACTTAGGAGTTCTGACCGGTCGAAACAGGTCAACAGTTTTTTTCAACTAATCTACTATTTGCAGTACTCATCTTGTTCAGCCATTGATAATGGTTTCGAAGCTTTATTGTGGCTGTTCAAGGTGGGTTCTGCCGCCGGAAACGAACCTTTTTTGAGCTTAATGTCTACCCTAAGAGTCGCAGTTAACCTCTAAAGACTTGAATATTATAATGATGGAAATCCATATACCCAGAGCATTTTCCTGCATGAGCAAAAGAATGTTATCTTCCCTTCACCAGCTGGTAGCCCGGCGCTTGCTGGGAGTGTTGACCGTGGCTGGTCTGGTTTTCGCAGGCCAGGCCAGTGCTTATGGACAGATTCCCTCGCCACCGGAAGTGTCCCTGAAAAGTTATATCCTGATGGACGCCGGCAGTGGCGAAGTGCTTGCCTCACAGAATCCCGATGACCCCATGCACCCAGCCAGTCTGACCAAGATGATGACTGCTTACCTGGCTGAAATGGAAATGGCAGCAGGCAACATCAACCGTGATGACAAGGTTCTGGTCAGTGAAAAAGCATGGAGCCTGGGCGGTTCCACGATGTTTATTGAAGTTGGGGAACGGGTAGCGGTTGAAGAACTGCTGAAAGGTATCATCATTGTTTCTGGTAATGATGCCAGCGTTGCTGTTGCTGAACATATCGCCGGCAGCGAGGGCGCGTTTGCCCAGTTGATGACCAGCACCGCCCAGCGTCTGGGTATGAAAAACACACTGTTCCAGAATGCTTCCGGCTGGCCTGCAGATGACCATTACTCCACAGCCCGAGACCTGGCCATTCTTGGCAAGCATATCGTTCAGGACTATCCGGAATACTACGGCTGGTATGCTGAGAAGTATTATCAGTATGGCGTGGATAAAAAAACCGGCAAACCCCTGCGTCGTCAGGCAAACCGCAATCGTCTGCTCTGGACCAACCCCTATGTGGATGGTCTGAAGACCGGGCATATTGAAGATACCGGCTACCATCTGGCGGTCACCTCTGAGCGTGATGATCGCCGTCTGATTGCTGTGCTGTTGGGCTCCAGGAGTGAGAAACAGCGTGCTGATGATGCCCAGAAACTGCTAACCTATGGTTTCCGTTTCTTTGAAAACGTGGACGTGAAAAAAGGTGGCGAGCCGCTACAAACGGTCAAGGTCTGGAAAGGGGATATCAGTGAAATTACCGCTGGCATCACTGAGGACCTGATTGTTACCGTGCCCCGAGGCACGGGTAAGAATCTGACCGCCTCTCTGACTATCGATCCAAAGCTTGAAGCGCCTATAGAGCAAGGCCAGACCATTGGTTCAGTAAAGGTTATGCTGGACGATGAACTGGTTCGTGAAGTGCCGCTGGTTGCCCAGCAGGCTGTTGAGCCCGGAGGTTTCTTCAAGCGTATCTGGGATAGTATTATCTTGTTCTTTACCGGACTGTTTTCTTAAGCCTTCTGCTTTGGCAGCCTCCTGGATTGAGATAAGGATAAACAGTGCTGTATTTCCGAAAGGGTGCAGCGCTTTTTACTATTTACAGTCCGACAATGATGTAGGTAGATGGTTATGCAAGAGCCACAAGCCCCCAAAATTGAATTCCCCTGTGATTACCCTATTCGTATCGTAGGGCACTCCGCTCCCGATTATAAAGATTTTGTTCTGAGGGTGGTGGCAAAACACGCACCGGACTTCGATGGCCATGCAAAGATGAAAACCAGTCGCAATGGCAAGTACATGTCAGCGACAGTGGTGATTCATGCCACTGGCGAACCGCAATTGCAGGCACTTTTTGAAGATTTGAAAGCCAGTGGCCGTATTCAGATGGTCTTGTAATGGACAGGGCTACGATGGTTAAAGGCAGCAAATCGTCGGACAGTATCGGAAGTGACCTGGTGGTTCGTTATCTCGGGCAGAGAGACTACGAGCCTGTCTGGCAGGCGATGAAAGCCTTTACGGCCAATAGGGATGATCAGACCCGTGATGAATTCTGGGTGGTAGAACACCCTCCGGTATTCACCCAGGGGCAGGCTGGCAAGCCGGAACATGTCCTTTTCCCGGGAGAGATACCGGTTATTCAGGTGGATCGCGGTGGCCAGGTTACCTATCATGGTCCGGGACAGCTGGTGTTTTACTTCCTGATGGATGTCCGCCGAAAGAAGAGTGGTCCAAGGGCCGTGGTTTCTGCATTGGAAAGTGCCGTGATTGAGATGCTTGCCAGTTATGGCATAGAGGCACAAAACAGGCTGGATGCACCGGGTGTTTATGTCAACGGTGCAAAAATTGCCTCGCTAGGGCTTCGATTCCGTAAAATGTGTTCTTATCACGGTCTCAGCCTGAATGTGGACATGGATCTGGAGCCATTTAATCGCATAAACCCTTGCGGTTATCCCGGGCTTCATGTGGTGGACATGGCATCGCTGATGGGAAATGTCGATATAGAGGACGTGAGTCGGCGCTTGCTGGTATGCTTCCAGAAAGCACTGGGTTATCTCAATGTTGATGAAAAAGCGGTGAGCGAAGCACTGCCTGCGGATAGCGGGCATAATGGGTCAACAGCGTAACGACCCAGTTAGCAGTATACAAAGATAACAGGGGGAGGCATGTCTACTCATTCAGAAAACAACGGTCTTGAGCCGTTAGACTGCCATGGGCTAATGGACAGCCATGAGCGGGTAGATAGCGGACTTGCCGGAGAAGGCTCGCGGATGAAGCCGGAACAGATTATCCCGACAGTACAGATAGACAGTAGCGTCAAGGTAGAAAGTGGCACCAAGTTTGTCAATGACAAAGGTATCACAGCCATTAAAAATGGCATTAAAGCCAGTGCCGGTGGGCAGCATGCCCCGATTCAGCGGAAACCATCCTGGCTCAGAATAAAAGCAAGTCACGGCACAAAGTACAAAGAAGTCAAAAGTACCGTTCATGAACATAAGCTGAGTACGGTTTGTGAAGAGGCCATGTGCCCGAACATCAACGAGTGCTGGAGCTCTGGTACTGCAACCATCATGTTGATGGGCGATACCTGCACCCGGGCCTGCCGGTTCTGTGCCGTGAATACCGGGAATCCCAAGGGGTGGCTGGATCATGATGAGCCTGAGCATACCGCTAACTCAGTCAGGTTGATGAACCTGAAGTATCTGGTTCTGACCTCGGTGAACCGGGATGACCTGCCGGATGGCGGCGCTGGACATTATGCTGCAGTGGTTCGCCGGGTTAAGGAAGAAAATCCGGATACCGATGTCGAGGTTCTGACCCCCGATTTTCTCGGTGTCATGTCCCATGTTGAAAAGGTTGTTGATAGCCCGATCGCCGTCTTTGCCCAGAATGTAGAAACCGTTCGCCGATTGACTCACCCGGTGCGTGATCCCAGGGCCAGTTACGAACAGACACTGGCTGTGCTGGAACATGCCAAGAAATACCGTCCTGACGTCCTGACGAAAACCAGCCTGATGCTGGGGCTTGGTGAAACCGATGATGAGATTCTCGAAGCCCTGGATGATCTGAGAGCCATTAATGTGGATATTGTTACCTTTGGCCAATATCTGCAGCCAACCCTTAACCATCTCCCTATTGAGCGTTATGTGACGCCGGAAGCGTTTGAAAAATATCGGCGATGGGGCCTGGAAAAAGGATTTCTTGAGGTGGTTTCCGGTGCGCTGGTACGATCCAGCTATCGTGCAGAGCAAGTATTACAGAAGAACAACGTGGGTCTTTGATGGTTACGGCCTCTATGGGGGAAGGTGGTTCATCCCATTTTTGACGCTACCGTTCCCTGGCGTCGGGCCTGATACCACCAGTTTTCTTCTCAGCCTTTGAATATCGCCTAATGGGGTTATTTTTGCGATGCGATGACGTAAGCAGGGTTCATTTTTTAGTCGATTTCTCCATTTATTAAATTCATTAGCCGTATTATAGAATTCCCCCGCTTTATGTTTAAGCCTGTTTTTTTCCTTTTGATCATCACAATCTGTTGCCATATCACCATGTATGTGGCCAATAAGGGATAAAAAAGAACCGGTGATGAATGTCAGTGACAGGCTATGTTCAAATTCAGCTAACTGACGTTTGGCGGTAGCGCGTGGCTGCCTGATCCATAGCGCCTTGTAGTCGGCTAAATCCTGATCACAAGGGTGAAGGCAGCATAGCCATCCCAATGCTTTGTCAATTAACAGGTTTCGAATAGCAAGTTGGTTTTTTGGAATGTCGTCAGATAATAAAACTCTTTCAGAATCTTTCCGGTCCAGACCATAATGGATTAATGTTTCGCCGGATTGGCTAAGTATGTTTAACTCACAGAGCTTTTGTTCTTGTTTGGCTGATGAATTGAAGGCTGCCAGATGTTCTGATTCTTTTGCCATAACTCTGAGGCTCCATAAGTCCATGTGAGCGAAGCTTGCTTGTTGTATTATGAACTGAGTATCCTGACAGAATTGTTGTAATATGGCCCGAGCCTGTTCAAAGTCACTGTTGTGCAATAATTGTGTGACGCAGAGGCTGATATAAGACAGCCGGGTTCGATGGATTGATTTAAGGATTTTCCCTTGAATGGGTTCTTCTGTGATGCTTTCGTTGATAGAACATTGATCTTCAGAATATTGATCTTCAGAGCATTGATCTTCAGAAAAATCAGGATTCTGTTTTTGTTCAGACAGGTCTCTGTTTACAATACTGTTGCTCTGAGCTTCATTTAAACTTTGTATTTTTGTGGTTTCATTTTCCCCGGTTGGGTTTGGTAGGCGTCGTTGTTTTTTTGATTTCTTTTTCCTGGTAGATGTCGTTTCCAGAGCCCTTGGTTTTATTTCGATGAGTTCCAGTTGATCGATAATTCCCTGAATATAGAATGATACTTCCTTTGCATCGATAAAATCATAATGCGTTATGGCCCGCTTCAAAGCAGCAATAACCTCCTCTATTGAAACGATATTATTTTTGCTGTTCTTGATCAGCAGTAAAGCCTGTTGAAGATTGGCTGCGTGAACACCTTGTTGTATGGCTAGTTTAGAACTCTTAATGGCTTCTTCTAACTGGTTGTTCTTCTCATATAGTTTGCTGAGTAACCATTGGGCTTCAGGTGTTCGAGATTTTAAAAGCTCAGCTTCTGATTTTTCAGGTTCGTTTTTCAGGTAGTAAAAAACAGCTGATATATAGTGTCTGCTGTCTTTGTTGGGGATATTGGCAAGGTTGGATGTATCTTGAGTGATCAGGAAATTACAAATAGTCGTCCAGATTGGCTTGTCGATATATAGTAATGCACATTGCTGTATGACAGGGAATACCTTTTTCTTAAATTCGGGAACTCTTAGAAAATTGATAAGACGTTCCAGTATTGACAGGCCTATGTCGGGTGAATTGTATGTCATTTCACCGATATCGCTAAACCGGAGAGCACGAAATAATAATGAATCCGTAGTTAAATCAGGAATGTCGTGTGACTCATGGACAAGTGCAAGATTATCACTGTTCAGTTTGTGAATCATCTTGAATGCAGATTCGCAAAGTGCTGAGACAGTCAGTTTTTTTGCCATACTGGCTTGAACGCAGTGTTTTTCTTTGAATAATTCAGATCCATAAATGAATTTCAATATATTGGATTTCAGGGTTTCAGTATCTCTGAAACAAGACAGGTGTTTTAATGAGTTGGAAATGCCGGAGATGACAACCTCGGGTAGTAAATCTTCATCAAAAAGCTCCATTTTCTGATTCTTGGGATCACAGCAAGTAACTCTTTTATTAATTTTTGTGATGGGTATGTTGATGATTTTGTCATTTTCAAAAAATGATAAAATGCGTTTACTGATTGATATGAAATTAGCTGATTCCGTTTCTTGTTTAGTGTTTTTTACCCCTTCAAACCAAAGAATCATTAAGAAAAGATCCTGAGTCTGATCCGGGTCTGATGGTGTGCACCTCAGGAAAAAATCAACAATGTGGTTTTCGAACTGCTCAAGATTATCCACAACAGATAATAAGCTTTTCGGTATCCTCTCTGGTAAGATCTCCACGATCCGCTGCAGCTCCCAGTATTTCAAATAAGTAGTCTGGATCTGGTCCAGTAGATGAGAGAGTGTTTTTGCCGATGGTGTTTGAAAATATCGATTTTCTCTTTCTGTAATGACTTTGCTCCCTCGATCACACAGTGATTTTTTCTTTATTAGTTGATCCTTGGTATAATGAACGACCTGGTCTTCATTTAGTTTGACTGAACGACTGCGCAAATCCTGTGGTTCCTGTGCACTTAGCTCTGTTGTAAGATGTGACGCCAAATCCAGATTCATTACCACTTTAGCCACTATTGATGCATCTGCAGATGCTTCTGCAGATGCTTCAAAAGAAGGTCTGTGACCATTTGGGCTCGGAGGAGTAAATGGTAGTAGAGGATAGGGATTGTTAGAGCTTACCATCTGTCGAGTCTAAGATTAGCGGTTGAATTACTTAATTAGACCATATTAATAACATTAAGTTTTACAGAAATGCTTTTCAGCTCTTTCAAGCGGTTATTAAAATCTGATTTATTGAACTCATTACTCACCTTGTTTTGTGGTAATATCTTAGCAAATAATGTTGAATGCATTTTATATTAATGTGTTCTTGGTTGAGTCTTTCTTTTTTCCGGAGTTATAACGAAGCCTTGGCAGAGCTATGCATTAAACAAAAAGCTACGATTAACTTGTAGGTTTGAGGGGGGTACTAACGTAAGATCTACTGCCTGAAACTACGGCCTTCGCAATGCATGCGTAACATGCATAAAATAAGTGGTTGGTCAACCACTTATGGTAAGGTCATTGTAATTGCTCTTATGCCTCCGGAGTAATAGCCGCCTTCCCGGCCTTGCTGTTCTGTGGGCGAGAACAGGGTAGAATGTTCACTGCTTTACAGGGGGCATTTGTCACTAATGACTGAACATCCGGTAGCCAGAAGCAAACCATGCTGCGTGGCTGTGGGGATGGCTGCGGCAGGATCCAGCTTTATTACTATGTTTATTGATCAATACTGTACCCCTCTGGTGGACAACCGCTTTTCGTTTACCCGTGAACAGGCCAGCCAGTTTGCGAAGCGCATTGCCAATGATTTTAATCCACTTCACGACGTGGATAATTCACGATTCTGTGTTCCGGGTGACTTGCTATTTGCCAAGATCCTGCTGAGTGAAGGCCTGTATAGCGATATGCGCGTCACTTTCAATGGCATGGTCACCGATGGTGTTGAGCTTGAAATCTGTAACAATGATAAAGGCCATAAGAGTATTTATGACCTTGCCGGCAGGATGTATCTGGATATTGAGCATCATGGAGCCTGCAGTCATGACACATTGATGATTGAACAGCTGGTGCGCAGTTATGTTGCTTTCTCTGGTGAAAACTTTCCCAATGTCTTTGTGCCTCTGATGAAGTCCCATGGCGTGATGATCAATACGATTAAACCACTGGTAATTTATGACAGCATGACCTTGAAAATGGAGCAAGTTGACCTGGTAAACCCTCACCTGGAAGCGGCAGGCGCTGATTTGGAAGTTAATGGCAAGCGGGGAAGGGTTACGTTGAACTTTATTTACCGTGAAAATGGTGATGTGGTGGGTATGGGGAAGAAAACCATGATTCTCTCAGGCTTGAGACCTTATGATCAGGAAGCCATTGATATCATGATTGAAAAGCACATCGCCCGGCAGCAACAATTTGCCAGCTAGGAGTCGGAACGGGAATAGGCTTATGTGATCATAAGCCTCTCACTCAACCCAATGGCATTGACTTAAGAGTGAAAGCCTTGCCATACGTAGGCTTTAAGACACCCTATGATTTGAACCAAAAAGGCACAAAGGAAGAAAACAGAAATCTTTTCTCCGTGTCTCTCTGTTTCTGTGGTTCAAATTCAAATCTATCAGCCCGGGGTGGATACCCGAGCCCATAACAAAATTAAGTACGCTGTTATTGCTGACCATAGTATGGGGCTTGTCTCAATATTCAGTCAGTATGGGTTGCTTCTTTGCTCTGTAGCAAGCAGAAAATTTTCTTATCAATGAAACTATTCAAAATATAAATGGACTAAATGCATTTGAGATTTAGGCTGCTGAATGAATCCACATATTAATAGTCAATACGCTAATAATTGGTTGATGCAAAGCACGTCAGCCCATACTTTCCAATCAAGTGCACAAACATCGTATCAGGTTGAGGCTAATAACCCTGCATTTGGCCAATGGCGTGGGGGTGGGTGTAAATCAGTTTATGAAAGAGTTCCCACACTGTTTGTTCCAGAACAAACAATGGTTAATATCAAGAGAGTTGCAGTAATCCACTGTCCATTTAAAGGGGCAGCATTAAACCTGAAAATCAACGATATTGGCAAGAGTTTCGAATTACCTTTTCGCAGCTTTAGTGGTACCGATGTTGTAATAGGAGATATTACGATTAAACCGAATTTAATCATCTGTCCTCACAGTATATACCGCCTTTATGCTCTATTACTTGATAATCAAAATAATAGAGTGCTATCAAGTAATTTATTCAATGGGGTAATAAAAGGTGAAGCAGTATATTTTGACATTGAGTCAATTTGGGACTGTCTGAAAGATCGAACAATCAATGATTTTTGGGATACCAAACCGGAATATTATGATGGCATGAGCAGAAATGAGGTGCCCGTTGCAACGACTGTAATCGGGTGGGAGACCTATGTATAACGATGGGATAGCAAAGCGCCTGCGCCACGTATAATGCCATCAATGAACACGGCAAACTCCTTTCTGCTCCGCGATGATACAGGTCAATCCGGGACAACCGGTCGTTAAATCAACGGGAAAAGTGCAGTTGAGCCAGCAGTGTTGTATCCTAGCTGGTTATTAGTTTCCCTGACTCTTTGATTGGTTTTTCACGAAGCTTTTCTCACCAGACTGCTTTCAAGAAAGCATCAAAGCGATCCTTTACATTAAGCCTGTTGAGCGATGATGGAAGAGCATTACCAACCGCATCAGATTGAGAGCGAAGCCCAGAAATTCTGGGAAGACAACGACAGCTTTGCTGTCACCGAAGGCACTTCAGCAGTCTCTTCAGAAGAGAAGAGTAAAGAGAAGTACTACTGCCTCTCTATGTTCCCCTACCCTAGTGGCCGACTGCACATGGGGCATGTTCGTAATTACACCATTGGTGATGTGATTGCACGCTACCAGCGCATGCGGGGCAAAAATGTCCTGCAGCCGATGGGCTGGGATGCGTTTGGTCTGCCTGCAGAAAATGCCGCCATCAAAAACAAAACCGCACCAGCGCCCTGGACTTACGAAAACATCAATTACATGAAAGGCCAGCTCAAGCGTCTTGGCTTTGGCTATGACTGGAACCGTGAGCTGGCAACCTGCAAGCCGGATTACTACAAGTGGGAGCAGTGGTTCTTCACCCGGCTCTACGAAAAAGGTCTGGTTTACAAAAAAATGGCCACCGTTAACTGGTGTCCGAACGACGCGACCGTACTGGCCAACGAGCAGGTCGAAGATGGCCGCTGCTGGCGTTGTGACACCATCGTTGAGCGCAAAGAACTGCCACAGTGGTTTGTCAAAATCACCGCCTACGCTGATGAATTGCTGGCTGACCTCGACAAGCTGGAACATTGGCCAGAGCAGGTCAAGGCCATGCAGCGCAACTGGATTGGCCGCTCTGAAGGTGTACAGATGACCTTTAAGGTTGCTAATGTGCCCGGCACTGCAGCGGCTGAAAGTGCAGTCGGTGAGTGTGTTCCTGAAGAGTTCAAGGTTTACACCACCCGCCCTGATACCCTGATGGGCGTGACCTACGTAGGCATTGCCTCTGAGCACCCATTAGCCAAAGCTGCAGCGGTCAATAACCCGGAGCTTGCGACATTTATCCAGGAGTGCAAATCCAATGCGGTAACTGAAGCTGAAATGGCAACCATGGAGAAAGTGGGTGTTGATACTGGCATCCGCGCCATTCACCCCATCACCGGTCGTGAAGTGCCCGTATGGGCAGCCAACTTTGTACTCATGGATTACGGCACGGGAGCGGTGATGGCCGTTCCCGGTCATGACCAGCGTGACTATGAATTTGCTACCCGTTTTGGCCTGCCAATCGAACAGGTCATCGAACCGGCAAACGGTGAAGCAATTGACCTTAAACAAGCAGCATTTACCGAAAAAGGTAAACTGGTTAACTCCGGCGAATTTGATGGCCTGACTTCAGAAGCGGCATTCAACGCCATTGCCGACCGACTGATTGCTGAAGGCAAAGGTGAGCGTCAGGTGAACTATCGCCTGCGTGACTGGGGCGTTAGCCGCCAGCGCTACTGGGGTGCACCAATCCCAATGTGCTACCTGGAAGACGGAACTGAAGTTCCTGTTCTATTGGAAAACCTGCCGGTATTGCTGCCAGAAGACGTGGAAATGGACGGTATTCAGTCCCCGCTCAAAGCAGATCCTGAGTGGGCTAAAACCACCCACAATGGCCAGCCAGCCACCCGTGAAACCGATACCTTTGATACCTTCATGGAGTCCAGCTGGTACTATGCCCGCTACTGCTCACCAACGTCTGATGACCAGATGCTGAACCCCGCGCAGGCCAACTACTGGTTGCCAGTGGATCAGTACATCGGGGGTATTGAACATGCGGTAATGCACCTGCTTTACTCACGCTTCTATCACAAACTGCTCCGTGATGCGGGTCTGGTGGAAAGTGATGAGCCGTTCAAGCGGCTGCTCTGTCAGGGGATGGTGCTGGCCGACACCTTCTTCAAGATTGACGAAAAAGGCGTCAAGCAGTGGATTGCCCCGACTGATGTGGACAGTGAGTTTGACGATAAAGGGCGTTTGGTTAGGGCAACCCTGAAAGCCACCGGTGAAGTGGTTGAATATGCGGGCATGAGCAAGATGTCCAAATCCAAAAACAACGGTATTGACCCGCAGGACCTGATTGATCAGTACGGCGCTGATACCATCCGTCTGTACACTATGTTCGCGGCGCCACCTGAGCAAACTCTCGAGTGGTCTGAAAGTGCGGTAGAAGGTGCCAACCGTTTTCTGCGTCGCTTCTGGAAACAGGCAGCAGAGCATATTGCCAGTGGTGATGTGGCTGCTCCTGATCTGACTTTCGATATCAATAGCCTGACCAAAGAGCAAAAGGATCTGCGCCGTAAAGTACATGAAACCATTAATAAGGTTTCGGATGACTGTGAGCGCCGCCTGACCTTCAATACGGCCATTGCGGCAATCATGGAGCTGAACAACGCGATCAACAAGTTCCAGGTGAGCCATTCACAGCATCAGGATCAGGACCGTGCCGTCATGCGTGAAGCCATTGAAGCTACCACGCTGATGCTGGCACCTATCGCACCTCATGCCATGCACAGCATCTGGCAGGCTTTGGGTCACTCTGAGCCCGTACTGGATGCTTCATGGCCAGTAGCTGACGAGGAAGCCCTGAAAAAAGATGCCATCATCCTGGTGGTACAGGTTAATGGTAAGGTTCGTGCAAAACTGGAAGTACCCGCAGGCCTGGATAAAGATGCCATTGAAAAGCTGGCTCTGGAGCATGATAACGTCAGCAAGTTCACCAACGGTCTGACCATTCGTAAAGTGATTGTGATTCCCGGAAAACTGGTGAATATTGTTGCCAATTGATCCGGCAAGGCAACAAGCCCTCGACTTTAGAGTCTGTATAAAACGATAATTCGGTCAGCTTTTTATAGTGAAGCAAGCCGAAATCAGTGAACTGTTTTTCCAAGTTCGTTATTACTTCCGTTTTTTGCCTAAAAGCCTTTAGTTATGCTGCTTCTGAATTATCCGGTATTAACTGGTCGATCAGATCGCGAAAATTGAACTCATATTTTTGCTTATATCTGTTCCAGCCCTTGCGAATAGAGAACCTCGGAATAATTCCTGAAAGAGCAATTTTCATCATGCCTGCAGTGGTTGTATCCGGGCTTCTCCAGGGTATCCGAGAAATATTCAGACATGCCTGATTTTTACAAACGGTTAATAACTGCAATAATGCATAGCCTGCCATTTTCAAATGCATCCATCGAAGCAGTGTTCGCAATTTCTGCTGCCATAAATGGCAACAGCCAAAAGCATGTTTGAGTTGGTGAAACATTGGCTCTACCGGCCATCTCCGGGAATAGGCACGAAGCACCTCCAGTCCCTCAAGTTCCGGATTGGTCGAGATGAATATTCTGCTTTCGGTCAGACCTTTGTCATTTTCAAAGCGACTCCAGACGACGCGTACTTCACGACCTTTAAGGAATCTGGCGCGACAGATCAGGGTACGATAACGTATTTTGCGAAATTTGCCGTACATCCATACTGTTGCTTTTTCTTCCGGCAGTTTCTTAACCTGTTCTGTCGTCATCTTGATGCCGTACTTTTTTGGGCGCCCTCGCTTCTTTACGGTGGGTGCTGGCGGCAAAGCATAGAGGGCCCGATTTGAAGGTATCTGACCAACAACTTCTATGTTCATTTCCAGAGCTGGCTTTATCAGTGTCCAGTTCATATACCAGCAATCGGTTAGCAGGCGTAGCACTCGATCCTTCACTTCATTGCGTACCACCCTGAGCATGGCCACGGCAATTTTCAGTTTGCTGGTGTTACCTGAAGCTGGTGTCGGAAATGAGATCACCGGTATGGCGGTAAATACTTCATCTGCAGCCCGCTCAAATATGATGGCCAGGGAAACCCAACACTGCCCCCAGATGTACGTCGGCCGATTGCGTTTCTTGCTGTGTTGATGATGTGTACGACAAGCAGGGGCTTTGTCGGAAAACCGTTCGATTACCCAGTCATCAAGCCCCAGGACCACAGGTTGATTCTCAGGAGCTTTGGAGCAGACCAGACGGATCAAGTGGCGTGCCAAGTTCTTCCATTGCCACTTGCCCTGAGATAGCCAGTGGTGGTAGCTGCTCCACACACAATGAAAATCAATTGTTAACAACGCCTGTGTAACAAAGCCGTCGGCTGAAAGCATGCAACCGAACAGCAGTTCGCAGAACGTTGGTACTGCAGTTGATGATAGCGCTCCAGCAAGAAAGGTTGTATATGAAGCGAGCTCCCTGAGGATTACTTGATGATCTGAAGTGAGCATGGCAACCATCTCGAATTTCGTCATTGGGGATGGTTGCTTTTAGCAGATTATGCGCCGGAACTATTGTGCTCTTAAAACTCTAAAGTCGAGAACAAGCCTTCCTTCCGGAAAAACAACAGAGGGGCAGCTGCCCCTCTGTTGTCCACAATATAATGACTCGGCTTATTCATCATCAAATGGCTCAAAAGGCTCATCATCAAACATAAAGAATGCCTTTGCACCTTCCCTTTCTTTTTCTTCCTCTTCTTTAAGCTCTTTCCTGCTTTTTCTTCTTTTATCCGATCGATTCCCCGGATTTGCATTTGGCAAAATAATAGGAGGCAACTGCTTTGGACCACTTTCCGCAGCCAGTAGTGGTTGTGCTGCGATATTGGCTAGACCAGTGGCAGCCAGTAACTGGTTTAACGAACCCGTTACCTGATTAGAACTGAGTGGCATTACACTACTATTGGCACCGGTATTAATACCGACCTTGTTTCCTGACTCAGGACGAACGGCTTCATGGGCACCGGGCTTCCCAAGAGGAACTGGCTTTTCCCCACCTTTCAGTTCATGCTTACCTTGAATATTATTCAACCCGGACCTCTCCTGCGCAGAAAGCCCATCACGTCCCACTCTGGAGTTGAGAGCATTCGCTGCTTCCGGCGTTAATAACGCTGAAAGACCTTGTCGAGTAATAGCGAGGCCTTTTGGCTCGGCAGCAATGGCGTACTGATGGTAAAGTGAGTCAACCTCTTGCAATAAAGCAGGATCCGACAATGATGTAATGTCTTTCAAAGCCAAAGACAACTTTCCCTCCAATCTGGATAAATCCATCGCTATCTGACTATCTTCCAGACGCCCCAGCAACCGAAGACTATTGATAAGATTACCTAATAATTCACTGAGTGAATTTGCTTGAGACAGGAAGAAATGATCCACCTGCGAAGCAGAGTGACCTTTAGAGTTATTTTGTCTGGTATCAATCAGCTGGGCACTTTCCCCGGTTAAAAAGTCAACCAGTTGAGCTACTTTTGCTATCACCTCAATGATCATTCGCGCAGAAGCGCCTTCTGTCAGGTCAGGTCTGGCGGCAAAAACATGGACGGCACGAGGCATCACAAAGAGAGAAGCAGTCGATCTATCGGGTAGTGCCCTCCAGACTGCAGATAGGTCGTTGCCCGCATAGGCTGCGTTCCTGATCAAGGCTAGCGGTGAAATCACTATTGGCAGTGAAGACAACGCTGTACGCGCATGAGAAGCCTGTGGATTCTGGTTAGCTATATTCCTCTCAACTATCTGCCGCCCTAATGGCCTGGCAAAAAGTCTGTCATGAACAGACCTGAGTTCCCAACGCTCTATCTCCCTCACCAACTTGGTGTTACCGAAAGAATCAGTAACATATAGACTTTTTTCTTTAGTCAGTTCAGTGCGGCTTGCATTCGTTGTTTGATCGCCTTGTACCGGCAAGTTTGGTTGTAAGGGTACAGCTAATTGAGCGTATCCAGCTTCTGCCATGGTGCCACCTGCTTAGTCCAAAGCAGAGAAAGCTCTCTGCCATCATCTTAAATTAATTATTATTTTTCCCTATATAATTGAGACACTGGTAATCTGGATAAGTTCCACTGTGGCGGATTTGTCTGAACGTCTTATCGCCGGGGAGCAATCAGGCCAGCGAAGCAGGGGTGTACTTTCGTAGCACTGGCGTTATGGAGAAGATCGTAAAGCTTCATAGTGAAGCTGTTGTAATCAGGAAGGGTATGTTTTTACAGTTGGGAATGCTGCATTACTGTCAGCTCCCCAGAGTCTGTTAGGACTCAAAAAGTTTACAGAATTGCAAGAATTCTTGTAAACTTTTTTCTCAACCGACTGATTCTAAAATGTTTTATAGTTAAAACTTTACAAAAACAAGCCTCTGGTCGGCGTCAGAACGGGATATCATCATCAAAATCATCAAAGCCACCGGCTGGCTGTGGCTGAGGAGCAGATTGCTGTTGATGGGACTGCACCGGTTGTTGCTGTTGCTGTTGCTGCTGCGGTGATCCGTATTGCTGAGACTGCTGCGGAGCATAAGACTGCTGTTGTTGCGTCCCTGGTTGTTGATAGCCGCCCCCCATCGGAGCTCCCATGGCACCTTCCTGACGGCCATCGAGCATCTGCATCTGACCACTGAATCCATCAACAACAATCTCGGTAGTATATCGGTCCTGGCCGTCCTGCCCCTGCCACTTACGTGTCTGCAGCTTACCTTCGATATAGATTTTTGATCCTTTACGGAGGTACTGTTGTGCAATCTCAGCCAGCTTGCCGAAAATAACAACCCGGTGCCACTCCGTTTTCTCCTGTTGCTGACCGGTATTACGATCCTTCCAGGACTCACTGGTCGCCAGACTCAAGTTTGCAACGGCACTGCCATTGGGGGTAAAACGCACATCCGGATCATTACCCAGATTACCAATCAGAATTACTTTATTTACGCCTCGAGCCATTTAGCTTCTCCGCCATATTCATTTAAATTCCAATTGCCTCCAGCAACAGTGCGTTCACTGAAGACACCATGGAATGACCTTGCAGGGTCATTCAATATTATTAACGCTCTATACTGGATTCACTGTTCTTATTCTGTATAAACTCGCAGGCTTGGTATCTGAACCGCACATTGCAACCGCTGCTAATTAACCTTATATCGATAGTTAGCATTGGCCAAACTGTCTTAATTCAGACCAGTTCAGAGCATGCTTATCGACTTTCAGATAAGCGGTGTTCTCTGCTGACAGCACAGTCACTTCCTGGACACCGTCAATACCGGCCAGTCGTTCACCCATTGAACTGACATCACCAAGCTCAGGATTCAGAGCCATTACTATAGTACTCACATAAGGTGGTTGTTTCATAGTAACAGACAACCAGCACCACAGGGCAGTGGGAATTGTACAAAGAACTATTGCACCGGGAACACCACCATACTGCAGGGCAAAGCCTCCAAGGCTTCCCCCCAGGGCTGCCCCCAGAAACTGGCTCGTAGAATAAACCCCCATAACAGTGCCACGAGTCCCTGCAGGCGCGAGTTTGCTAACCAGCGATGGCAGTGTCGCTTCCAGAAAGTTAAAACCAAAAAAGAAGACCAATAGGCCCATCAACAACATTGTTGAACTGAGCACTCCCTGATAAAACAGGGCAAAAGCAACGAACAGAAGGATAATGCTAAAGCTATAGCATTGCTTGAGCAGGCGCCGACGTTCACTGAAGATAATCAGTGGGATCATCATGACAAATGAAAGCCCCATAATGGCCAGATAAATACCGCCATGGCCAGAGTGTTCAAAATCTTTGCTCAACAGCTCGGGAATGAAAATAAATAGAGCCATCAACACAAAATGGAGGACAAAAATCCCAATAATATGCCTGAGCAACTCCGGGTTGGTGAAGACCGGCAATAACCCCTGACGATCAACCGAAGAGTTTAAATCCCGCCGTTTAATGACCGGCGTAGGTACCAGAAGAATAATAACCAGTATCGCAGCCATAGCCATCAGGGCATTGGAGATAAAGAGCCCAGACAATCCCCAGATATCACTAACAACGGGTCCCAGTACCATGGCAATGGCAAAGGCAGCTCCAATCCCCATCCCGATCATTGCCATCGCTTTGGTCCGATGCTGATCCCGGGTAAGGTCGGCCATCAAGGCGGTCACTGCGCCAGCAATGGCTCCACATCCTTGTAAAATACGCCCGGCAATAACCCCTTCAATGGTGGTAGCCTGTGCCGCCAGAAGGCTGCCCAGTAGAAAAATAACAAGCCCCAGCAAAATAACCGGCTTCCTTCCCCAGCGATCAGAAAGCCAGCCAAAAGGAATCTGCAGCATGGCCTGACTGAATCCATAGGCACCAATGGCCACTCCAATCAAACCGGGTGAAGCCCCCTGAAGATCTTCGGTAAAAAGTGCCAGAACCGGGAGCACCATAAAAAGCCCAAGCATCCGAAAGACGAAGACCATGGTGAGGGAAACAGCAGCTTTCAATTCAACGAATGACATGGGATGACAGCAGATTCCTGAATCATTTTGGTAGTTATTACTGATAAATAGTGTCGCCGCAAGTCTATCAGGATTCTGATCCCGGATGCTATGCAGGAAACCTGCTTACGGATTATAACCAGGGGAGATCATAATTAGCGGTGCAACCAGTTGATCACCCCGGTACTCAGACATATGCATTGATGCCCATCCCTTATTTGTGATGCCTGAAGTGAAATCCATGATAACAACTGACTATTATCAATGTTTTGCAGTGCAATCCGTGTTTTTATTGATTTACGTCAATGTGTATTGGTTTGCAGTTTTGTAAAAAGATAGCCATTGTGGATGGAAAATTACGTTTTGTTTGCGTTTTCCATTGAGGCTCTTGTAGGATTTCAGACTGCTACTGGGTTGAACATTGCTGAAGCCCTTTATCTACAAAGGTTGTCAGCATATTGTCCGGTAATGTTGCTCAATCCTTGTTTTTCGTGACCTACAGTCAGTTTTCACTGTAGAGCAGTTCGTAATCAAAATAGAGCCTCCATTGATATCTGCGGCTACCCGCTGTGCTTGCCGTAATCACTTTGTCGGACAATCACCCCGGTCGACAAAGGCCTTTCGATCCAACACCCCGGATCAGCGGTAACAGGCACAATCCCTTTTTCTCGATTTCAGTATATGGAACTGGTTCCGTATTATTGGTTGCTATGGAGTGATGTATGCAACGGGAACAGTGGGCCTCTCGCACCGGGTTTATTCTCGCCGCCGTAGGCTCTGCAATTGGTCTTGGTAATATCTGGCGCTTCCCCTACATGACCTATGAAAAAGTACTAAGAGTATAAGTAATTATTTAGAACGCTAATCCCTAAAATAGTTCCGCCTATATATAGCCCTCTCCCGCCCTCTAGCCGCCTAGCGCCCCGCTATATAGCCCCGGCATTAAACCGCCCCGAATAGCCCGTATTTAGCCCGTAATAGGGCTAAATAGCATTAATCAGGATTAAGTCATCATTCAGGAGGGAGTCAGAAAAGCCTTATCAAACATACCGTTGTGGTAGTCGTCGTTTGGCAAACCAACATAGGTGTTAAATGGTCCAGTCGTGCGTAACCAGGCCGTTGACATAATCAGAGTACACTGGCGCTCTGTAGTGTTGTTCGTAAAAGTCAAACATGGAAAGGGCATCCATTTCGAAGGCAACCCTGAAGGGTAGCGTTACCGAATCAGCCAGCATTGGTGAATAATACTTGTTTTGATATTTGATAACAGCAGCTTCAATCTCGTGATCAAAAACAGTAGAAAATCCGATAACGTAGAAGAGATTTTCCAGCCTCGCGAAAGTAAGGTTATGAATATAGCAGGCGGCTGTTGTCCAATGATTATCGGTGCGGATTACGATTTCAGGGAGTCTGAGTTGTTTCGGGAGGGGAAGCAGGGTGACAGTTCGTTCCAGAAGAGTAGTTGATTTCAGCATACAGTCCATGTTCCTTGCATACAGTTTTGGCCGTTATTACAGCCGACAGGTCAGGATAAATCGTTAGCATTGCCTTTTTTGATCAGTACCGTAGCTTCAAAAAGTGGCTGGGGGAAGCTGCTCGGTACATGCTTGTGGGAGGATCGGTTGGTAGGTATTGCCTGATAAAGTCCGTCATCGTAGCACTATCCTATATCGCTGTTGGTTATGTTTTTTACACCATCAATCTTTATCAGTTTGAAACTCTATCACCTGTATAGATATACAGTAAAGTGTTTTACGAAACTTATATCGTACAGCTAGTCCTACTCTCATCACTCCTCACTTAGTACAATGGTTTACTTTTTGAAAACTTCTCCCTGAGCTATCTGGAACCATGCTCCCCGGCGTCAATAAAAGGCAACGGTACAAGCTGCGGGCGGTAGCGTCTCAAAATTTTCTCAAACAGGATGAATATGATGAAAAGTACCCAGCAAAGGAAAGAATTGCATCGCCAGATTTGGCAAATTGCCAACGACGTGCGGGGCGCAGTGGATGGCTGGGATTTCAAGCAGTACGTGCTCGGTGCCCTGTTCTATCGCTTTATCAGTGAAAACTTTGCCAGCTACATTGAAGGGGGCGATGAGAGTGTAAACTACGCAGAATTGGATGACGGTGTTATTACCGCTGAGATCCGGGATGATGCCATTAAAACCAAAGGGTATTTCATCTACCCCAGTGAGCTGTTTGCCAATGTTGTCAAGCATGCCAACACCAACGATAGCCTGAATACCGATCTTGCCGACATCTTCAGAGCCATTGAAAGCTCTGCCAACGGTTACCCTTCTGAAGTGGATATTAAAGGCCTGTTTGCCGATTTTGATACCACCAGCAACCGTTTGGGTAATACCGTTACTGACAAAAACCGTCGTTTAGCAGCGGTGCTTAAGGGTGTGGCTGGTTTGGATTTTGGCGATTTCCACAGCAGCGATATCGACCTGTTTGGTGATGCCTACGAGTTTCTGATTTCCAATTATGCCGCTAATGCGGGCAAATCCGGTGGAGAATTTTTTACCCCGCAGCCGGTGTCGAAACTGATTGCCCAGCTGGCCATGCACGGGCAAACCAGCATCAATAAAATCTACGACCCGGCTGCCGGTTCCGGCTCATTGTTGCTGCAAGCGAAAAAGCAGTTTGACGAGCATGTGATTGAAGAGGGCTTTTTTGGTCAGGAGATCAACCACACCACCTACAACCTTGCCCGTATGAATATGTTTTTGCACAACATCAATTACGACAAGTTCAATATGCAGCTGGGCAATACCCTGACTGACCCGCACTTTGGCGATGACAAGCCTTTTGATGCCATTGTCTCCAACCCGCCCTATTCGGTGAAGTGGATTGGCAGCGATGACCCGACCCTGATTAACGATGACCGCTTTGCACCTGCCGGTGTGCTGGCACCGAAATCGAAAGCGGATTTTGCCTTTGTGATGCATACCCTTAACTACCTGTCGGCTAAGGGTCGGGCGGCAATTGTCTGCTTTCCCGGCATTTTTTATCGTAGCGGTGCTGAGCAAAAGATTCGCCAATACCTCGTGGATAACAACTATGTGGAAACGGTAATCGCACTGGCGCCCAATCTGTTTTTTGGTACCACCATCGCCGTGAATATTCTGGTGCTGTCCAAACACAAGACCAAAACCGATACCCAATTTATTGATGCCAGCGGGCTGTTTAATAAAGGTACCAATAACAACCTGCTGACCGATGAACATATTGAGCAGATTTTAAAAGTATTCGACAACAAAAAAGACATTGCCCACCTAGCCAAAACAGAAACATTCGAAGCCATTGTGGAGAATGGCTACAACCTCTCCGTCAGCAGTTATGTGGAAGCCAAGGATACCCGTGATGTGGTGGATATTGTCCAGCTGAATGATGAACTGAAAATCACTCTTGAGAGAATTGCACAACTCCGGGCGGATATTGATGGGATTGTGGCGGAGATTGAAGGTGTGGAGCGTCGGGCATGAGTGAATTGAGTTCTTTGGAAAGATTGCTTGGGGATGCTGAAATTCAGTGGCTAGCTCTTGGTGATATTGCTGTAATAAAAACTGGCAGTTCTGTTAGCAAGCAACTAATTTTAGAGAATCCGGGTGAGTACCCTGTCATAAATAGCGGGCGAGAACCACTTGGGTTTATTGATAAATGGAATGCTCATAATGACCCAATTGGTGTTACTTCACGAGGTGCTGGGGTAGGCTCAATAACTTGGCAAGCTGGCAAATATTTTCGTGGCAATTTAAATTATTCAGTAACTATCAAAGACTACGAGAAAATAAATAATAGGGTGAAAGTCTCATATTGATCACACCCACAGGCCTTGAGCTACAGCAAACAGACGTAACACCAAATTTTTCAAACTGAATGGAGAGCAGCCAAACACAGCTATGATTCTAACAGCAAACAAAGAGTCAACTGTGAGAGGCCGCTCCGATGGAAGTATGTCAGCCACTAACCAAAGTCGCCAATGATTCCTGTCCTGCTATTGACCAACTGCAGCAAAAACTGACCCTCCTTCGTCAGTCCAATAATCCAATCCAGCATTTTGAGGATCATGAAAACGAGATTCACTCCCTCTTTATTCAGGCGGAGCGAGAAATACTGGCAGAAGAACTGCAAAAATTAGACATCAATAAAGCTTCTATCGAAGTGAATGGGGTCGTGTATCACCAGGCATTACGCAGCTATCAAACCTACCAGTCAGCAGCAGGACCTGTCCGGGTATTGCGCAGCCTCTACCGCAATGCCGGGGATAAGTGCATTGTCCCTTTAGAGCTCAAGGCTGGCGTTGTAGAAGGCTACTGGTTACCAAAGGCTGCGAAGCAAGCAGCATGGATGGTTGCCCAGTTGCCGCCCGCGGACGTAAAAAGCTTACTCGATCTAATGGGGAATATGTCACCCTCAACCAGCTCTCTGGCACGTCTTCCCAAAAAACTCAACGAACAATGGGAGCAGCACCTTGACCCTTTCGAGACCCTTCTCGCGGAGAATCTCACAGTACCGCCTGACGCGGTGACGGTAGCTGCTTCCCTTGACGGTGTGATGCTACCAATGAAAGACGGCAAGCGTCAGGAGAAACGTGAAAAGAGTGTTGCTGATGGCAAACGTACCCGAGGGCCAGCAGGTTGTCAGGAGGCCAGTTGTGGAACACTGTCGTTTTACGATGACCAGGGAGATCGCCTCTCTACGATCAGGATGGGACGAATGCCTGAAAGCAAGAAAGCGACATTGAAAAAATCCCTTTCAAACCTTCTGGATAAGGTGCTTCAGCAAAAGCCAAATCTGACTCTGGTCAAAGTGGCAGATGGAGCCCGGGACAATTGGACATACTTCACCAAAGAGCTACCGGAGGGAGAAGAAATTGTTGATTATTACCATGCGGCAGAACACCTGAAGAAGGCATTTGACCTGGCTTACGGTGAAAATAGCGCGAAGTCCAAAGAGAAATTCAGCACCTACCGACATATCCTGAAGGAGGAGCCGGGTGGGGTTGAAAAAATAATCAAGGCACTGGCTTACCAGCATAGCAAGCATCCCCGCCGATCGAAATTAAAGACAGAGTTAAAGTACTTCAGAAAAAACCGGTTACGGATGAATTATGCAGAACACCTGTCGCGCAACCTGCCCATAGGCTCAGGGGTCATTGAGGCGTCCTGTAAAACGCTGGTTACACAGCGAATGAAGTGTTCGGGAATGCGTTGGCGGTGTCCCGGGGGGCAAGGCATTCTGACACTCAGGTCACTAATTCAAAGTGGTTGGTTCGACTGTGGCTGGATGCTGCTGTCGGTAACGTACCGGGCTAAGGTAAATATGGTCAGTGATAATGTGATTCCATTTTCATCAGGGAAGGGTGATCTTGAACGTTAGTACTCATCAATATGAGACTTTCACCCAAATAATAGATACCTCTATCATCTGCTGTTGAAGATGCAATCCGGTGTTTGTCAACATAGTTGTCGCCTCAACTTAAGCGGCTTTGCTTAGTTGATCATCAGCAGGTCTGTCGGGATTCAACCAGACTTCATCAGCCAGATCCCAGTTCCTTGTTGACCTCTTTCCCCAGCGCTCTGGGTGACGTTCTTTGGCTTGTTCATAAACCTTTCTGCGGTTAGCCATAAGCACCTTGGTTTCACCACGATGCCTTTGCCCGGGTGTCAGAAATTTCAGCCCACTGTGCTTGTGCTCTTCGTTGTACCATTGGGCAAAACCATGCACCCAGCTACGTGCTGCTTCAAGATCAGCAAATGGCGTGCGCGGATAACCAGGGCGGTATTTCAGGGTTCTGAATATGGCCTCGGAAAAGGGGTTATCATCACTGACCCGGGGACGACTGAATGAGCTCACGACCCCAAGACGCTGCAGTGTTGACAGCATAGTGCCACCCTTCATGGGACTACCATTATCTGAGTGCAGAACCAGTGGCCACTCCAAGGCTGCAATTCCCTGTTTGATACAGGCTTTAGTGATCATTTCTGATGCATGCTCAGCTGATTCGGTTTCATGAATTTCCCATGTAACAATCATACGACTAAAGATGTCTATCACCAGGTACAGGTAATAAAACTGCCCCCGTATCGGAGAGCGCAGATAGGTAATATCCCAGGACCAGACCTGGTTGGGTCCGGTAGCACACCAGGACGTTGGCTTATACCTGTTTGGCTTGGCAGCACTGCCCCGATGATGCTGTTGCCCTGTTTCCTCCAACACCCGGTAAAATGTCCTTTCAGACCCCATATAGAGACCTTCATCTAACAATGTGGGCACAATCTGGCTGGGCGGAAGGCTTTTGAACCGCTCGCTGTTACAGACGTCAACAATCGCCTGTCGCTCAGCTTCAGAAAACTTGTTAACCGGTTCTGGCCTGTCAGCATTTTTGCGATTATCTGCGCGCACGTCATCACCCTGCATCCAGCGTTGTACAGTTCTTTCTGTAAGACCCAAGGGCTTTGCAGGCTTTTGACTGACGAGCCCCATCTTTAACTGCCTGTTTAATCAGGCTAACAGCATTTTGTCGATCCGGGAGAGAGACTAATCGTCCTCTGGCGCCCCCCAGATCTCTTGGGCCTTTTTTGTGAGTACCAGCAAGGCAGCAGTTTCTGCTAACGCCTTGTCCTTGCGATTGAGTTCACGCTCAAGCTTTTTGATGGTTTTCTTATCTTTTTTGTGTTCGTCAGACAGCGCCTTACGCTGTTTTGACTGACTTTCAGGCTGGACAGAAACACTGTTAATAAAGGCAGCCTTCCACTGCTGAATTTGTTCAGCAAACAGACCTTTTTTACGACAGTATTCAGCCATTTCTGCTTCATTTAACGCAGCCGTTTCAATGATTACGGCTAACTTGTTTTCAGTTGTCCATTGATCTGGATTCTTTCCGTCGCCCGGCACAGGCACTCCTTTAGATACTGCTTTCTTTCGCCAAGTGTACAGGGTCACATCAGAGATACCAGTCTCACGTACCAACTGCGAAACTGGCACATTATTGGGTGGCATCATCTTCTGAATGATGGACTCTTTGAACTCTTCTGAATAGCGGGCCATTGATTACTCATAGACCGCCCCCTGTTGAGATTTCTAATTTCAGGAGAGGCGACAACTATGCTGACACAGGGGGAATCTGAAATACATGCACTGTGTACCTTTGATGGAATTCCTGCGCTCAACGCAAGTAAATTAAAAGAGCTAAGAATCCCCATCCCCTGCCCAGAAAACCCAAAAAAATCGCTGGAGATTCAGGCTGAAATCGTCCGAATTTTAGACACATTTACCTCGTTAACCACCGAGCTTACCACCGAGCTTAGCGCACGTAAGAAACAATACAACTACTATCGTGATCAATTGTTAAGTTTTGAAGAAGTTGAAGTGGAATGGAAGACGTTGGGGGATGTTGCAGCATTTCGGCGAGGTACAGCAATAACTAAAAAGCAGACGACAGATGGAAATATTCCTGTTGTTGCAAATGGCCCATTACCAACATATTTTCATGGCGAACATAACAGAACTGGAGAAACAGTTGTTATTGCCCGATCAGGAGCTTATGCAGGTTATGTGAGCTATTGGAATCAGCCGATTTTTTTAACTGACGCTTTCAGTATTCATCCTGATTCTACAATTCTTAGACCTAGATTTGTTTATTACTTTCTTCAAAATAAGCAGGATCATATTCATGCAATGAAAAAGGGCGCTGGTGTGCCTCATGTTCGTGTGAAGGAGTTTGAGACATACCTCGTACCAGTCCCACCACTTGCAGCACAAGATCAAATCATCTCAACATTGGATACATTCGACACCTTAACCACCTCCCTCACTGAAGGCTTACCCCGTGAAATCAAACTCCGCCAGCAACAATACGAATATTACCGTGATTTGCTGTTGAGTTTTCCAAAACCTGAGTCAACCAGCAACGCAGCATAATGAAAACGCAACAAGCTGACGGGTAACATCATGGCCGATTACAAAACCATCGCAGAATCCAAAAACTTTATTGTTCTGGATAAATACACCCCGGATTACCAGGTCAACGAAAGCTACCAGAGTGAAAACGATCTTGAACGGGAACTGATCGCTGACCTCCAAAATCAGGGTTATGAATACATAGCGGATTTAACGACGCCGGAGAAGATGCTCAGCAATGTCCGCCAGCAGTTACAAACCCTGAACAATGTGGTGTTTTCAGACGGGGAATGGCAACGCTTGTTGAGACCTATCTGGATAAACCCGGCGACAACATTATTGATAAAACCCGAAAGATTCACGATGACCATATCTTCGATTTTGTCTTTGATGACGGGCATATCCAGAACATCCATCTGCTGGATAAACACAATATCCACCGTAACATCTGTCAGGTCATCCGGCAGTTTGAGCAGACCGGCACCCATAAAAACCGCTACGATGTGACGATTCTGGTGAACGGTTTGCCCCTGGTGCAGATTGAGCTGAAAAAACGGGGCGTGGCCATTCGTGAAGCGTTTAACCAGGTGCATCGCTACAGCAAGGAGAGCTTTAACAGCGAAAACTCGTTGTATAAATATTTGCAGCTGTTTGTGATCTCTAACGGGACCGATACCCGCTATTTTGCCAATACCACCCAGCGCAATAAAAACAGCTTCGACTTCACCATGAACTGGGCGAAGGCGGATAACAGCCTGATCAAAGATTTACAGGACTTTACCGCCACCTTTTTCCAGAAAAGCACCCTGCTTAATGTGTTGCTGCATTACTCGGTGTTTGACGTCAGCGATACCTTACTGGTCATGCGCCCTTACCAGATTGCCGCCACCGAACGTATTTTATGGAAAATAAAAAGTTCCTATGAGGCTAAACACTGGAGCAAACCGGAGAGCGGCGGTTTTATCTGGCATACCACTGGCTCCGGTAAAACCTTAACCAGTTTCAAAGCGGCACGTTTGGCTACTAAGCTGGATTTTATCGACAAGGTATTTTTTGTGGTCGACCGAAAAGATCTCGATTACCAGACCATGAAGGAATACCAGCGTTTTTCACCAGACAGTGTGAATGGTTCTGACAGTACCGCTGGCCTGAAGAAAAATCTGGATAAAGACGACAACAAGATCATCGTCACTACCATCCAGAAGCTCAACAATCTGATGAAAAGCGAGGGCGACCTTGCTATTTACAACCGTCAGGTGGTGTTTATTTTCGATGAGTGTCACCGTAGCCAGTTTGGTGAAGCCCAGAAAAACCTGAAGAAGAAGTTTAAACGGTTCTATCAGTTCGGTTTTACGGGTACGCCCATTTTCCCGCAGAACGCTTTAGGTGCGGAAACTACCGCCAGCGTGTTTGGCCGTGAGTTGCATTCCTATGTGATTACCGATGCCATTCGCGATGAAAAGGTGCTCAAGTTCAAGGTGGACTATAACGATGTTCGCCCGAAATTTAAGGCCATCGAAACCGAGCAGGATGAGAAAAAGCTCAACGCCGCAGAAGACAAGCAGGCCCTGCTGCACCCGGAGCGTATTCGTGAAGTCTCTCAATACATTCTGAATAACTTCCGCCAGAAAACCCATCGCCTGCAAGCCAGTGCCAATGGTTTTAATGCCATGTTTGCGGTGAGCAGTGTGGATGCCGCCAAGCTTTATTATGAGTCGCTGAACCAGTTGCAGGCTGATAGCGAAAAGCCGCTGAAGATCGCCACCATTTTCTCCTTTGCGGCCAATGAAGAGCAGGATGCGGTCGGGGATATTCTGGATGAGAGCTTTGATGTCTCGGCTATGAACAGCAGTGCTAAAGAGTTTTTAAGTTCAGCCATTGCCGACTATAACGCATTCTTTAAAAGCAATTACAGTGTTGATAGCAAAGGGTTCCAGAGTTACTACCGTGATCTGGCCAAGCGGGTTAAAGCCAAGGACATTGATTTGTTGATTGTGGTGGGGATGTTCCTTACCGGCTTTGATGCGCCAACCCTGAATACCCTGTTCGTGGATAAAAACCTGCGTTTCCACGGGTTAATGCAGGCCTATTCCCGCACCAACCGCATTTATGATGCCACCAAGACCTTTGGCAATATTGTCACCTTCCGCGATCTGGAAAAGGCGACGGTGGATGCCATCACTCTGTTTGGGGATAAAAACACCAAAAACGTGGTGCTGGAAAAAAGCTACAAGGAGTACATGGAAGGCTTTACTGATCTGGTCACCGGCGAAGCCAGACGGGGCTTTATGGATGTGGTGCAGGAATTGGAGCAACGCTTTCCTGATCCTGCCGCCATTGAAAAAGAGTCTGATAAAAAAGCCTTTGCCAAACTCTTTGGTGAATATTTGCGCGTCGAAAACGTGCTGCAAAACTACGATGAATTTGCCAGCCTGAAAGCGTTGCAAGACGTGGATATGAGCGACCCGGCAGCTGTTGAAGCGTTTAAGGCCGAGCATTATCTGGATGATGAACAACTGGCACAGATGCAGACCATTCGTCTGCCCGCCGAACGCAAGATTCAGGATTACCGTTCTACTTATAACGATATTCGTGATTGGCAGCGTCGGCAGAAATCGTCGGATGACAAGGATAAATCCACCATTGATTGGGATGATGTGGTCTTTGAGGTGGACCTGCTGAAATCCCAGGAGATCAATCTGGATTACATTCTGGAGCTGATCTTTGAGCACAACAAGAAAACCAAAAGCAAGGCTGATCTGGTGGATGAAGTGCGCCGTGTTATTCGTGCCAGCCTTGGCAACCGTGCCAAAGAAGGCCTGGTGGTGGACTTTATCAACCAGACTGATCTTGATGAGATTGGCGACAAAGCCAGTGTGATTGATGCTTTTTTCACGTATGCACAGAAGGAACAGCAGCGTGAGGCTGATGAACTGATTGAGGCAGAAAGCCTGAACAATGAAGCTGCCAAACGGTATATTGCTACCTCTTTGAAACGGGAGTTTGCCAGCGAGAATGGCACGGAGCTGAATGCCATTTTGCCGAAAATGAGTCCGTTAAATCCGCAGTATCTGACCAAGAAGCAGAGTGTGTTTCAGAAAATTGCGGCGTTTATTGAGAAGTTTAAAGGGGTGGGTGGGCGGGTTTAGTTTCGTTTCACGCTGTATCAATACCGGGGAGTCGGGTCAGCTTTTACTTTGAACTGATCCGGATTCCATGATGTATTGTAAATATCTGAAGTTGAGTTCCAAAATCGGATTTTATGTATTATTCCGTTATGAAAGCAAGAAGCAAGACCTGAACCTTAACCCTGAACCTTAACTCGTAACTCGCATTGACTCGCCAATATATTCTGAGCAGTCACAGTTCAATTTCAATGAACTGTCCGGCCAATTGAAGCCAGATAAAATAGAGGCTGAATAAACAAAGGCTTTTAGAGAAAAACCGGTAATAAAAGCGAATCTGAAAAATTATTCAGCGATACCGGCTTTTTGTTTTAGTGGAACCTGACCAGTCTTTCGTTTCAGATAAAGTCTAAAGTCGAGTTATTGTTTAATTATTTCAATAATATTTATAAGGCTTTATTAATGATTCAAAATATTATTATTTACATAAATAAAACTTGTCTAACTTAGAGTTTTAGATTGAATACAGATAAAACTGTTTGAAAAAGCAAAGCCCAAACGTACTACTATCCACAGGTGATCTTCAGGGTGTCAGTATTTATGATACGGTTTCAGGCAACTTGTTTGGTGAATCACTGAGCAAAAATATAAGTTAGTTCTGATGGCAGAAATACCTTGTTCAGTTCAGAATTTATGTTTTTTAAGAATAAATAATCGTCATCTTCAAGTTGACTCTTCAAGCAACGGTCCCGTTTATAAAAATGGAGTGTGAATGAACCCTTCTAGTAGTAGCATGCCAAGTTCTTCAGCACCTCAGCAGCGATGCACTTTCTGTCTTGAAGCAGTTTCGAGCCAATCTCAATTTGGTGGGCGCTCATTGGTCACAACAAATTGTACAGTGCATTCACAGGCTCACTTGGACTGTATATACGAAAACCTGAAGTCTGGTGAAACAGGTAGCCTGAGTGAAAGGCATTGTGAGTGTGGGCCAAACATGTCCTTGTTCCGAAACGGAAAACCATTATTAGAGGATGCCTATCAAAAGAAAGATCTGGAAGCTCTTAATAAAATGGGGCTTGTGTCGGAGCCTACCAACCAGCATGAATCCACTTTTTTAACCGTAGCTAGTAATTGTTATACTGAGCGTTTCATGACTATGTGGAGAGCTGACCAAGAACAACTTAGTTTCACTTTGAGTCCTAAAGAACATAGGGCTAAACTGGAAAATTGTCTGAAAAAACATCAAGAAGCTTTAACAGAATCTCTTGAAAAAGTAAAAGAATGTTATAAAAAAGCACAGGAACATACAGACTTACACGCTAATTTTAATAATATTATCAGAAAGATAGAAAATAATATTAAATCAATTAAAGATGAGCAAGATAAAATAAAGAGAGATGAATTTATACTTTCTGTATTTGGCGCGTTCAACTCTGGCAAATCGACAACAATTAATGCAATTGTTGGCATGGAACATCTACCCTACCGAGACTCTGCCATGACGGCACTCCCCACTCTGATTCGTCATACACCTGGCAATGTACATCCAGTATTGAAACTTGGGGATAAAACAAAAACCTTTAACGAATTATTGTCCAAACTGCGTAAAGAAATGGATACAGGCCATGATATAAAAGATAAACCCCTAAAGGATAATCATGAATTATTAAAGCTAAAGATAAACACTGAATTAAGAAATGTTTTAGAGGCAATTTTAAATCCTGATTACGAATTTCAATCACAATATCAGGAAGAGGATAAAATTCAGAAGTGCTTAATCGAGCTAAACTATATGTTCAGAATCCTAAAAAAACTAAGCAAAGAAAGTAACGAAATTAAATTTAATATTGAGGAGTTCTTTCAACCAAGTTCAATTCCAGTTGTCGAAATTGAGTTCACTGCCTTGCGTGGTGTGATACAAGATAAAAATTGCTCTTTCAGCATTATGGATACTCCTGGTTACGGTGAATCTAAGGAAGATTCGAAAAAAATAAGTGAGTTGATAGAAAAACTTCTTGTTAAATCCAGCACTGCCATTGCAGTATTGGATAAAGAATATTTGTAATTTCTCAAAAAGTGCTGGAAGCAGGATAATTTCGGTCAGTCGTCTATCCTCTCACCATGGCTTTTCTAGAACACCAGCAGTTACAACCTGAAGATCTACTGAGATTCATCACTCAGCAGCAAGAGCAGATCATTCAGCTCAAAGAGCAGATAGAATTGCTTGAAGCAGAGATTCGTCGTCTAAAAAAACTGCCCGCAAAGCCTGACATCAAACCAAACACCAAACCTCCCGATGATGACACCGGCAGCCCTGATGGAGATCCATCCGCTCCTGAGGGTAACGATGGAGCCAGCCCAGACACCTCGTCAAAGCAGAAGGTTAAGAAGCCCAACGAGAAAACCAGAAAGCAGCGTAAACAGCCCCGAAAGCCATCGGCGGAAAAATCCATACCCATTGCTGCCACTGATGTTCCGGAGGGATCAATCAGGAATGGAACCACCCCTTTTCATGTTCAGGAACTGACAATACAAACATCCAGTATTGAATATCTTTTAGAGCAATGGGTGACACCCGATGGACAAACCATTACGGCCAAACCGCCAGCCAGCCTTCATGGACATCATTACGGGCCAATGCTGCAGGCCTACGTTCTGCACCAGTATCATGGTTGCTCCGTTACCCAGCCAGAACTGCTGGACTGGCTATGGGACATTGGAATCTCTATTTCCAGCGGGGAACTCAGCCAGCTTCTGACGAAAGGACACGAGCAGTTCCATGCTGAGAAAGATGAGCTGTTGACTACAGGTATTCGCTGTTCAAGTTATATCCAGACAGACGACACGGGAACAAGGCATAAGGGGAAGAACGGTTACTGCACCATCATCAATAACGAGTCCTTTGCCTGGTTCGAGAGCACAGACAGCAAAAGCCGGGAAAATTTCGTAAGCCTACTGCACCGCCCATGGTCAACTTACACGTTCACCGACGATGCCTTGATCTATCTGGAAAAACTGGATTACCCCAAAAAGTGGCTACGCGTTCTTAATCCATACAGAGGCGTCACCTTCCTGAGCCATGAAGCCTGGGAAGAATGTATGAAAGACCTGAGACTAACTGGTAGACGGCGCCAGCAGGCCAGTGAAGCCATGATTTATGGCAGCCTGATACAGCATGGAGCAGGACATCTTACCACCTTCAGTGATGGGGCAAGGCAGTTCGACGTTTTCAAACACAGCCAGTGCTGGATACATGCAGAGCGAGGGCTGGCAAAAGTTCATCCGGTCAATGATCAGCAGGCCATGGCTCAGAAATGGCTTCGGACATGGTTCTGGGCCATTTACGATGACCTTAAAGACTTCAAGACAGAGCCAACTGAAAAAAAGGCAATAAAAGTACGACAGGGGTTCCAGGCGCTGATCCAAACCCAAACGTGCAGTGGGCTTCTTCAGGATGCTCTGTCAGGGTTGGCTGTAATCAAGGAAGAGCTATTACTGGTTCTGGATGACCCGAGCTTACCGCTGCACAACAACCTGAGCGAGAGTCAGATACGAGAATATGTTAAACGACGAAAGATCAGTAGTGGGACGCGAAGCGATTTGGGGCGGCAATGTCGCGACACCTTTGCCAGCCTGAAAAAAACGTGTCGCCTGTATGGTCTCTCTTTTTGGGATTATCTGAAAAGCCGACTAATGGGCGATGGGTTATTTCCGAGATTGAGTAACCTGATTGAGGAGGCTTCACGTCATCTTCCGTGTGGTGCTGCCAGCAGTTTTTGAGAAATTACAGCAACAGGATACGATGCAAGGCTTGCTTAAAAATATGATTGATGCTGGTCCTATCGGCATGATCAGTAAAATCATGGAACAAAACCTCGACACTTGGCAAAAATTCACCCACCAAGACTCAGATAATGAGGAAAAATAAGCCGATGAATTAGCGGGCGGTCCAGGCTCCATCCAACACTATTGTCTGCCCCGTCATATTTCGGCTCACTGGGTTCAACAAAAACAAAACGCTACCAGTAACCTCTTCCAAAGAAATAAAACTTTGCTTCGGCATCGGGGCCAGCATAATCTTACTGATCACTTCATCTTCGCTGATACCGTAGTACTTAGCCTGGTCAGCAATCTGCTTTTCCACTAGCGGCGTTTTTACATAGGCTGGACAAATAGTGTTAATGGTGATGTCGTACTCGGCCACTTCTAACGCAATGGTTTTACTAAAACCGAGCAGACCGTGCTTCGCTGCGATATAGGCGCTCTTATAGGGTGATGCGATCAAACCGTGAATTGAGCCTATATTCACAATGCGCCCATATTTTTGTTCTTTCATCATTGGCAAAAAAGCGCGGGTCAACATGGCAGGTCCTACCAATAGCACATCGATAACCAGCTGCCATTTATCGACAGGAAATTCTTCCAACTTTGCCACATGCTGAATGCCCGCGTTATTGACCAACACATCAAGTCGAGTAAATTCTCCCTTGATGGTTTTTCTACAAGCATCGATACTTTCTTGATGGGTAACATCTAAATACAAAGCTGATGCACTACCGCCATGCTCACATATAGTTGCGACTATACTCTCTGCTGCCTTCAGGTCGATATCGCTGATCACTACATAAAAACCATCGCGGGCTAGCTCTCTGGCAATAGCGGCACCTATACCACTTGCCCCACCGGTCACCAGTGCGACAGGCCTATTCGCGTGTTGCTCACTCAAACTCATGAGTTTATTCCACCCTCAACTGTAATCGTGAATAAATTCAGTCACCAAAGGACGTACATACTTTCGAAACCTGGAGCCGCTGAAAATCCCATAGTGGCCAGCCCCCTCCTGCAAGTGATGACAGCGCATTGTCTCGGGTATGTTTTTACACAGAGCGTGCGCCGCTTGCGTTTGTCCTATGCCACAGACATCATCACTAGCACCTTCAACCGTCAGCAGAGCCGTATTATTGATCGCCCCAAAATTGACGGACTTGCCATTGTAGGTGATGGAGTTGCGAGCCAACGCATTAGCTTTAAAAACACGTTCTATAGTTTCCAAATAAAATTCTGCGGGGATGTCTAATACGGCCATATATTCATCGTAGAAGGCTCGGAAACAATCAGCGTCTTCCTCATCGCCCTCAAGCAAGTTCTGAAAAAAACCCAGGTACTTAGAAATATGCATGTCAAGATTCATCGATAAAAAACCGCCCAACTGCAGGAAGCCTGGGTAGACTTCGCGTCCTTCACCGGGGTAACCTGGCGGCACCGTCATAATGGCAAATCCACGAAACCAATCCATACTGTGCTCTTGGGAATATTTATTAACACGGGTAGGATTTTTACTGACATCAATGGGGCCCGCCATTAGCGTCAAGGTTTTTGGTGTAGAGGTACTTTTTTCTTCCGCCATCACGGCAGTGGCAATCAGTGCCTGCACCGCTGGCTGACAGATGGCAACCAAATGAACGTCCTGACCAAGGAACTGAAGAAAATCGATCAGATAACTGACATGAAGGTCAAAGGTAAATGCTCCTTCATCTAAAGGTACTTCCCGAGCGTCTAACCAGTCAGTAACGTAGACCTCATGATCGGGCAAGAGTCCTTCCACCGTGCCCTTCAACAGCGTGGCGTGATGGCCTGACAACGGTGCTACCAGTAGGACCTTGTTTTTATCTTCCCTTCCTACTCGCTTGAAATGGACTAACTCGCAAAAGGATTTTGAGAGCACAACCTCCTCTCGGACGCGAACAGTTTTATCATTGATCAACACGCTATCAATATCAAAATCAAGCTTTTCATAACTCTTGGTCAGGCGCATTGCAAACTCCAACGCAGCGTTGGTCGTTCGCCCAATGGGAGTATGACTGTATGGATTGAGTGGGTGGGTGCCAATATCCAGTATAAGGCCATATATATTGTGCATGGCGCTGGCACTTTTATTATAGAAATCGTATGCCTCGTATCTCATAGGTCACCCTTTATTAGACAGGCATAACAGCTTGAAGCCGGTTAAAAAGCCCTTCAGAGAAGAGCTACGGTGATCTTTACTACTTATTGGTAGCCGCTGAAGTTTTTGTCGTAGACTTGGCCGCTTTAGCCCTCACATCAACCGCCGATTTATTGGCCTCAGTGAAAGCACTTTTCATCATTTCACCCACTTTTTCCTGAGCTTCAGACATGACTGCATAGGTGTTTTTTGCAGTGTTCACCATTTTTTCCTGCAGATTCTCAGTGTATTCCTTCTGAGCCTCCATGACTCCCGACATATCTTCATGACGCCCCAGAGACTGAGCAAAGCTAGCACTGTCTTTAACCATCCCTGTCAGCCAATCGGCTTGCTGCTTCATTAGCTGTTCGAATACCTTAAGATTCGTAGCAGCAGTAGTTTTGAGTGAAGCTTTGGAGGCTTTGGATGTCACATCAGCAACAGATTCCTTAGCTTCGGTGAAAGCGTCTTTCATCAATTCACCTACTTTTTCCTGAGCTTCAGTTATCACGGCATAGGTATCTTTAGCCGTGGTGACAATATTATCCTGCAGGCTCTCAACGTATGCTTTTTGAGCCTCCATAACTCCAGAGACATCGTCAGGATGACCTGCAGACTGAGCATAATTAACATAGCCTTTGATCATTCGGGTTATTAGGCCTGTCTGTTTCTGCAACAACTGCTCACACACCTTGGCATTAATATCAGCCAGCTCGCTCATTGGTTTCATGGATTTTTGATACTGCTCAGTGATCTGCTCAAACATAACATCTCTCCTGAAAATCTTTTATGCTGCAACGCAACAATAAACAATTAAATTGTTAAAAATACACGACTATTAGTCAACAACATATTTGCCGTAATCCAGCATTTTTGATACAAATAAGAAATAGTTCAGAAGCCACTTAGAATAAAGTATGCCCCACCTAACACGCTCCCTAAAATGTCATTCCTTCCTTTTTTAAATGGGTCTTATTTCAGTTGATCAATGGATGCCTAACCGCTGCCCCTTGTAAACCCGAAGACCATAGGATCTTCGGGCTCATTATTAACTCACCAGGTAATCACTCGGCCCCACTGCCCAGCCTTACGTACCACCAACGACGACAACGGCAGATAAATCACCACCACCAGCCACTACTGTCCGGTTAAGCATAAACCAGCTCCAGGCTCCCCTGATTATGGTGTAAATTGACTTTGTTTTTCTCTGGCGGATCGGTGAATAACTCTAACAACGAGCAGCGACTGGTTAGGTTCAGGCCGACTCTGCGGGCTATTTGCTGTAGTGATAATTTACAGTGTGTTGTGATCTGGGTAAGCCTCAGCAACAGGTAGACTATCATGGCTGAGAGCACTTGGATTTTGACTGCATTTTCGCTCTGCCCAAGGAACCGTTTGATCTTCAGGTTCTGCTTGATCCATTTGAAAAACAGTTCTATCTGCCACTTGGATTTATAGAGATCCGCTATCTCCTGAGCCGTTCTGACAAGGTCATTGGTGATAAACGACAGCACCTTTCCATCGTCCTCTCTGACTATCGTTACTCTTCTCAGGTCTGTTGGACAATCCTTTTGAGCCTTAACCGATGAGAGACGAATAATCTGATCCTCCAGAATGTGGCTGGCGGTGGTTTCCCGGTTTTCAATGACCTCATAAATAGCATTCGATTTCATGCGTCCAACAAAACGTGTGCCCTGCTGCGTCAAGCTGTAGTACCAGCCATAATCATTGTAGGCGCGGTCTACGACATAGGTTGCTCCCGGTATAATGGGAAGTTTGTGCGCTGCTTTTCGGTCATTTATCTTGGCCGCCGTCATTTCAAAATAGGTCGGTATGTCTGCATCCGGATCGTAAACGGTATGCAGCTTGATGCCCGCCTTTGTACTTCGGAAGCTTGCCCATTCGAACTGATTGAGATTCATGTCAATGGTTGTGGAATCAATCAGGCGAACCATCTCTTCTTCCACTTTTCTGGGTAGCTCTCCCCTGACTTTGCCGAGAAGGTAGAAGAACGTTTCCATAAAGATAGCGGAAGGGCGATTGTTATTGGCATCGGACAGGGATGACCGCTTTATACGCTCTACGCCAAGGTGATAGTGGTGATTACGCTTGGTATTGAAGTTCTCCTCCAAGTCACGGAGAGACGTTCGGCCCGTCATTTGGGCAAACATCAGGCTGATAAGCTGAGTCCAGCACGGCAGACTACGTACGCGGTGATCACCTTTGTGACGGTCAACAGCCTTCTGGAATTGGTGGCGGGGAAGGTGTTTGAGCAGTTGATGGAAAACGCTGTTACTATGCTTCATGCCTGTCCTTTGCTTTTTGCCGTGAAAATCCCTGAACTCAAGGTGCAAGCAACCGCCCTGTAAAGAACAAGGAACTCTCGTATTAATAAAAACTCAGGCTTATTGCTGGGCCTGAGCCAGGTAGCCGTAATCGACCAGTTTGTTCAACCAGCGTGCCGCATTCTTCCTGACCATCAAACCCTCGTAATCAGTGTCAGGATCAATATAAGGCTGGCGTAGCTTTAGTAAGGTATAAATTACACGAATGAGCTTGTGAGCTATGGCAACCAGGCTTCGCTTATGGCCCCTGCGAATGACCAGGCTTTGGTACTTGCCCTTGAACTGGCTCTTGGTCTTGATGGCCGCATTAGCCACCTCGCACAAGATCGTTTTGATCATCTTGTTCCCTTTTCGGGTTCGACCACTTTTGCATTTGCCAGCACTCTCGTTGTTGCCCGGACACAGCCCAGCCCACGAGGCAATTTCCTTCATGCCTCCAAACTTGCCCATGTCATCACCGATTTCTGCGATCAGTGTGGCTGCACTCATTTCGCTGACTCCGGGCAGCGTCTGTAGTATCTGCCAGGCTTCTTTCCAGGGTTCAATGCCTTGGAGAATCTGTTCTTCCAGCTTATCTTGCTGCTTGCTCAGAAAATCAATGTGATCCCGAATGTCTGTCAATACGATTCGATGAGAAGGGGAAAGCTCTTCATCCATACTGGCCATCAGCTGTTTTCTGTCGGCCTTCAGTCGACTATCAGCCTTCTTGATAATGTCCTGAAGGGATTCACCATCAATCAGAGCGTTTACCATGCGCTGGCCAGACTTGCCGTTGATATCACTGATCAGGCCACCCAGCCGGATACCGCTGTCGTCCAGAATTTTATGCAGACGATTCTTTTCATTGGCCATTTGCTTGACCAGTGTGTCTCGCCGGCGAGTCAGTAAACGTAATTGTTCCTGATCTGGATGAGGTACAAAGCTCGGGCGAACCAGGCCGCAATGGGCAAGGTGGGCGAGCCACTGGCTGTCCAATGTATCCGTCTTGCGGCCGGGCACATTCTTGACGTGCCGGGCATTCACTACCCAAGGGTTCAGGTTGCAACTAATGATAGATGCGTAAATGCTTTTCCAGTAGACACCGGTACTTTCCATGTAACTGTTCAGCACCCCCACATAAATCTGGAATTTTCTGATTTTTATACCATCCTCTTAAGCACCATTTTTCCACAATATTCGCCAGCATGATTCCAGAACTACCCGCAACTATGTCGGCTGAGATTCTCTTGAAAGAGAATGCAGAGCTGCGGATGAGAGTTGCCTGTCTGGAAGAGCGATGTCGAGAATTGGAAGAAAAGGTTGGCAAGAACAGTCAAAACAGCAGCAAGCCGCCATCGTCTGATGGTTATCAAAAACCTTGGTACGCCCGGCATGGGCATGAACTGATGGGGTGAAAGTCCCCTGTGGGAGAACCTACATCTGACTGGCGGTAAAGACGCCTGCTGATGACAACCACTAGCTTAAGGCAAGTGCAGTCCCGCGAGGGGCTGTGCGGAGGCAGTCTGAGTGCAAAGGTGCGAGCCGACGTACAGAAATCGCATATAAGGCTGAGTCTCTGGGCGAGTGAGCCAAGGATCACAAAGCCCTATGGTTCGTGAGACACGGTAAATGCGGCGGTTGTGCACTGAAAGTTCATGTCCTTATCCGGGGAGATCTGTTCAACATGCGATTGGTAATTCCCAGTTCTCAGCCACTGGTTACAACAGGCTCGGCGAACAGGTCTCATCATCCTGTTCGAGCAAACCCGATGGCAACCAATAGCGCCAGCAGAGGTAACTCCGCGTGGTGATTGGACAGAAGTCAGCAGAGGCCATAGTAGCTGTACGACAGAAGCCATTAACGGATGGGAAGTCGTTAGCGAAGGGCCGAACATCGACGACAAAGAGGAGACTGATTCCCTCAAGGCGATGCAGCCGTCCGGCGACTCACCGTACTTGGCGACAGAATCTTTAACCAGCTTTGAACCATGATCTACTAAATTGCGTACTTGAACCGGCTAATCTGGCAAGTGCATGGAAACAGGTCAAAAGCAACAAGGGTGCTCCGGGTATTGATGGAGTCACTATTGAAGCTTATCCAGACTTTGCCAAACAGCATTGGCCTTCAGTGCGTCAAGCCTTATTGGACGGAACCTACCAGCCATCACCCGTGCGCCGACATGTTATAGAAAAGCCGGACGGCGGTGAGCGTTTGCTGGGAATCCCTACCGTGATGGATAGGGTCATACAGCAGGCCATTGTGCAGGTGCTGACCCCTGTCTTTGATCCGGGTTTCTCTCCAAACAGCTTCGGCTACCGACCGGGACGGTCAGCACACGACGGAGTCCGTCAGGTTAAGCAGTTGATCAACCGGGGGCTTCATTACGCTGTTGACGTTGATCTGAGTAAATTCTTTGATACGGTTAATCACGACGTTTTGATGTCGAGGGTCTCCCGTAAGGTCCGCGACAAACGCCTTCTGAAACTGATTGGTAGCTACCTGCGCTCCGGTGTCATGATTGAGGGCAATGTCTACCCGACCAGGGTTGGCATGCCACAGGGTGGGCCTTTATCACCCTTGCTGTCTAATGTGGTCCTCGACGAACTCGACAAGGAGCTTGAATATCGGGGTCATTGCTTTGCAAGATACTGTGATGATTTTGTGATTCTCGTCAAAAGTCAGCGTGCAGGGGATCGGGTGATGCACAGCATTACCCAATTCATTGAACGCAAATTGAAACTGAAGATTAACTCCCGGAAAAGTAAAGTTGTGAAAGCAACAGAAAGCGAATTCCTGAGTTTCACCTTCACAGGGAAGAAAGTTCGCTGGGCCCAGAAGTGTCTGGACCGATTCAAATACCGGATACTCAAGTTGACCAGTCGTCGCTGGGGTGTCTCAATGCAACATCGGTTACGCAAATTGGCACAATATATCCGGGGTTGGATGGGGTATTTCCGGTTATCGGAATATCACCGACCAATTCCCCTGCTGGATCAATGGATACGTCGGCGAATCCGTTGCTGCTTTCTGAAGCAATGGCGCAAGCCGAAAACCCGTTTTAAGAATCTGGTCAGGTTAGGCGTTGATAAAATTAACGCCGCCAAGATCGCAGCCAGCAGCAAAGGGTATTACCGTCTGAGTAAAACCTATGCGGTACAACAGGCACTGAATAACAGTTACCTCGCGAAAATTGGGCTTGTTTCATTGAAAGACTTATGGATCAGGTTTCACCATCATCGTTGAACCGCCCGGTGCGGACCCGCATGCCGGGTGCTGTGGGGAGGGCTGGAGAAAGACCGGCCCTTACCCGATTAAAAAACAGTAATTCTCCAGATCATTCTGACGACCTTTCCGCAGATAAAGGTACCGATCCATCGGATGAAAAACCCAATCCTAAAAGTCTGAGACAGTCTTCTGGTAATAAAGCCGGTGGAAAGAAAGGGCATCAGGGCACTTGTCTTAAACAGGTCGATATCCCTGACTATATTGAGTACCTTCCGGTTAAAGAATGCAATAAATGTCAGGCGTCTCTTCTTGATAGTGAGCCGGTCAAATATATTGAACGACAGGTGTTTGAACCAGGGAGACCGGGTGAATTTGAAGTAACGGCCCATAGAGCTGAAGTAAAAATCTGCACTTGTGGTTGTCGGAATCAGGCTGAATTCCCGGAAGGTGTTACCGCTGCCGCACAATATGGCTCAGCCACACAGGCTATGGCCGTCTATCTTAACCAATACCATTTCCTGCCTTTTAAGCGCGTGTCAGAGTATTTTAATACTCTCTATAAAATGAGTGTAAGTGCAGGCACTGTCGCCAATTTTGTGGCCAGAACCTATGAAAATCTGGCTTCTACTGAAGAGGTTATTCGTGACGCCTTGCGGGAATCGTCTGTTGCCGGAGCCGATGAAACGGGTATGCGGGCCGAGGGCTCTTTGCACTGGCTACACGTTATGCGGGATGAACAATGGACGCTCTACTACTTGTCTGAAAAGCGAGGTCGTGAGGCCATGGACACGATGGGCATACTGCTAACATTTGCAGGCGTTCTGGTTCATGATCATTGGAAATCCTATTTTGCATATGCGGCAACTCACGTACTTTGCAATGCCCATCACCTGAGGGAGCTTTTGGGCTAAGTTACCGTTAATGGTTGAATCAGCTAAACTCCCATAAAATCTACGTTGTAGGGGAGTGATATGCAATCTGAACTCTTCCAGAATTGTATTGATTCCATTTCAACATTAACCAGTGAACAGCGAGACATTCTTAACAACTCGCTCCTTAGTACTCAAATAGAGGTTACCGAGGTAGTAGAAACCACTGACTCTGAACCTGTTTACAGTGAATCTATACCCAATAACGATAATGCAACACCTGACGTAGAAAAGAGCATACTTGCCCAATTTGCCGAAAACCCCAGGTGCCCCAAATGCAAAAGCCATAGCGTTGGTCGCTGGGGCATACGAAATGGCCGACAGCGCTACCACTGCAAGACTTGCGACTCAACGTTTAACGCCTTTAGTGGAACGCCTTTGGCAAGGCTCAGGCACCCTGAAAAATGGAACAAGTACCTCGCAGGTATGACTCACTCTATGGTCTTGCGACCAGCTGCTGCTGAGAATGCCATTGACTTGAAAACTGCGTTCCGCTGGCGTCACCGCTTTCTTGAAGTGATTAATAATGATCAAGCAGAAGAGCTTTGTGGCATTACTGAGCTTGATGAAACATTTTTCCGTGAATCCTTCAAAGGGCAAAGAGAAGGCCTTCCACGGCCAACCCGAAAGCGGGGTAATGATCCCAACAAAGCCCGAAAAGTCCCGGTAATGGTGGCTCGGGACCGTAATCGAAATACCGTTGACGGTGTATTAGAAAACGAAAGTGCTAATGAATTGTGCAGGCATTTAAATGGCCGCATATCGATACAGGCCACGGTCTGTGCGGATGCACACCTCGCTCACGAAAAACTTGCTGACAAGCTTGGATTTGTCTTCAAGGAGCTGGTGACATCAGCAGGTCAACATGTTGTTGAAGGCATCTACCACATCCAGACTGTAAATTCTTATCACAGTCATTTAAAACGCTGGATTGGTGGCGTATTCCAAGGGGTTGCAACTCGTTACCTTCCCCATTATCTGGCCTGGAGGCGAGAACTGACGGCAGCAAAAAAATTAACTGTTGGCCGGTTGATCAGCAGAATTACTGAACATTGGTGCTTCCAACCATTAACGGTAACTTAGCCGAGCTTTTGGGTGTTGTTGATAGGGACAGCAATCAACTGGCGTTGCGATTGATGAAGCTACTGAGGCTTTCCTGGCATTACTGCAAGGGCTTTAAGACCATAGGTATGCTACAGATGCCAAGTGTTGTCTGTGAACGAATCGAGAAGATTTATGACCGGTTGCTTCAGCGGGCTCTAATGAAAGAAGTCGTCTATATGGAGAAGCAACGAGAGGAGCTTAAGCGCAAGAAAGTCAAGAATACTAAAGCTTACAATCTCTTCAAACGACTCACTGAGTTCAAGGCTGAGACACTGCGCTTCATGTCAGATTTTACCATTCCCTTCGATAACAATGGCAGTGAGCGGGATGTTCGAATGGCCAAGTTAAAGCAGAAAATCTCAGGCTGCTTCAGGAGTGCAGACGGTGGTTCTATGTTTGCACGGATTCGCAGCTATTTGTCGTCTGCCAGAAAACAGGGAATGGACATATATCAATCACTTCATAGAGCTGTTCGGAATTACTGTAATATGCCTTTGCTCAGTGCTGAATAGTTACCCCTGAACTAAAGGAGAACCTTAATGAGCAGAGGCGTTAATAAAGTCATCCTGGTTGGGCATGTCGGGCAGGACCCCGTCGTGCGCTATACCCCCGGTGGCGAAGCGGTGGCCAACATCAGTCTTGCTACCTCGGAGAAATGGAAGGACCGGAACGGACAGCCACAGGAAAGAACCGAGTGGCACCGCATCGTCACCTTCGGCAAGCTGGCAGACATTGCCCAGCAGCTGGTGCGCAAGGGCAGCAAGCTCTACATCGAAGGCAAACTCCAGACCCGCAAGTGGCAGGACAATCACGGCCAGGACCGATACACCACGGAAGTCGTGGTCACCGGCTTCAACGGACAGATTCAGATCCTGGACAAGCTGAATGAGCAGCCTGCCCAGCAACAACAACAGCATCAGCCACCACAACACGCCGCTCACCACGGCAACCATCACCAGCCACAGAACACCCGCTACCCAACCAAGACGAACCCGCCGTCATCGCCACCCGCTGAGGGGTATGACGACTACGATGACTCGATTCCTTTCTAGTTCTCGTCCAAAAACGCATCAGGCAATCATAATTAGATTGTACGTGCGTTTTGATATTTCCTGAAATTCCAGAGAGCCGCAAAAACTCTTCCCTTTTTTTCTCTAATCTGGGACGGATATTGGAGAAAAACGCGAAAAGCAGGCAGAAAACATCCTCCCACCATGCTGGAAAGGTACTTTCATGTAGCGTGGAGGTGGCTATCAGGATGGTGCCGGGTGTCTGGCCAGAATCACCAGGTTGTAACAGACCACCGATAACCAGCAATGAGAATCAAAACGCTCAGAACCCTTGCAGTGGCAACGTGATAGCCCAAAACATCTCTTTAGCCACGAAATTCCCGCTTCAATACCTGCCCGGAAGCGAAAGAGCGTTTTATACACATACTGACTTTTAGTCATCTCTTCGACTTCAAGTCCGCGCTTCTTATTAAAAGCTACATCGCTGATTCCCATGGCCTTGGCTTTTTCCAAATTAGCGCGACACGCGTATCCGCCGTCACCGCTTGTCTGGCGAGGTACACGACCATAAATTTCTTTGGCTCTATTTGATTTCCGAACTGCTCTGCAGTGAAAATTGGATGTGGACCACGCAATGTAAGGCTTGAGGGCAAATTGCCGAGCAAAGCTCTGAGAGCCTTTAATGATAAGTGCTTCAGCCAGGTTCAATCTGGGAACAGTCTGTAATCCAATAAGAGCCATTTCTTTTTGTCTTTCCATCATCGGAATGAATTGGTCCGAATCCGCTGGGTTACCTTCCTCAATAACCAGGTCCAGGATCAATCGACTTTTTCCCTGAACCAGGTTCAGTTTATGGCCATACTGTACTTGCCGCCTGTCTTTTACGATGATATCCGTATGGGGTTCATACAGGCTAACCACTTTTTCCTGGGCTGGCACCTTTTCACCCTTAAAGACCCTGCGCTCTGTCTGGGAGACTATTGCATCCACCAGGGGTAACAGGTGATCCACATCGGCCTGCCACTTGTCGGCATCATCAGCCAGGAGACACTGCCCCTGCTGACGGGCGTTTGCTAGCGTGACAGTAGCTTCGATAAGTACCTTCCGGGATTTTCGGGTCAACTGCAGCAGTTTTTTATAATGCTGATGCCGCTCTTCTTTGCCAGCGTAGATGCATTTTCTGGCCGCATCTTTTACGGCTCGGTTGTGATGGGTATATTCATAAAGCGGTGTCGCTGTCAGTGTTTGTCCCCGTTCCAGCAGCCGACAAATTTCTTTAACGGAACTGGCTAAAAGATCACTGTCGCAAGGAGGTTTGATATCCGATTCGGTGACTGTGCTGTCAATAGCCACAGTGCGCCCTTTTTCAATACCCTGATCTTTAGCGGTCATTAGCTGACAGTTATTAATCCGTTCCCATGTAGATGCAGTAAGAAGGCTGATGAGCCCATGCAAACTGGAGCGACTGGGGCGCTGGTTTGGTTCGAGGCGACAAAAGTCTCGAAAGAGCATGGAGTCCATCAAAACAAACGACAAGTAGTCATAATCACAATTCAAATACTGTTTCAGGAGTGCCGCACGAAGAACGGATTCTGCTGATAGTCCGTTCCGCCCAGTGTTCTGTTTATCACCAGAACTTAAGTCCTCATAAATCCAGTCATTGAACTGTGGATGGGCGTCAAGCCATTGCGAGATACCGGAAAGCTGGGAGCAGATTTCATGAGGTACGTAATGGAGTTCCATACTACACTGCGGGTTGCGTTTTTTGCGCATTTGGAGTCCTCTGTTTTTGGCAATCCCTTATGTTTCTTGCTCTTGGGAAGTTTAGTCGCCAGATAGCAGTAGGGCTCCACTTAATTTTTCAGGATAAAATCTACAGTTTTCAATTGGTTGTGTTTTTGGACGAGAACTTTCTAACCCAACGGAGAATGGCAGCCCATGGATGGATTAACGGCCGATGACCTGGCTCTGGCCCTGGAGATCAAACATAAACGCGCAGCGGGCATCAACACCCGCAAAGAGGAAGCGGAACTCTCGGAAAAAATCCGCATTGCAGATCGGATCGGCGATCGAATGGGAGGACTGCCACTGGATGCTGAAACCGTGATGATCGAAATGACCGCCCTGATCGTGGCCATTACCGTGGGTATTCACAGCCCTCTAGCGAGGGATCAATCCATGCTGGTCACCGGACTGATCCTGCAACGCCTGCAGGAAAATGACCCGTACCCTAACCATCATTCAACGGAACGCATTCACTGATAGACACCAGAGCAGTCACACAACGCTGAAGAGCAAGGAAGCGAGAGGACGTTGACTATGGACAACACAGTGCTTAATAAAAACAGCACCATCACCAGCCTAGATCAGGCTGAACTGAAAATCCGACGCGCCGGTATCATTCGACTCAACCCTGAAGGGCATGAGCAGGTAGAAGGTGAGGAGCTGCTGCAAACCGTCTGTGGCTTTAACCTGGAATCCAAAACCGTGGCTCAGGCGATTAAACGACAGATCGCAAAGCATGAGTTTTGCGAAGGAAAGGACTTTACAACATCGATGTTGCAAAGTTCTGGAGGCCGTCCCAGACGGGTTTATCACTTTTCGGTGAATGCCGCGAACCATGTTCTGCTGTCCGCCATGACCCAGGAAGGCAAACAGGCCAGACAAGAGGCCATTGATGAAAAGCGGAAACAGCAACTCACGGATGCGCTCAATATACATCCGTCATCCGAAAAGCCAGCGCTGGATCAACGGGAGAACGACACACCGCAGGTGTTGCTCGAAATCAACATGGCCACTTCCCTGAAAGCCATCGCCTTTGCCGAAGCACTGGGCTTTACCGGCAACCAGAAACTGCTCTCCGCTGACCGGCTGCTGAAAAGCCAGATCGGTTTCTCCCCGCTGGAAGCCATGGGTCAGAGACAACTGATCGCACCCGTTCAGCAAATGACATTTACCCCAACCCAGCTCGGGCAGATGATGACATCACCCCAGGACGCCCGAGAGGTAAACCGACGGCTGGAAGCAGCAAGACTGCAAACCAAGATCGACCGGCAGTGGATACCGACCGACCTTGGAACGCCGTTCTGTGAAATCCTCGACACCGGGAAGTCCCACCACAGCGGTACTCCGGTAAAGCAGGTGAAGTGGTATCAGACCGTGCTGGATCGTTTAGTTCCCAGGACCGATGCCGGCCCCGAAACGGTGCCAATGGATCGGAATAGCCACGATGCTGACCCACCACTGTATGGGTCAGACGAAGACTGCGAGCCCGTGCCAAGAAAACCAAAGCGCAAACGGAACCGCTACGAGTTGGACGATTACTTCTCACTGGTGGAACTGGGGGAATTTATTGGCAGAAGCCGTCAGCATGTGGTCGAGGTGCTGGAGAAACACCGTATCATCAAATGGACCGGACAGGGGAAAAAAGGGAAATACCTGCTCACCGATAGGGGCTGGCAGTACGGCCTGATGTACGACCCCACCGAAACCCTATTTCATAACCGACAGAGCAAGCGACTGACCACCAGTAACGCACAGCCGGTACTGGGTTATGACATCCTGAAATTTTTCCATTAAAACCGGAGATGATTCAGGAAGCAGAAGAACACGCTTCATGGCAGTTGAAGCATCTTACGGGATAACAGAACCCTGTTATCCGATCGCCAGGAAAGGAGACCATGGCATGGACGTGAAATCCCCCATCGAATGCATCAATTACTCAACCCGCGAAGCCGCGTTGTACATCGGGGTCTGTAAAAGTGCTCTGGATAAATCAAGAGTATCGGGCGTGCTGTTTGGCCAGACCCCGCCCCCATTTCTCAAACTCGGACGTTCCATCCGCTACCGGGTCGAAGACCTGAAAGCGTGGCTGGACCAGCAGCAATCCTATGAAACCCTGGCACAGGCTGAGTCGGATAAAAATTTCGGCGACTATCCGAACTGATTCCGAACCTGACCAAACGCACAAAAGGCTTCCGTAGGGAAGCCTTTGTTTTTTCTACACTTTAAATTGGGTGCCTGGCGATGACCTACTCTCACATGGGGAAACCCCACACTACCATCGGCGATAAGTCATTTCACTGCTGAGTTCGGGATGGGATCAGGTGGTTCTAACTTTCTATGGTCGCCAGGCTTATCTGGTTGTCGGTTAACAGTGAACAGTGAACAGTTGACTGTTATCAGTTATCACTATTAACCAGGAATCCACTATTTAAGCTTTATATTCTTGCATAACACTCTACATGTATGGCTCTAACTGTTCACAGTAAACTGTCTACTGTCTACTGTCTACTGTCTACTGTCTACTGGAGATCGCTTTGGCGTTATATGGTCAAGCCGCACGAGTCATTAGTATTGGTTAGCTCAACGCCTCACAGCGCTTACACACCCAACCTATCAACGTCCTGGTCTTGAACGGCTCTTTAGGAGACTTAAAGTCTCAGGGAAGTCTCATCTTGAAGGGGGCTTCCCGCTTAGATGCTTTCAGCGGTTATCCCGTCCGAACATAGCTACCGGGCAATGCGTCTGGCGACACAACCCGAACACCAGTGGTCCGTCCACTCCGGTCCTCTCGTACTAGGAGCAGCTCTTCTCAAACTTCCAACGTCCACGGCAGATAGGGACCGAACTGTCTCACGACGTTCTAAACCCAGCTCGCGTACCACTTTAAATGGCGAACAGCCATACCCTTGGGACCGGCTTCAGCCCCAGGATGTGATGAGCCGACATCGAGGTGCCAAACACCGCCGTCGATGTGAACTCTTGGGCGGTATCAGCCTGTTATCCCCGGAGTACCTTTTATCCGTTGAGCGATGGCCCTTCCATGCAGAACCACCGGATCACTAAGACCTACTTTCGTACCTGCTCGAGATGTACCTCTCGCAGTCAAGCGTGCTTGTGCCTTTACACTAACCGTACGATGTCCGACCGTACTTAGCACACCTTCGTGCTCCTCCGTTACTCTTTGGGAGGAGACCGCCCCAGTCAAACTACCCACCACACAATGTCCCCGATCCCGTTTCGGGACCCGGGTTAGAACCTCAATATTGCCAGGGTGGTATTTCAAGGTTGGCTCCACGATGACTGGCGTCACCGCTTCAAAGCCTCCCACCTATCCTACACAAGCAACATCAAGATCCACTGTGAAGCTGTAGTAAAGGTTCACGGGGTCTTTCCGTCTAGCCGCGGATACGCTGCATCTTAACAGCGATTTCAATTTCACTGAGTCTCGGGTGGAGACAGCGTGGCCATCGTTACGCCATTCGTGCAGGTCGGAACTTACCCGACAAGGAATTTCGCTACCTTAGGACCGTTATAGTTACGGCCGCCGTTTACCGGGGCTTCGATCAAGAGCTTCTCCCACCTCCAAATTTTTCTTGCTGACTGCGTTAAACGTCTTCGCTCGTTCAGTCATTTACTTGTATGTAAACTCCTTCACTCGCTCAGCCGTTTGCCTTGCAGCAAAAAAAATTTGGGGGTGGGATAACCCCATCAATTAACCTTCCGGCACCGGGCAGGCGTCACACCGTATACGTCCACTTTCGTGTTGGCACAGTGCTGTGTTTTTAATAAACAGTCGCAGCCACCTGGTATCTTCGACCAGCCTCAGCTTACGGAGCAAGTCCGATCACCAAAGCCGGCGCACCTTCTCCCGAAGTTACGGTGCCATTTTGCCTAGTTCCTTCACCCGAGTTCTCTCAAGCGCCTTGGTATTCTCTACCTGACCACCTGTGTCGGTTTGGGGTACGGTCCCTTCTGACCTGATGCTTAGAGTTTTTCCTGGAAGCATGGCATCAATCACTTCAGTTCCGTAGAACCTCGTCATCAATTCTCGGCATTCTCAATTAAGAGAGCGATCCGGATTTGCCTGGATCCCTTGCCTACTATCTTAAACGCAGACAACCAACGCTGCGCTGACCTAGCCTTCTCCGTCACTCCGTCGCAGTCAGAAGGGGTACAGGAATATTGACCTGTTTCCCATCGATTACGTCTTTCGACCTCACCTTAGGGGCCGACTCACCCTGCGCCGATTAGCGTTGCGCAGGAACCCTTGGTCTTCCGGCGGGGGAGCTTCTCACTCCCCTTGTCGTTACTCATGTCAGCATTCGCACTTCTGATACCTCCAGCACACCTCCCGATGCACCTTCAACGGCTTACAGAACGCTCCTCTACCGGTTCAGTAGACAGTTGACAGTAGACGGTGGACGGTTTTGCCTTGAGTCATTGGTGACTTTTGTGCAAATTCGTTAGCATTTTGGCAATTGTCTGGTATTCAGTTTTCAGGTGTTCCCACTGATTTTTCTCGATGTATCCGAGATCCAGTGAGTATCTGATCCATACTCGCATTTCGTCGGCTGATCCGATGGCCATTAATAAGAACCTTCGAAATTCAGCTTTTGAAATACTCATTTTGCCATAGCCTTCAGCAACATTTGCGCATATGCCTTTACTGGCTCTGCGCATTTGATCAGCAAGCCCACGCACTTGTTCATGCTTTGGAAAGTCAAATGTTAGCTTATGAACTTCAAGTGAAGTCCGATACGCTTTTTTGAAAACTTCCAATTGCTCAAAACCTTGCATGACTTACTCAACAAACTGTGTACTGTCCACTGTCAACTGCCCACTGAACCCCGTAGCTTCGGTGAACAGTTTGAGCCCCGTTAAATCTTCCGCGCGAGCCGACTCGACCAGTGAGCTATTACGCTTTCTTTAAAGGGTGGCTGCTTCTAAGCCAACCTCCTGGCTGTCTGGGCCTTCTCACATCGTTTCCCACTTAACTGTTACTTTGGGACCTTAGCTGACGGTCTGGGTTGTTTCCCTTTCCACGACGGACGTTAGCACCCGCCGTGTGTCTCCCGTGATTGCACTCATCGGTATTCGGAGTTTGCATGGGGTTGGTAAGTCGGGATGACCCCCTAGCCCAAACAGTGCTCTACCCCCGATGGTGAGACACGAGGCGCTACCTAAATAGCTTTCGAGGAGAACCAGCTATCTCCGGGCTTGATTAGCCTTTCACTCCTATCCACAGGTCATCCGCTAGCTTTTCAACGATAGTCGGTTCGGTCCTCCAGTTGATGTTACTCAACCTTCAACCTGCCCATGGATAGATCGCCCGGTTTCGGGTCTACTCCCAGCGACTGTTGTTCCGAAGAACACGCCCTATTAAGACTCGGTTTCCCTACGGCTCCCCTATGCGGTTAACCTTGCCACTGAAAGTAAGTCGCTGACCCATTATACAAAAGGTACGCAGTCATCAGTGGACAGTTGACAGTAGACGGTGAACGGTTCAGGAAGTGCCTGTTTCTGGCTCCCTGTTCCATTCCGACGTTCTATCATCCAGCGACGGTGTTTCAGCCTTGCAGTCAACCGTGCTTTTGCACATTAACTGTCTACTGTCCACTGTCAACTGTCCACCGACTCCCACTGCTTGTACGTACACGGATTCAGGTTCTATTTCACTCCCCTCAACGGGGTTCTTTTCGCCTTTCCCTCACGGTACTGGTTCACTATCGGTCAGTCAGGAGTATTTAGCCTTGGAGGATGGTCCCCCCATGTTCAAACAGGATTTCACGTGTCCCGTCCTACTCGATTTCACAATGATTGGCCTTTCGTGTACGGGGCTATCACCCACTATGGCGACACTTTCCAGAGTCTTCCACTAAACCAAAAATTGCTTAAGGGCTGGTCCCCGTTCGCTCGCCGCTACTGGGGGAATCTCAATTGATTTCTTTTCCTCCGGGTACTTAGATGTTTCAGTTCCCCGGGTTCGCCTTCCAAAGCCTATGTATTCAGCTAAGGAATAACGGCTTATGCCGTTGGGTTTCCCCATTCGGAAATTCCTGGATCACAGCTTGTTTATCAGCTCCCCAAGACTTATCGCAGATTACCACGTCCTTCATCGCCTCTGACTGCCAAGGCATCCACCGTGTACGCTTAGTCACTTGACCATATAACCCGAAGCAATCTGTTTCAGGTTCGCTTCCCGCCACCCGCTACCCGCGGCCCGTAAAAGCAATGGTAAATAACTACCTTAACGATCAAATGAATTCATATCGCTATGAATTCATCGCCATACACATTAGCTATTACCTTTCGGTAATTAACTTGAGAGTGTCTCAGCAAGAATTTTCATTAAAAACCGAAGTTTCTAAATCAATTCAGCTTAATTTGGATTCCACATTTTAAAGAACAATGACATAACTGCGAATGCAGTTTTATTATCAAACAATTCGTGTGAACGCTTATGGACGGCGGTTGGTTAGTATCAATTAAGGAGGTGATCCAGCCCCAGGTTCCCCTAGGGCTACCTTGTTACGACTTCACCCCAGTCATGAATCACTCCGTGGTAATCGTCCTCCCGAGGGTTAGACTAACTACTTCTGGAGCAACCCACTCCCATGGTGTGACGGGCGGTGTGTACAAGGCCCGGGAACGTATTCACCGTGACATTCTGATTCACGATTACTAGCGATTCCGACTTCATGGAGTCGAGTTGCAGACTCCAATCCGGACTACGATGCACTTTCTCAGATTAGCTCCACCTCGCGGCTTGGCAACCGTCTGTATGCACCATTGTAGCACGTGTGTAGCCCTGGCCTTAAGGGCCATGATGACTTGACGTCGTCCCCACCTTCCTCCGGTTTGTCACCGGCAGTCTCCCCAGAGTGCCCACCATCACGTGCTGGTAACTGAGGACAAGGGTTGCGCTCGTTGCGGGACTTAACCCAACATCTCACGACACGAGCTGACGACAGCCATGCAGCACCTGTCTCTGCGTTCCCGAAGGCACCAATCTATCTCTAGAAAGTTCGCAGGATGTCAAGGCCAGGTAAGGTTCTTCGCGTTGCTTCGAATTAAACCACATGCTCCACCGCTTGTGCGGGCCCCCGTCAATTCATTTGAGTTTTAACCTTGCGGCCGTACTCCCCAGGCGGTCTACTTATCGCGTTAGCTGCGTTACCAGTCGTACAAGACAACCGACAACTAGTAGACATCGTTTACGGCGTGGACTACCAGGGTATCTAATCCTGTTTGCTCCCCACGCTTTCGTACCTCAGCGTCAGTATCAGGCCAGAGTGTCGCCTTCGCCACTGGTGTTCCTTCCTATATCTACGCATTTCACCGCTACACAGGAAATTCCACACTCCTCTCCCGTACTCTAGCCACCCAGTTTTGGATGCAGTTCCCAGGTTGAGCCCGGGGCTTTCACATCCAACTTAGGTAGCCGCCTACGCACGCTTTACGCCCAGTAATTCCGATTAACGCTCGCACCCTCCGTATTACCGGGCTGCTGGCACGGAGTTAGCCGGTGCTTCTTCTGTGGGTAACGTCACAGCTGCTGGGTATTAACCAGCAACCTTTCCTCCCCACTGAAAGTGCTTTACAACCCTAGGGCCTTCTTCACACACGCGGCATGGCTGCATCAGGCTTTCGCCCATTGTGCAATATTCCCCACTGCTGCCTCCCGTAGGAGTCTGGGCCGTGTCTCAGTCCCAGTGTGGCTGATCATCCTCTCAGACCAGCTACGGATCGTCGCCTTGGTAGGCCTTTACCCCACCAACCAGCTAATCCGACGCAGGCTCATCTGATAGCGAAAGGTCCGAAGATCCCCTCCTTTCCACCGCTCTTGAAGAGCTAGTGCGTATGCGGTATTAATCCGGATTTCTCCGGGCTATCCCCCACTACCAGGCAGATTCCTACGTGTTACGCACCCGTCCGCCGCTCGTCGGCAAAGAGCAAGCTCTTCCCGCTACCGCTCGACTTGCATGTGTTAGGCCTGCCGCCAGCGTTCAATCTGAGCCATGATCAAACTCTTCAGTTTAAATCGGTTTGTCATTTTATTCCGAAGAACAAAACAACGGCTCAATGTCACAATTAAACGTACATGAATTTACAGGTATGTTCGCTTGATCAATTAAGCATCTTAAAGTGTTCAAAGCCGAAGCTTTGTTACCGATGCCATCGCACAAGCGCCCACACGAATTGTCTGATATCTTGTTAAAGAACTGATTAAATCGTGGTGATTTAATCGCTGATTCAGCAGTCAGCGCCGATCAGCAAGGCCGCTTATCTTACCGTGACGGCTTTCGTTGTCAAGCATTCGTTTTCCGAAGAAGAAAGAAGCTTTCCAACTCGCTAACGTCGCTCTCAAGCCCTGTCAGCGGAGGCGCATCTTACCGCGCCGGTTTGATTTGTCAACCGATTGTTTTTCATTCAATCCAAACAACCTGTTTTCAAACCGCACTTCCGGGTCAGCGATGAAGGTTTATTCCGCTGATCCCTGACAATCTTTTGTGAGTGCCCTTAGAAGAGCCATGTATTATAAAGAGAAAACGGATGAAGGCAATACTCCATCATTTAATTTTCAGAACAATATACGACAAGTTACCAACAGGCTGACTGTTGCTTTATCGAGTATCCGTCAGTCGCTCAAGAAATGCCCGGTGGAATAGTCTGATTTCCTGATGAAATGCTCTTTTCTCTTCATTCGTCGCTGGCTGAACCGGTCTCAGCCCATTCAGCAGTACAGCAAATATCAAAGGTGCACTATTTTCCGGAAAGGCATAACCCACCATACTGTTTACCCCACTCATGTGGCCAGTTTTCAGCCAGCGACGCTCATCTTCTCGTGAGGCCAGCCAGGGCGCACTCTCCCTCCAGCTTCTCCAACCGGTCTGCAACACTTCAGTAAAGTTATCAGCACTGAGCATGTTATATCGGGACAACCCTGAACCATCCACCAATCTACCCCTGGTCAAGTCAACACCCTCTTCCTTTAACATGGCCAGAACTGCCTCAGTGCCTGAAGAATAAGAGCCCTTTTCACCCTTTACCGATGACCCTATGGTTTTCAGCAGACTATCAGCGTATAGATTGTCTGATTTATCCAGTACTCGCTGTAAAAGATCCGGAACAGGTACGGAATGATGACTGGCCACAAGCCATTTAAAATCACCTTGTGGTTTTTCAATCACAATCCTGCCTTCAAGTTTGATGTTATTCGCCTGCAAAAACGACTCAACAAACCTTGCTGCAGCCCGCTCCGGGTCACGCACTGAAAATGCCATGCGCATTGGTTTGGCATCAGAGGCAATACACCCTTCCAGACGGTACTCATGTTTTGATGATGGCCAAACTTCCTGAACACAACCGTTTGACTCATGGGGCGGGCTTTTTCTAATCGCTACTCGATTATCAATGGAGAGCTGCCATTGTGGCTCATCGTAAACCATCTTTGACAGCTGCCCCTCTTTTCCAGAAGGCACCAGCCAGCCAAAAAAACAGTTACGATCCAGTATCATCGCACTGACTGGCGCGGCAAAGCAGATATTATGGTCATCCCAGCTCGCACCACCGGCCCTTGGGTATCCATCATAGACAGAGCCATCAAGCCAGATAGTGCCCCGTATTACCTTCACCCCCTTATCATTAAGTTTTCCCAGCAATGCAGAAAGATCCGCCCTTGTCAGCGAAGGATCACCTGAAAACCTTAAAACCAGATCTCCGGCATATACCTTCCCTTCTGACAAAGGCTTGTTACTCAATAAGGAGGTTTGGTATCTGTACTCATCGCCCAGCACCCGATAAGCTGAGATGGCAGTGATGGCTTTGACCGTGCTTGCTGGTAGCAGGTTAAAGCTGCTATTCCGGTCAAACAGCACTTTCCCAGTTTCAGCTTCAATGACTTTAATGGAATGAATATGTCCGGGTGGTAATGTGGAGATCAGTCGGTCAAGGTCATCGTCAATGGACGCAACCCCCTGGTTAGCGCCAAAAGTAATAAGGATGCTGGGCAGACATTTTTTCCAGAAGTTCATAAAAAGCTCTGCAACCACTGACAACAATAAAATCACTATGCAATTTAAAGATTCACAGATCAACACACTGGCTCCAAGGCCGACAAACCTTTTTAATGAGAGTACTATTAATGAGAGTACTATAGGGTCTGCAAAAGAAAATCGTTGACCACTTTTTTTATAACAAAAGCTTCACTTAACTCCCATGGTGAAAGCATTTTGCGGGAAATGGCAAGACTTGTGAAAAAACTCAAACTAACAGCGAATCAGCTCATCGCCAAGCAACCAGTGAAGGATTTGGGTTTCAAGTCCACAGAAGAACTGGAAAGTTACGTCGGTATCCTGGGCCAGGAGCGAGCCACCAGTGCGATTCAGTTTGGTGTCGCCATGCACCGCTCGGGCTATAACATCTATGTCATGGGTGAGTCCGGCACCGGTCGGATGTCCTATCTCCGTAAGTACCTTGAGACAGAAGCCAAGAGGCAGAGTTCCTCTGATGACTGGGCCTACGTCAATAACTTTGACAATCCCCGTGAGCCAAAAGCCCTGAAATTGCCCGCAGGTCTGGGCAGCGACCTTCAAAAGGACTTCGAGAGTTTTATTGACAAGCTTCTGATGACCTTTCCAGCGGCCTTTGAAAACCCCACTTATCAGCAAAAGAAAACTGCCATTGAGCGTAGTTTTAATAAACGTTATGACCAGGCCATTGATCAAATTGAACAGGAAGCGCTAAAAAGAGATATCGCCTTATACCGGGACACCGGCGCATTAAGCTTCACGCCCATGTCGGGTGGCAAAGCGATGGATGAAACCGAGTTTGCTCAATTGCCGGATAAAAAGCGGGAAAAGTTCAATAACGATATCAGTGAACTGGAAACGCGACTGAATGAGTCACTGGTTGAACTGCCACAGTGGAAGCGGGAATCCAACGAAAAGCTGCAAGACCTGAATCAGGACACCATAGACCAGGCTCTGGCTCCGCTGCTGAAACCAATACTGAAAAAATACAGCAAAGAACAGAATCTTCTGGATTACCTGGAAGCCGTCAAACAGCATCTGCACCGAACGGTGATTGAATACCTGGCCGATGATCGGGTAATGGAGTCCAAAGAAGATGCCAGCAAACGGTCTGCACTGGAAGAACTCTATTCACCCAATCTTGTGGTTGGCCATAAGAATGATGCGGCGGCACCGGTGATCTATGAGTCTCATCCCAACTACAAGAACCTCTTTGGCCGAATAGAATACGCCAGTGAGATGGGAGCCCTGGTGACCAACTTCCGGCAAATCTGCCCCGGTTCTCTGCACCAGGCCAATGGTGGTTATCTATTGCTGGAAGCCAACAAGCTTCTGGAAGAGCCCTTCGTCTGGGAAGCGTTGAAACGTGCTCTGAAAGAGCGGCAGTTGAAAATTGAATCCCCTTATTCCGAGATGGGCCTGATGAATACCATCACCCTGACTCCGGAAATTATTCCACTGCATGTAAAAGTGATTCTGGTCGGATCCCGGGATATTTATTACATCCTGCAGCAACTTGACCCGGATTTCCACGAGATGTTCCGGGTACTGGTGGACTTTGATGACCAGCTGCCACGCTCCACTGAAACCGTCCGGGCGTTTGCCCAGCTGCTAAAAAATCGTGCGGCTGATGAAAACTATCCGCCACTGTCTGCATCCGCCGTTGCCCGGATGGTGGAGCAAAGCTCCCGGATGACCGAAAATCAGACTCAGCTATCAGCAAAAATCGGTGAACTCTTTGATTTGCTGGCCGAGGCTGACTTTATTCGACGAACCAGTAATGGCCGTAAAATCAACCACGAGCATATCGATCGGGCACTGGATGCCAAAGCTGAGCGTACTGGCCGGGTCAGCAAGCAGATTCTGGATGATATGCTGGAAGGCAGCATCCTGATTGATACTGATGGCGAACAGATTGGCAAGATCAATGGGTTAACGGTGCTCTCCGTGGGTGATGCCTGTTTTGGCTCTCCCGCCCGAATTACGGCCGCGGTTTATCCCGGTAGCCAGGGTATTGTTGACATAGAGCGCGAGGTAGCCTTGGGTCAGGCTATTCACTCGAAGGGAGTCATGATCCTGACCGGTTATCTTGGCAGCCGTTATGCACAAAAATTCCCCCTGGCGATCTCTGCCAGTCTGGCCATGGAGCAGTCTTACGGTTATATCGATGGCGACAGTGCGTCCATGGCAGAGCTATGCTGTCTGCTTTCAGCACTGACCAACACCCCGATCAAACAGTGTTTTGCGGTAACCGGCTCAATGAACCAGCACGGTGAAGTTCAGGCCATTGGTGGCGTAAACGAGAAAATAGAAGGCTTCTTTGATCTCTGTAATGCCAGAGGCCTGACCGGCGAGCAGGGAGTGATTATCCCTCAGGCGAACGTTCGTAACCTGATGCTGCACAGTAAGGTTGTGGATGCGGTGAAAGCCAAGAAGTTTAATGTTTATGCCGTTTCCCACGTTGAAGAAGCACTTGAGCTACTGACCGGCCACCGACCAGGTGTCATGAACAGTAAAGGCAATTACCCAAAAGGCTCCATCAACCAGAAAGTACTGGAACGCCTGAAAGAAATCGCCGAGCTGACCAAGGAAAACCCCAATTAAGTAAATGGGCTGCACTTATACAAAACAGCCAGACTCTTGTCTGGCTGTTTTGTTTTCCGGTTAATTCAGATCAAGGAAATAAGTAGCTAACCATATGAAATCATATATTTCTGGCTACTTAACACGGACCTGGATCGCATTACCGGGGAACTTTATTAAAGAGGTCAGAGTCATAGCATTAATTAAAATTTAGAGCCTGTCGGACTTAATTGACTGTTGCAATAAGTGGTGCGCTCCGGTTCTTTCTTTATGTTAATTTGAGGCCATTGAACCGTAGTTCAACTCAATGAAAAGCGACAAAAATGGCCAAATCCAACTTTAATCGCTCGACGGCGTTTATGAATAGCCAGATCAAGGCAAGCGCTGTTGCTGTCGGTTCAGCGTTAAATCCGACAGATTTTTGGATGAACAGGTGAACAACATGTCGAATCCCTTATTGCCTAATGTTGCTTCCTCATTAACCCCAAACTACCCACCCACTGAGACCCCAGCCGCTTCAGGTCATGCCTTGCCTGAAACTGAACATTACGGGGTACAGTCACTTCCGGATAAGGTCCCTTATTTGCACCGTCAAAAACAAAGCCTTCCCGGTGACCCAACCAGTATCACTGCCAGACAAGTCAGTCGGAGTCGAAGCGAGGCACCCGCTCCAATTGAATTATGGAAGGCGGTTAAGTCGCAAGATATTGTTAAAATCAATACATTAATTAAAACCCATAAAATTAATCCAAATACCGGTTTTGACTCACCAAGTACCGGTTGCTGGACTCCACTGTGCTACGCTGTCTATCATCATTATCGAGAGGTTGTTGCGGCACTCGTGGAAAACGGTGCCAATATCGATAAAATTTACCCCGTACCGCACAGTCCGCATCTGAATGTCAATTTTTCATTTTATGGTGGCAATAATTGGAATGCATTGGGCTTTTGTGCTGCCAGCCAAAATGTAAAAGCCTGCGAATTATTATTGGCGCATAAATCTGAATCGTTATTGGATGTAATGCTCTCTTCGCTTGATTCGGGAAGGTATTGCCAAGAAGTGATTAGTACATTGCTTAAAGCAGGAGCTGACCCAAATGGAGGTATTGCGCCTGAGTCGGATGATTGCACTCCCTTAGCCTGTGCTGCAAGCCGTAACCGTTTTGCCGAGTTAGAGTTGTTACTCGAATACGGTGCTGACCCTAACAGAGGTGCTCCGAAGCCAATTTGCAAGGCAGTGCAATGGGATGGAACAGGGGATAATAGGCTTACCCGCCTGCTGATCAGTAAAGGTGCGACCTTTGAACCCTTTTATGACCATAAGGAACCACCTCAATTTGTTCTTTCTTATAATCATAATCAATGGCAGAGAAACCAGAAAATTCTGCATGAGCTGCGTTCCGTTCAAACAGAACTGTTCCCAAACACCAGGGCAAAATTTGATTAAAACTGTATCACTTTGCGTTGTATAATCGGCCGGTGATGTTTTACCTCAGACGTTTCCAATGCCAGCAGTCTCTTCCCCCAGTACCCACTTCAATGACCGGTTCGGCGGCATTCGCCGCTTATATGGCAACAGTGCCGTTGAAAAACTTCGTCAATCCCATGTCTGCGTCATCGGTATCGGTGGTGTTGGCTCCTGGGCAGCAGAAGCTCTGGCCAGAACGGCGGTGGGTAAAATCACACTGATCGATCTGGATGATATTTGTGTTACGAACATCAATCGTCAGCTGCATGCGCTTACGGACACCATTGGTCGTTCGAAAGTTGAAGTGATTGCCGAGCGCATCACTCAGATAAACCCTGAGTGTGAATGTCAGACTATTGAAGACTTTATTACGGAGGACAACCTTCAGGAACTGATAAACAACGAGTTTGACTATGTGCTGGATGCTATCGACAGCTTCCGGGTTAAGGCGGCACTGATCGCTCACTGCAAACGTAACAAAATCAAAATCATTACTACCGGGGGTGCTGGCGGACAGATGGATCCGACACAGATTCAGATCACCGATCTAACCAAAACCTTGCATAATCCTCTGGCAAGAAAAGTACGTAATCAGCTTCGTGACCGTCATGGCTTCAGCAAAAATTCCAAACGGAAATTTGGTGTGGATTGCGTATTTTCAACAGAGCAGGCAGTTTATCCACAGGCTGACGGCACCATCTGCCAAACCAAACCAATGGGAGAAGGCTCAATGAAGATGGACTGTTCCAGTGGTTTTGGCGCGGCCACCGCAGTGACTGCGACCTTCGGTTTTGTTGCCGCCGCGCGGATTATTGAAAAATTAGCCAAAACCTGACAGAACTTGCCCAAAACTACCTGATAAACCAGTACCCAAATACAAGTCTATTTGGTCATTGTCACTCCAGCCCCCTTAATAAAGCTGATCATGATTCAGCGAGTTTGGGTCAGGTTGTCATATTCTTGCAAAACCTGATTAAGATTAACCTGTTGGTTTCCCTCTGTAATGTTCTGACAACAATCCATAACTCTTGCATATGCAATGGCTATTCTAGCTGTACCAACGCCATGGTACTGGTCGTACCTCCTGGTATCCATAAAATCACCACCGATATTGGCTTTTATTGGCTTACAATCAACGTAGTCAAAATAGAGGGTTGTACTCTCCTTATCCTCCGTTTGCCTTTTAGCAATATGCTCTTTAGCAACGTCGATACTCATCTCTTTGGGCAATTGCATTGTAAATGCTGTCTTTTTGGGCAAAATATCTCCTTTACCTTGCCCATGATCATAAAGGCACTTCAGAAGTAAAGCCTTATCAAGTTTTTCAATGCACACCTTACGACTGCCAAAGGAACTTTCTGAAGCTCCACTATTATCGTTTTTTCCCCCACCTGCAGCCGTAAAAACATTTGCAGAACACTGACTCGTTGTACTTTCAGATGGCAACATGGCACAACTCCTAACTAATGTTCCAAATCAAGGTTCAATTGATTACGCGGTCATAGACTCCTCCCCTTAAATAAAGTTCAGCCTCTATTGTCATGATCCGACCACATCAGCGATAACGATGGGCAATCGCCTGAATCTCTCTGACAATCGCCTTGAGCCCATTGCCCCTGGATGGGCTCAAATGATTGAACAGATCCAACTCACGGAACCACTGGTCAATATCTTCTCTTGCAATCTCATCCGGTGTTCTACCGGAGAATACGGCCAGAACAATAGCGATCAGTCCCCGGATCACTCTCGCGTCGGAGTCAGCAATAAAGTAAAGGCGCATGGTTTCATCATCATAGTGGTAATGCAGCCAGACACTACTTTCACAACCATGCAGTCGAGCATCATCGCTTCTCCATTCACCCGACAGCACAGGCAGCTCTTTGCCCAGCAACATGATCTGCCGATAGCGTTCCTGCCAGCCTGAAAGCCCATTCAACCGGTTTGCTATCGCGACAAGTTCCGGAGCCTGCTGACAAAAGATCTCTGGCAAACCGTTTACCTCATTGATCATTGCCTGAGCATTGCCCGATACGCCGCCTCTATTGTTTTTCATCTCTGGGTGAGCATCATACACTGGCGAGTGATGGAGCTTCTCCATGGCAACAACAAAAGCATTGGCCTCATCTACGGTGTTGTAGAGGGCAAAAGAGGCTCTGACAGTGCCATTGAGATTCAGACTCTCCATCAAAGGCATGGTGCAATGATGGCCGGTTCTAACGGCTATTCCCTGTTGATCAAGCATTAGCCCGATATCCTGATTATGAAGTTCACTGGAGACAAATGACACTACGGGCGCTTTCTGCTCTGCCTGTCCAATCAAACGGATGCCGTTTATTCGGGATAATCCTTCCTCCACCAGCGTGCGCAGCTGACATTCATGAGCATGCAGGGCGGCAAAATCGATACCTGCCAAAAACTCCAACGCTTTGCCTAACCCGATAGCACCAACAATATTGGGGGTTCCTGCTTCAAATTTGAAAGGCAGGTGGTTAAAGCGAGTGCCTGAAAAACTGACACGCTCAATCATCTCGCCACCACCCTGCCAGGGCGGCATGTTTTCCAACAACTCCCGTCGTCCGTACAAAACACCTATTCCCGTGGGGCCATAGACTTTATGTCCGGAAAACACATAAAAGTCGGCTCCCAACGCTTGAACATCGACCTTCTGGTGGGCAACAGCCTGAGAACCATCCACCAAAACCAGAGCACCGACACGATGGGCAAGCGCAATAAGTTCTTTAACAGGTAAAATCGTACCAATGGCATTGGATGTATGAGCGATGGCCACCAGCCTGGTTTTCTCCGACAGCAATTGCTGGAAGTGTTGCCTATCCAGATTGCCAGCCTCATCCAGCTCTACAACCCTGATGATAGCTCCGGTTACTTCAGCCAGCAGTTGCCAGGGAACGATATTGGCATGATGCTCAAGGCGACTCAGGATAATCTCATCGCCAGACGTTAACTGGCTCCGCCCCCAGCTGTTGGCCACCAGATTGATGGCTTCAGTCGCTCCCCGGGTCCAGATAATCTCTTGTGCAAAGCGGGCATTAAGAAAGTGGCGGGTGGTTTCTCTGGCTGCTTCAAAAGCGTGAGTCGTGCAGCCGCTCAGGAAGTGCGATGCCCGATGCACATTAGCATTCTGCTCTCGATAATACCGGTCAACCGACTCAATAACCGACACCGGTTTCTGTGTGGTTGCCGCATTATCAAGATATACCAGTGATTGACCGTGCACTGTCCGCGACAGCAATGGAAACTGTTGCCGGATATTATCAAGATCCGGAAAAGTGGATACAGCGTTGGCCTGGCCTTTCATAGTGACCTTCATGATAAGCATGCCCCTGAAATCAGCAGGTCATTTTAAAGGGCAGATAAACTGAGGCAATACCGTATTTAGATATCCCACTAAGTATTTATAATACGAGTCATGAACATCAATCATTACTTCAGGCATTCATTGGCTGATTAACGCTTCAGGCTCTGGTGACATACCAACAAATAAACCTGCCGATTCGAACATTCAAATGATTGTCAGCACTACCCAGTATGGAATATCAGGACTTTTTTGCGGAATGATTGGAACAATCAGAACATTAACTCTGGGGCTTCTCGCTATATTGAACAGCTGCCTTGTTTCAGCTGATGATTCAGCCAGTAGAGAATCAGGATCTCTTTATAAGGAGGTCATTGGCATACCGTTTCTTTTCAGTTCTGAAGACTGGGGCAAGGCGTTTGGTGGAGCGGGTGTGGTAAAAGGTCTGATACAGCCTCAGATGACACTGTTCGGAACCGTGATTGGCTCAAGCAATGGCACCAAAATGGGCTATCTGGGCCTTTATAACGTTATGGTTCCCGGCCTCGACCATTGGCAGATGGATTTCAGTGTGCTGGAATCCAGCCTGACTGAAACCAGTTACTTCCTGCCCGGTAACCCGAACTACCCCGATGAGCAACCAGGGAGTCATGATTCCAGTCTTGAGAATTCAATCCGCGCCGGAGGACGTGAGCGACATTATCAGGCTAGCTTCCAGTACACCCTCCCGATCGGTGATGGTCAGGACGGTGCGCTTGCGGCCATGGCGAAAAAAACCAGAGGCTATGAAAGCAGCAGAACCCACTGGAATCCATTAACCACCGGAATCACCTCTCTGGAGCTGCAACCCTATTACCAGAGTCAACGACTTGATGAGTTCCAGCCGGGCAATGAAGCCGATAAGTCCGTGGGCATCCGGCTGACTCTGGAGTATGACAATCGTAACTCCCGCCATTTGCCCACCCGTGGCAGTCGGGCATCCTTCACTTATACCCGGGACTGGGGCAGTGAAGACCGGCCGGACTGGTCCACAGCTGAGTTTGAATTCAGCAAATTTTTCAGTCTGGGCAGCAACGACCTGATGAGCCAGCAGGTGCTGGCCTTGAATGCGTGGGTAGCCGATACGCCAACATGGAACGATACCACAACCATTAATGGCGCAGACGTTTTCCGACGCCCCCCTTCTTTTGCGGGCATAAACCTCGGTGGCTGGAACAAACTGCGCGGATATAGGTCTGACCGCTTTTATGGCCGTTCAGCCGTTTCCTACAACATCGAATATCGCATGATGCCCAAGTGGCAACCACTGGAGGACATGCCAATTATTGGTCCACTCTATGATATGCCCTGGTGGCAATGGACCCTGTTCATGGATGCAGGGCGAGTTGCGGATGACTTCGACGCGCAAGCGTTGCATCAGGACATGAAAACCAGCGTTGGTGGCGGCATCCGGTTCCGGGTTGAGGGCATTGTCGTCAGAACCGAAATTGCCAGTGGTGATGAAGAGACTTTTTTCCGGGTCTTCGTGAACCAGCCCTTTTAACCGGTCTGGGTCACGGTTTGGTTAGCAACATCTTTCTGGCACTGCACATAATGCTGTGCTATAAAACTCTGTACTAACTATTTAATTAAATCTTACCAACAAATCGTGGCAAACAAATGATGTCTTCAGCCCTTAGCCAATCAGTCATTCTCAACGTAGCGATTATTATCGCTGCGGGTGGCTTTGTGGACTGAAGAAACAGCTTCGACAAAACCCCCGCACTGCAAGGTCCGGGGGTTTTTTTATGCCTGATGAAGGAGAAAAGTCATGCTCAACCTGATCGCCCTGAATGTCATTACCCTGCCTGTCATACTATCTGAAGTCATTACCCTCAACAGCTGGCAGCCAGGGGGTAACCGATATGAATGGTGCTGAAGCAATCGTACAAACCCTGATTCACCAAGGTGTTGAGACCGTTTTTGGTTATCCCGGTGGTACCATTATGCCGGTGTATGACGCTCTTCTTGACTCCCCTGTTGAGCATCTTCTCTGCCGCCATGAACAAGGTGCCGGTTTCTCCGCTATCGGGTATGCCCGCTCAAGCCACCGAACCGGTGTCTGTATTGCCACCTCCGGCCCCGGTGCAACAAACCTGATCACTGCACTGGCGGATGCCATGATGGATTCCGTCCCCATTGTTGCCATTACCGGCCAGGTACCCACTAATGCTATGGGTACCGATGCCTTTCAGGAGATCGATATCCTGGGGCTTTCCATGGCCTGCACCAAGCACAGTTTTCTGGTCACCGAACCAGACATGCTCTGCCAAACCCTTCATCAGGCATTCACTCTGGCGAATTCCGGACGACCGGGGCCTGTCCTCGTGGATATTCCCAAAGATATACAACAGGCTCCCGCCAGCTGGCACCCGCCGCTTGACCTGGTTGAGAATGGTTACCACCCTGACAAAACCGACCATGAAAACCTTCATCAAGCTCTGGAGCTCATGCGATCAGCATCCCGTCCCATTGCCTATATCGGTGGTGGTGTGAATATGGCTCACGCTACGGAAGCGTTACGTTATTTTCTGCAAACGACTGGCCTGCCCAGTGTCTGCACGTTAAAAGGGCTGGGTACTGTCAGCCCCGATAACGATGGTTATCTTGGCATGCTGGGCATGCATGGCAACCGGGCAGCAAACACCGCAGTACAACAGTGTGACTTATTAATGGTTGTGGGTGCGCGCTTCGATGACCGGGTGACCGGACAACTGGACACCTTTGCCCCGGATGCGAAGGTTATTCACATCGACATTGACCCTGCAGAAGTCCACAAACGCAGAGCTGCCAATGTCGTTTTTCATCAGCCCATGCAGTGGGTACTGACAGAACTGTCGATCGCATTGCCCGTCAAGGAGTGGCTTGGCCACTGTCAGCGACTGAAAACAGAACATCAATGGCAATACGACAAACCGGGTACCGATATTTATGCACCACATCTGCTCAACCAGTTATCCCGGCAGTTGCCTGATAATGCCATCATCAGCTGCGATGTCGGGCAGCATCAAATGTGGGTTGCCCAGCATATGGCCTTTCACCACACCCGTAACCATTTGACCAGTGCCGGTCTCGGTACCATGGGCTTTGGTCTGCCTGCGGCCATCGGTGCAGCCATGGCACGGCCAAAAGACACCGTCATTCTGGTATCCGGTGATGGTTCATTCATGATGAATGTTCAGGAACTGAACACCATAAGAAGAAGACAGCTGCCGATCAAAATAGTACTGCTGGATAACCAGAAGCTGGGCATGGTTCGCCAGTGGCAGGAACTATTTTATCAAGGTCGTTACAGCGAAACCGACCTTTGTGATAATCCCGACTTTATTACCCTGGCTAATGCCTTCGGTATCGGTGGCAGAACCATAACCACTCGCGATGAAGTGAATTCAGCCCTGGATGAGATGTTGAAGGTGAACGGTCCATGGCTGCTTCACGTGCGTATCGATGCCATGGAAAACGTATGGCCCCTGGTGCCGCCGGGAGCCGCTAACCACGAAATGTTGGAGCAACGCTCATGAGTTTCCAGTTACATCTGCAATGCCAACAACAGCCAGACGTTGTAGAACGGGTACTCAGAGTCATCAGGCACCGGGGGTTCACTCTTAACAGCATGAGCATGGCACCATCAAACTGCGGTGAGAAAATTGAATTATCCATGACCGTCTCCAGCCGTCGGCCGGCACATCTGCTCATTACCCAGGTTGAGAAGCTCCATGATGTGGTCGCATTAAGATGTGTTGATGTAGCGTCAAATACTGCTGCCACCGGCTATTGATTCACCCGGCCAGCCTTACACGGCCCGGCCGGTAACCGTCATATCTTTTCACTATGGATTTGTTTGTAGAGCGTTGAGGGATATAGAAACCATTTGACGTTTACTATATTCCTTTTGCCGACAAAGCGACGCTGTCACGTTTATAAAAACAAGACAGGCACATTAGTATTGACACCAGTACAAAAAAACCAAAAGGTAGCCGCGAACTGCTTCCGGCTTGAAAGGTAAAATCGACAATGTTCATAATTAAAGGAGGCTCTATTTTGATTACGAACTGCTCTACAGTGAAAACTGACTGTAGGTCACGAAAAACAAGGATTGAGCAACATTACCGGACAATATGCTGACAACCTTTGTAGATAAAGGGCTTCAGCAATGTTCAACCCAGTAGCAGTCTGAAATCCTACAAGAGCCTTAAAGGAAATAATACAATAGCCGTATAGTTCATCGACATAACCATAGCCAGTGTTAGATTAGCCTGACGAACGTTGGAGAACGATGACGTCTTATCGTATATAAACGGCTGGATAACGCCGTAACTGAAACCAACGATAAATATTCCCAAGGCCGTCAGGGCAGGATGACGAGTTGCCGTGATCATTATCAGTCCCAGGGCAATACTCCCAAAACATATGGCCGTAGTGTAATTGGATAAATGATCAACCAGCTCTTTAACAACAAGTCCCGGCAGCATCATGGCAAGGAAAAAGAGAGATAACATCCACCCTGCCCAGACGCTGGATAAATGATACCCCTGAATTAAAAAAGGGACATTAAATGGGATAATCAAAACAATAGTGGTTGCCAGAAAATAAAGCAGCATGACGCAGGCCAGCGGTTTTTTCTGAATGGGTTTGGGATCATGCTTTATTGACTCTTCGGATAAATGATCGATAGCTTTCTTTCCAACTCCCGGTGATGATTTTGCAAACTTCTGGACATAACGCCTGGTTAAAAAATAAGACAGGGCAATGGCAACACCAGGTAACAGATAAATAATAAAAGGATAGTGCCAGTTAATCCCGGCCAGCCATCCGGTCAGGGCTGTCGCTAAAACCAGCGTCAAATTAGTGATGAAAGAGCTGATACCAAACTGGCGGATTCGATACTTTCCGGCAAAAAAATCATTGATCAGGCTAGTAGACAGGGGAATAACAATGCCTGCACCAACCCCCAGCAACAGACTGATGTACAACAGTGCATGAATACTCTCAGCAAAGAAATAGAGTACGCTGCTGACCATAAAGATCATCAGGCCGGTTATCAGAATCAACAGCTTGTTCCCGGACACTGCCAGCTTTCCGGACAGTAGGACAAAAGGGATGATCAACATTGAAGGCAATGATGTCAGCATCTGGATTTCTGTTTTGGATACGCTGGTAAAGATGGTATCCAGTTGCCCGATAATGGGGGAAACCGCCAGCCCGGGCAGCGAGGTAATAGCTGAAACAGACCATATTGCCAGCAAAGTCATGGGCGATATACTGCCCCGGCCAGTAGGAATTGTCTTCACACGGGGCAACCCCCAGAGATAAAGAAATGCGGGATTAAAAACGAGAAGTGATCGCCCGGAATGCTGTCAGGGAATAGACTGACTATTCATGACCAGGCTCCTGGCAATGTACCCGAAAACCAGCTCATCACAAAATTTGCTAAGTATAGAACTGATACTCGACTGTGGAGTGCCTAAAGTACCACAGTCTATCTGCAAGCTAGCGAATAACCGGCCAGTAACAACCATCCCTGACCATAAGGTTCGAGATGGTTGATAAGATGGTTGACGAGATAGCCACCATGCTCACGTCCGATCGTTGATCACTGCATTGTGCCTGTCTATTTCCTTTAGTTTGAGACGGAAGCGGTTGATGATGAACTCTCTGAACCAGCGATGTGCCCGGTTATGCTCCCAATACTCCGGCCAAACGGCGTAGTATTTGACCCTGGGCAGTTTAACCGGCAGGGTTTTCATCTTCATATTCTGTACATAGGTATTGGAACGAGCCGCTTTCTCCATAGTAATCAGAAGATGACAGGTGTCCTTTACCAGCTGCAAACCGATGGGCAGGTTGGGTGTTTTGGCAACGACACGGATATTTGCACTGAGACTTTCCAGGTAATCCCTGATGAAATGGGGGCTTCCCATCCATGAAGAGTGGCGAATCACCGAATACTGCTCAAGATCTTCAACAGCAATCTCCTGATCCACGAGAGGGTGATCCTCATGCACCAGGGCACAGATCCCATCTTCCATTAATGGTGCATAACTGAATCCGGCTGGCGGCTTTCCTACATACCCAAGCACCAGGTCGACCTGGCCAGCCTCCAGCTTTTTATCCAGCTGCGGTAACTATTCAGCACTGAGCAAAGGCATATTACAGTAATTCCGAACAGCTCTATGAAGTGATTGATATATGTCCATTCCCTGTTTTCTGGCAGACGACAAATAGCTGCGAATCCGTGCAAACATAGAACCACCGTCTGCACTCCTGAAGCAGCCTGAGATTTTCTGCTTTAACTTGGCCATTCGAACATCCCGCTCACTGCCATTGTTATCGAAGGGAATGGTAAAATCTGACATGAAGCGCAGTGTCTCAGCCTTGAACTCAGTGAGTCGTTTGAAGAGATTGTAAGCTTTAGTATTCTTGACTTTCTTGCGCTTAAGCTCCTCTCGTTGCTTCTCCATATAGACGACTTCTTTCATTAGAGCCCGCTGAAGCAACCGGTCATAAATCTTCTCGATTCGTTCACAGACAACACTTGGCATCTGTAGCATACCTATGGTCTTAAAGCCCTTGCAGTAATGCCAGGAAAGCCTCAGTAGCTTCATCAATCGCAACGCCAGTTGATTGCTGTCCCTATCAACAACACCCAAAAGCTCCCTCAGGTGATGGGCATTGCAAAGTACGTGAGTTGCCGCATATGCAAAATAGGATTTCCAATGATCATGAACCAGAACGCCTGCAAATGTTAGCAGTATGCCCATCGTGTCCATGGCCTCACGACCTCGCTTTTCAGACAAGTAGTAGAGCGTCCATTGTTCATCCCGCATAACGTGTAGCCAGTGCAAAGAGCCCTCGGCCCGCATACCCGTTTCATCGGCTCCGGCAACAGACGATTCCCGCAAGGCGTCACGAATAACCTCTTCAGTAGAAGCCAGATTTTCATAGGTTCTGGCCACAAAATTGGCGACAGTGCCTGCACTTACACTCATTTTATAGAGAGTATTAAAATACTCTGACACGCGCTTAAAAGGCAGGAAATGGTATTGGTTAAGATAGACGGCCATAGCCTGTGTGGCTGAGCCATATTGTGCGGCAGCGGTAACACCTTCCGGGAATTCAGCCTGATTCCGACAACCACAAGTGCAGATTTTTACTTCAGCTCTATGGGCCGTTACTTCAAATTCACCCGGTCTCCCTGGTTCAAACACCTGTCGTTCAATATATTTGACCGGCTCACTATCAAGAAGAGACGCCTGACATTTATTGCATTCTTTAACCGGAAGGTACTCAATATAGTCAGGGATATCGACCTGTTTAAGACAAGTGCCCTGATGCCCTTTCTTTCCACCGGCTTTATTACCAGAAGACTGTCTCAGACTTTTAGGATTGGGTTTTTCATCCGATGGATCGGTACCTTTATCTGCGGAAAGGTCGTCAGAATGATCTGGAGAATTACTGTTTTTACAAGGTTTTTGATAACCATCAGACGATGGCGGCTTGCTGCTGTTTTGACTGTTCTTGCCAACCTTTTCTTCCAATTCTCGACATCGCTCTTCCAGACAGGCAACTCTCATCCGCAGCTCTGCATTCTCTTTCAAGAGAATCTCAGCCGACATAGTTGCGGGTAGTTCTGGAATCATGCTGGCGAATATTGTGGAAAAATGGTGCTTAAGAGGATGGTATAAAAATCAGAAAATTCCAGATTTATGTGGGGGTGCTGAACAGTTACCAGCTGCGGGCTGAACTGTAACAACTCAAAGTTAAAATGAGGTGCCTGCTTCCAGAACTGGTGAAGAATCTGTGGCATTATCTGTTCAAGAACAATGTACGTCCCGGCAATAGTAAAATTTTTTTCGGTAATCCAGGGATCAAACTGCTGGTTCTCAAATATGGTGCTGGCTTCAGTCACCACACGGTTCACATCATCTTTCAACGCCAGTGCTTTTTCAGAGAGGAATATACGATTGCCCTGCCTGACCAGAATCGGATCATTCAAGGCTTCCCGCAGTTGCGCCAGCGTCCGGCTCATGGCGGACTGGGTAACATGCATCTGCTTCGCAGCCAGGGAGACACTTTGTGTATCGAGTAACGCCTTAAGGCCTGGCAAAAGGTTCAGGTTAAGTCTGTACAAGTTCATATTTTTGTAACAAGCGCCCCAACGGTTGAAAGCACCATCTAAACAACAGAGCCTGATAAATCAGCTCAAAGAGAAATAAAACAGCTGGCTGATAAAGGCTCAGGCAATCCCATAGTGAGACTATAGTCATATCACTTCAACTTCATCCGTATTAATCCCTATACATTCATCGTTAATCAGGTACACTGGAAACAGGAATCAGAGTGAGAGGACATTCTCAATCAGACAGTTGACCACTACACCCTGCGTATCAGGCGATGCCTGAATGCTCATTTGAAGTACTGGTTTCATGGCTAATTGAGAGCGCACCCTGCCTCTGGTGAATCTGGCCTTGGCGTCTGACAAATTGCTTGTCAGGCATCAGCTGAAACAGCTGTCAGGAGGGTCTATGAGCCAAAACAAGTACAAGAGTATTCAAGATCTGGTGGACAACTACATTGCTTCTGGCCTTTCTGCCAGAGAGTATGTGGAAGCCCGTGTGGATGCCGGAGATCTCAGTGCTGCCGAAGCCCTGAAACTGCTGTCGATTCTTCGGGAAGCACAGTCCATTACCTTTAAACTGGCCGAAGTCAGTGATGACGGGTTTTCCGGCCTGCACATGGTTCTTATGCGCAAGGAAGAGGAAGAGCCTGCTGATGACACTTCTCCGCTATTCAGTATAGAAATCGATGAAAGCCTGAACAGTAATCGTGACGACGTCATTAACCTGCTGCAAAAATTTGCCAAGGAGCTGGCTGTGCTGGCTACACGTGGTGAGCTGGAAGAAGCGGAAGCCATCGATACGATTGATGACCATCCTGAAGACTGGCTGGATCATCCTAACATTCTCCCCGCCAGCGAAACGCGGCACTGATAAAGCAATAGCCTTCATCTCATCCTCTCAACTCCTTATCAACTTATAAAAATAAGCCCGGCAGGTTCCGGGCTTATTTTTGGCAAATAAAATGAATAACTAATACTGTTTATATAGCTCATTCTTTAGTCATCAACAGATTCATTGATCAAACCATTGAATGACCTGTGGATAACTGACTGAATCGCACTATTTGCATGCCTTACAGAATTTTGGTTATTTTTTACACAATTCAATAACACCTATCAGCCACTCTCTGAAAACAACGGGATAACACTCAAGCTCACTTATGTGATCGTGATGATGCTCTTCAGTCAATCCAGATTGGCCTGATCACTCTGAAATGTGTTAGCCGATAGAATAGCCTCAACATAGGAAGCGCCGTTCTCAGAAAACCCACCCAACAAATCGGAAATAATAGTGACCAACTGGTTATAGCCATCCTCACCAGAAGTCATTAATACTGTCTTCTGCAATGAAAACCTGGCATTCAGTTTAGAGTATTCAACCAATGGATTATCAACGTATTGTTCAGGCATGGTCTGTTCCAGTACCTTATAAAGATCATGGGCTTTATCATAAGCCTGTTGGGAAATTACCGTGACAATATGACCATCTTCATACACTCTGGCTGGCTTCTGCCTCGTCAGGGCCTGAATGGTTGGGTGCTGAATGTTGTTCTCTTTATAAGCCCGGCTCATGACCAGGCTTTGAAAATCCTCAAGAACGGTGTGCCGATTGGATGCCAGTTGAATCGCCCGGTTCTGCGCTTCCGGAAAACCAATAAGGCCCTTTAAGCCGACCCACAGGGTTGTCATGACATTATTTCCCGGTATCGGCGTCACATGATAGGGGTTGGAAAAATCACCCAGATAATGGAGCCCCCATCCCATAAAACGCCAACCCCAATATTCATGCCCCTGCTGGAAGGCAAACTCGGAAAGCTGCTTGAACAGCTGGATTCGGTACTCCGGATAGGTCTGCTTTAAAAAACCACCCAGGGCGTAAAGAATTGAAGATTCATGGTAAAAGCCCATGTGGAAAGGCGCCTGTGTTCCGTATTCCAGGTTGGGATTTCCGAAGGGCTGCTTCCCAAACCCATAAATCTTGCCATAATCGGTATCACTGTCGGTAAACAGGCCTATATCCAGGCCATGATCAGGTTCATCCGTGGCTGTTGTAACGATATCAACAGCTGAAGCCTTATCCCCCGGTTTTAACTGAACCAACTGCACAGAAGCCAGATGACCAAAACGGTTCAGAGTACTGATCGACCTTGGCTTAATGGGCGGAGACTGTCGTTTTTCCCCGGGAAGAAGCTGTAAGTACAAAGGCCATTTGGTATTTGGATTCACACGAATGGCATGGGCAAAGCGGGTACGAATATTGTCTTTGCTGCCCGTCGCCTTGAAGGCCAGTTCTGGCGGACGTGGTGCATAGTGCCATAAATTTTCCTGCATCCATCGCTCCTGCTGATCCAGAAATGCTTCCAGTGCCTTCTCATTAGCCAGCAGAAAACTTTCCAGGCTTTCAACTTTTGCCGGGGCGGCATCATGAACCTGCGGAATTGTAGCCAGCAGCTGGTGACTAACCAACGTGTGGTTGGACCAGGAAAATGCCTGGGCAGATATCAGCAAAGCGAGTAGAAAACATAAGGTACGCATAAGCAGGCTCTGTAACATAGGGTTTTTATTAAATTTATTGTGCGTATACCATAGCGATGATGAAGGGTTGATGACAAATGGATATCAACAAAAATAAGAAAAAAACAGGGTATAAATTTCTTGCATACTAATATGCACTTTAGTACAAATAGACAAGCCGAAACACAGAACAACAATAAAAAACACTAATTCTAATAATAAACGGCAAGGATACAGCCTTTCATGTTGACACCACAAAAACGACTGCAGCTCGCCCCTGCAACCGCTGGTTTTATTTTATCCGGAACACTGCTTCTCTCTGCTTCTGCCCGGGCTTTTGAGTTTGAGGCAATGGATGGTGAAGTACAGGGAACGCTCAATACCACCATTACTCTGGGTGCTAAGTATGACCTTGAGGGTTATGTGACGCCAGATGATGCTGAGCAAAATGAAAACGACGGTGATCGCTCTTTTGATAAAGGCTTTGTCAGTAAGGCTCTCAAACTGACTTCTGAGCTGGACTTGAAAAAAGATAACTACGGTTTCTTTGGCCGTGCTACTGCTTTCTATGACTATGTACTGATGAATGGAAGCAACCAGTGGGAGTCCAATAACGCTGCTGATGTTGCAAAAGGCTTCGACGATGAAACCGGTACATTTAATGGCTGGTCTGATGAAGTAAAGGATAATCAGGGTCGGGGAGTCAAGTTACAAAGCGCTTATTTATACGGCGACTGGACATTTGAAGGCTGTCTCTTGATCACAAATAGCTACCTTGTTCTATCATTTCTCACTGATAAAACAGGTCATGCTTCCACTTTCTCCTAAACCATGGTCAGAACTAACTTTTGGATGTGCTGATTTGGGCGATACTCGACGTACAAAACGACTTGTCAAAGTTGCTGCCGAGCTTTCAGCTCATACCGGTAATTCTTTGTCATCTTCATGCGAAGGTTATACCGCACTGGTAACTGGAGCTTACCGGCTGATTGAGAATGAGGCCGTAAAGCCTGAAGCAATAGCTGAGGCAGGCTTTCAGGCAACTGCCAAAATAGCGAGACAGTCTCGCCTACTTCTGGCTCTCGAAGATACAACAACCCTGGGTTATAAACATGCTGTCAGATCCGAGCTTGGTGATCTTGGAGGTCCTGAAGGCTCTAAAACCAGAGGATTCCACGTCCACTCTGTCTTCTTGGTTGATGCGGATACAGAGCGAAGCATTGGGCTTATTGATCAAGAACGATGGGTTAGAGAGGACGTTCAGCGGGGGAAAAAGAACCAACGTCGTCAGCTACCTTACAGTCGTCAGCTACCTTACGAGGGAAAGGAAAGCTTTAAGTGGCAAAGAGCCTCTGAAAACACAGAACAAAGGATGGGGGGTAAAATGCCTGACATCATCAGTGTTTGCGACCGGGAGGCGGATATATACGAATATATGCACTACAAACTGGATAACCGACAGCGGTTTGTTGTAAGAGCTACACAAAACAGAATCCTGGTGGATGGCGAACTCTTATTATTTGATTCCTTAGCTCAGACTGAAGTGTTGGGGAAATATACGATAGTGGTTCCTCAAAAAGGAGGTAGAAAGAAGCGAAAGGCAACGCTGCAGGTCAAAAGAAAGAAGATGACAATACAGGCGCCGCAAAGGCCAGGCGGCAGGCCGGAACCGGTAACTATGAATATTGTGTCGGCTGAAGAGATTGGCAATGACTCCGAAGACCGTTTGCACTGGGTACTATTGACAACTGAAGATATTGAAACATTCGAAGACTGTCGCTCTATCATTCGATTTTACGAGCTCCGATGGCGAATAGAAGAGTTCCATAAGGCTTGGAAATCGGGAGCAGGAGTAGAAAGGCTTCGTCTGCAATCTCCGGATAACATTGAACGACTTGCGGTCATATTAATGTTTGTCGCTGTCAGACTAATGCAAATCCGTGAAGCATTAATGTTACCGAATGACAGGCAGCACAAAGACAGAAAGCTTTGGAGTGAAAAAACACTCGCGAATGAGGTGGTCAGTGATGATGAATGGCAGGTTCTCTGGCTAACCTATGAAAAAAAAGCGTTGCCCGATAAGCCGCCAACAGTCACTTGGCTGCTTCAAACGATTGCTCGGCTTGGTGGTTGGGGTGATTCAAAGCATACAGGGCAGCCCGGCTGGTTAGTGGTATGGGAAGGCTGGGCGAAATTGCAGGATCGGGTAAAAACCTGGCAGATAGCCCGGCAGTTCAGCGCTGGAGAGATGTGATCAAGAGTCAGATTTGAAGGCGGTCAGAAACTCAGTCTTAAACTGGGTGATCAGACCCATAACTGGGGTGAAACTATTTTCTACGCCGGTGGTATGAGGGATTTAAACGCCTATGATGTTGCGCTCGCCAGCCTTCCCGGCTCTGATGGCGATCTGAACATTGCCCAGGGCATGCTGATGGCAGACCTCCAGTTCAATGATGAAATGAAACTGTCTGCTTTTGCCCAATATGACTGGGAACGCTCCATTATGCTGGGACGTGGTACTTACGACTCTGGCTCAGATCTCTTTGTTCCGGGCTCTGACTTTGCCTACTATAAACTGTCGGAATTCGGTCTTAAAGGACAGGATGCTGTATTGGAACAAGCTGGTATCATGCAAGCCGCCGACTACGGAAAAGTTGCAAATGTAAGTGGTGTCGAAGCAGCCAGGGATTCTGGCCAGTGGGGAGTGAAGTTCACATTCACACCAGAGGCATTACCTGATACCGAATTTGCTTTATATTACGCAAACTACCACTCGAGCCTTCCGTTCATTGAAGCTAAAGTTTCTCAAAGCGAAGCAGCACGAGGCATTGGGTTAGTTGGTGGCTTTACTACCAACCCTGCAGATCCAACTGGAGACCCAATATTTGATATTGCAAACTCTGCTTCTGGAGCGATAAATAATTTACTTACAACAATTAACGGAAATTCATTACTTGGAGGGGCTGCAGCAGCACAACAAATTGCAGGAGGCATCGCAACTCTTAATATGCTTGCCAATGGAGTTGATGCCCGAGTAATTTACCCGGAAGACATTAAACTCTGGGGTGCCAGCTTTAATACTAAAGTCTGGGGTTATACACAAATTGCCGGCGAAATCACCTACAGAGAAAATGCTCCAATCTGGGTTGATCACCCCGATGACATTCTTGGTAGCGGTGCTGCTGGTATCGGAAGCTTTGCAACCGGTGGTGATGTTGAAATTTCTCAGGCTACGGGAAAAACCATCAAAGCTGACCAATGGTACCGGAATATAGAACGGACACCGATGTGGGATGCTTCTTTATCGGTGATCCAACCATTCGGGGCCGTGCTTGGCACTGATTTGATGTATGTTGTTGGTGAAGCGGCGTTTGAACAAGTAGCTGGCCTGGACGATGAATATTATGGCCGCATTTTAGGAAAGGGAGCTGGATCCGGAATCAATGAGGAAGAGCGCCTCGACCGTAACAGCTGGGGCTACAACGTAATGGTCGGTGCAAATTGGAATGATGTCACAATGCCGGGCCTGAACCTTGAGTCCACTTTCCGCTTTACCCATGACGTTAATGGCAACTCCCATTTTACCGGCCGCTTCGAAGAAGGCGAAAAGAAGATCAATATGGGCCTGACCGCCAAATAAGACGATATGATGGCCAAGTTGACCTGGGGTGGCGATGCGGACGATGTACTGAGCAATGGCACCCTTACCGGAACCATTGGTTATACCTTCTGATGACGCCCCTCGCTCCCATACTCCGGAGGGTTTTGCGACACCCTCGGAATCATGGGAACCATAACCGGTGTTGAACGGATTTCATTCATCAAAAAAACCGGCACCTCTTAATGGTACCGGTTTTTTAACAATTCACACAGCCACACTTATCCTGGCCCCTTGGCAGGAATCAGCATCAGGCATTTGGATCAATAATCACATGAGCGCCTTTTTCAGCAGCCACCTTACGACAGGCCTTGTAGTCACGATCACTGGTAATGTAAAAGGCAGGCGCAACATTGACCGAAAGATCAGGGGCCATTCCACGACCATTGGACTGCCTTTCAGAATTTACGGAACCCATTGAATAACAAACCATACCCTGTTTCTGAACATCTTCCACCTGATCAGCAGCCTGAGCAATACCAGCCAATAACATCCCCGCTACAGCAACAGCAATTACTTTCATTACTTCAATCCTTTACGTGTGATTTTAAGGAACTGTTGTTATCGGCCCCTGCAGCAATCATTTAGCAGGTAATTGTTCTTTTCTGAACAATCAGGGAAGCCAGCAACAACGCCTGCAGTAAAGTATATTTGGCTTTTCCAGTCTCACTGGCTGATATCGATATTCTGTTCTTCCGGGCACTTTAGCAGTCTTGATACTTGCCGTCCAAAAAGAACGATACTTACAATGTTCTTACCTTATCCAATGGCGGCTCCATTCCATTCCAGCCCGTCAAGAAGGTATGATGGAAAAAAACAGCACTGATCATTACATTGGACGTTAACCATGAAAAAACTGCTAGCCATTACCGCTACCGCACTCATCCTTCCGATAACCAGTCAAGCCGCATCACTGGACCGGGAACAGCAACAACAGGTCAAAGCGCTGGTACGTGAAGCCCTGCTGGAAAACCCTGAAATTTTCATTGAAGTGGTCAGTGAGTTAAAAAAAAGAGAAGAGCTAGCCAGAACACAAGCCCAAAACTCAGTGCTCACCCAGAGTGTGACTGAGCTTTTTAACAACAGTGAGGACCCCTTTGCCGGTTCTTCAAACCCAAAACTGAGCATTGTTTACTTTGGTGATGTGAACTGTGGATTTTGCAAACAGCAGGACCCTGTCCTGGAAGCTCTGGTAAAACATTACCCGGACTTGAAAATTATCTATAAAGACCTTCCTATTCTTGGGCCAAGCTCAAGAGAAGCGGCAGCGCTTTCATTAGCGGCCAGGGCTGAAGGTAATGACGCTTACCTTGCACTGCACAAACAATTCATATCACATCCTGCCCGACATGACTCAAATTCCATTGCCAGTAGTGTAAGCAAACAGGGGCTGGATCTGGATGCACTGAAAAGCGCTGTTGATAATGATATTAACCAGCAACTGGACAGTAATATCAGGTTAGCTGAGAGGCTGGGCATTACCGGCACCCCGGCACTGGTGTTCCCCGATGAAGTGATTGGTGGATTTACTGATGAAGATGCCTTGAAAGAGATGATTGATCAAAGGCTCAAACAAATCAAATAGCATCTGAAAAGGTAGGACAGAATCCAATATAAAGACCCTGCTGACCTGCAGGGCCTTTATTGAGCAGGTGCTTGAATTATCCGATTTCAGAAACAATACAGGCCTTGCGATCCTTACCGGTCCGCTCAAGGTAGGCGGCAAAGTCTGCAGGAATACGTCCTGTTGTAGCCCCTTCCCAATCTACCGATGAACCATCAACTGCCTCGTAGCGGAACAGATAGCGCTGGCGTATTTTTCCTTTCCGGCCATTGTTGCCCTTATCCTCCGTCAGGTCTTTAATATCAACCAACGAGAGCCCAAGCGCTTTTATCTGTTTAACAACCGCATCCAGTGCCTCTTTTTTGCGGGCCTGCTCCTCGGCAACCTCCATTTGAGCCATCAACTTTTCTTCGTAAATGGCTTCAATGCGGCCAATGATGCGCTGAAGATCTTCAGCATGCATATCATGAAAGAGCTTGCGTACCTGAACTTTAGACTTCAGGACACCGAGAGCTTCATCAAAAATATTCATTGTTTGAACCAATCTTATCAATCAAAAGAACAATTAAACGTAAGGTTTGAAATCCGGAAAAAACTAACATCGACACATCTGCCTGTAAATAGACAAAACTCCGTGCATTGTTGACAAAAAATGAGCATGTTATCTCACCTCCTCTCAAAAAATGTTTTTCCATACATCGTTTTACCTAACAACCGATTACCTCACGACAAAGTCGTGAATCACAAGGGGTAAAACGAAGAATCTGGTTCCTCACCGCATGGTTTGGAAAATCAGTAATGGTTAACGATTAACGCAGAAATCAGCAGCATAAAACAGGGAAGATTAAATAAAGCCGCAACACTGATCAAAGTACTACCAACATAATAATTCAGTCTCATTTCAGGGATAAATTAAAAACAGCGACCTGCCACATCATGAAACTTAATCACTGAGTTTAATTCATATTTAAAAATACGCCAAAAAAACTCCTCAGAAACACGGTACTGCCTTTATAGCCAACGCCCTTTATCAAGATGTTATGCGCAAGTAGCTGACAGTAAAACGATCAAAACAATACCAAGCCAAAGAACAAGGGCATTACTTACAGAAAAACAGTGCGAGACAAATAGGTTTGAAAATCAACGTTTATAAAATCAGTTTACTTTCAAAGCCCCGGAAAGTCCCAAGGCTTTGAAGACGCTCTGCAATCAGGAAACCGCTTCGCGCTTCTTCATTTCCTCGGCACGAAGATCCTTTCTCAGAATTTTACCGACAGGCGTCGTTGGCAGAACCTCCCTGAACTCAACCTGCTTCGGTATCTTATAAGCGGTCAGGTTCAGTCGGCAGTACTCATTGACTTCCTCGACGGTTAAACTCTTGTCTCCCGGAATAATAAACAGTTTGACTGCCTCACCGGTTTTCTCATCAGGCACACCAATAACAGCGCAGTTCTGCACTTTGTCATGCCTGGAAACAATATCTTCAACTTCATTGGGATAAACGTTAAAGCCCGAAACCAGCACCATATCCTTAACCCGGTCTACGATTTTGACATAACCTTCTTTATCGATAACCGCAACATCTCCGGTTTTAAACCAACCGTCATGATCGATCACGTCGGCCGTTGCTTCAGGGCGCTGCCAATACCCTTTCATGACCTGGGGCCCTTTCACACACAGCTCCCCACGCTCGCCCAATGGCAGCTCAACCCCCTGATCATCAATGGTCTTAAGAGCCGTGCCGGACATAGGCAAGCCTACCGTACCCAGTTTTGAATAACTGCCAGCAGGGTTCAGGGATACCACGGGTGATGTTTCAGAGAGGCCATAACCCTCAGAAATAGTACATCCCGTCATACCCTGCCATCGGTTGGCAACCGCTGCCTGCAAAGCGGTACCTCCCGACATGGTCAACTTCAGCTCCGAAAAGTCGAGGTCTTTAAAGTCAGGATGATTCATCAAACCAACAAACAACGTATTCAAGCCGATGAATATATTCATCTTGTGGGGCTGCAAAGCCTTAACACACGTATCCATATCCCGTGGGTTGGCAATCAAAACACTGTGCCCGCCCAGTTGGAAAAACGCCATCAGATGCACTGTGAAAGCGTAAATATGATAAAGAGGCAGGGGCGCAATCGCCGTATTGCCATCGGGTTTTGCCAGAGGCACACCTTGATCATCGGTCTGAGACAAGACACTGGCCGTCTGCAGTACATTACTGACCAGGTTACGCTGAGTCAGCATGGCGCCTTTGGCTACCCCTGTCGTTCCACCGGTGTACTGGAGCACGGCGACATCATCTGGATTTGCAGGATGCGGTTTACTGAACCGGGCTTTGGCCCCTGACTTCATGGCCTGATTAAAACTCACTGCCTGTGGCAACTTATAGGCGGGAACCATCTTCTTGACGTGCTTCACGGCAAGATTAATCAGCGATCGCTTCGGCCAGGGAAGCAGGTCGGCCAACTCAGTGACAATCAGATGCTTGATTGGCGTATCGCCAATGATTTCCTCTACCAGGTGACCCACAACGTTCAGGCAAACCAGTGCCTTCACCCCTGAATCAGTAAACTGGTGCTTCATCTCCCTGGCCGTGTAGAGAGGGTTTGTATTGACAATGATCAGGCCCGCCTTGATCGCCCCATAAACGACAACGGGGTACTGAATAATGTTGGGTAGCTGAATAGCAATGCTGTCACCCGGTTTCAGTGTCGTATGATTCTGAATGTAGGCTGCAAACTGAGTACTGAGCTGATCTATTTCGTTGAAGGAAACCGTTCTGCCCATGCTGGTATAGGCTGGCCGGCCGCCGTATTTATGGACTGCATGTTCAATGACTTCACCCAGGTTTTTGAACTTTTCAAGATCAATTTGATCAGTAACACCGGGGGCACGCTTGCCATCCCAAAAACTGGCTTCCATGAACACCTCATCTTTATTTTTTTCTGAATCATACTCTCTAAACGTTCAACCTTGAACCATAAATGATATTTTTTGCTCCTTTTTGTTATCAAAGCCATTAAGCTCTCAGGGGTGTGATTTGCGGAAAATTCATGAATTAACAGGTAATGCCAACTTCCCGGCCCAAAGCCCACAGCAGTTCCCGGGTGAAGCAATCAAATTCAGTTTTTGTCGGCGCGTCAGCTTCTTGATGGCGGCCTCCCGTCGGCTAGCCGATGGGCGGTCATGATCACCCTCCAGATATACCAGCTGCTGTGGCTTCCGTCCCCGGAAATACCTGGCCCCCCTGGCAGTACGGCAATGTTGATACCAACGCCGTTCAATATCTGTCGTAATGCCGGTATAAAGGCTATTATCACTGGCAAGAATTATGTAAACCGACCAACATCCATCCGACATTCTCTGCTCTCCCTGGACGGCTGCAAAAAGCTTCAGATCCATTTGGCCATCGATTGTAGTAACTTGTAGCAATGTACTTTCAGCAGGCTCTCACCTTCTCAGTGTGCGGATATCTCTTTCAACCATTGCCCGTCAGCCAATAGTCGGTAATACACCACCGATCACCCCAAACTGGGCAACAATCACCATAAATCCAATCATGATGGCAATGGCCAGTGCTGGAATCCCCCCTGCCACTTGATAGGGTTCTTCCATATGGAGCTTACGAACCTTCCAGACCAGTGCCACGGGAATAAACACCGCCAGAATCACCAAGGCCACAGCAGCGTAGCCAAGGGCTGTGACAAAACTTCCCGGCATAAAAATAGCCGCCAGCAATGGGATCAACAGCGTGAGAGTAATGGTTTCAATCCGCCCCCAGAGACCATGAGAGCGGCCAAAAACTTCTGCCAGATAGTCAAATAGCCCAAGAGCCACCCCCAGGAATGAGGTCCCCAGGGCAAAGGCGGCAAATGCACTGATCATATAATCAAAACTGGTCGTACCGGAATGGTTGCCAATGACATTCATCAACGACGTGACACCGTCCGAACTGTGCGCCATGGTCACCACCACCGTAGAGGACACCACACCAATCACCACCGCCATCCAGATAATATAAATACTGAACGGCAGGGCACTGCCAGCAATCAGGGCATAGCGAAACCGCCGGGGTTTACCCTGAACATACTGAACAACGGTGGGTACCGCACAATGATAGCCAAATGACGTATATAACACCGGTAGCGCAGCGAATAGAATGCCCGGCGGACTGCTCTCCAACGCAAGGTTACTCAAACTGACCTCGGGCAACATTGACAACACAATATAAAGCAGTGAGGCCAGCATCAGAGCAAACATCGCCCGGTTGACCAGATCCACAACACGGGTACCCGTCACGACCAGAATAGCAACCAGCAAAACCACCATCGTCGCGGTGATTCGAAAAGGCAGATGCACTCCCTCTTTTGCCAGCAGACTGCCCAGAACACTGGCACCTCCGGAAATGTACGCTGCGCACAGGGAGTAGTAGAGAAACAGCATGGCGACAACCGCAATACCCTGGCCAACCGGCCCCATCAAACGCCCCATGACGCCATGCAGGTTCTCTGCTTCCGGACAGGCCCGACAGGCCTCGGCAATCAACAGCCCCCCATAGGTTGATAATCCCCACATCAAAAACATCAGGAGTACGCCCCACCCCAGTCCTGTCAATGCTGACACCAGGGGCAACGCCAGCATGCCAGCACCAATGGAAGTACCGGCGACCAGAAGGCTGCTACCCAACGTCTGACTTTTCATATTCGGTCCACCTTTTTGATAAAGCAAAAGCCACTAAAAGCGGCTTTTGAACGTGGGAGGCTTATATAAAACAGGTCGACAAACTCACTCTATAAATAACCTATAAGTACTAATAATGGACCGAATTAGCATTTTTTCTACTTATCAGATGTTCTTATCAAAGATCTTAAGAGCTGGCTATGCCATCAAGCGCAGCACTTTTTGTATTTTTTCCCACTACCACAAAGACATGGATCATTTCGACCCGGCACTTTTTCAAGTATTGTAGTTTTAGGAATATCCTTCAGTAACTGCAAAGCCAATGTATCTTCTGCGGCTTCTTCATCCACATGAATTTGGCAAAACCAGCCATTCTCCAGAAACTCTGTTTCCAGCTCAGCCCTGCGTTCTTCAGTCTGAACAGTAAGAACAGCAGGGTTCTTTTCAGTCCCGAGACGAGCTTGCTTCTTACCGTCGAAAACCCGGTAGGCCTGCTTATCGTCAATCTGAAGATTGGTCTGGGTATAAAATTTGCCCATTTGATCACCTGTTAAGCTGGGAAACGTTGACCTCTCGGAACGAGAGCAAGAGGAAATGCAAAACCGTAGCATTTTACTGGAAGTCCCGGTCATTAGCCACCCGACAACGCCTTCCGACAGTGTTCAAAAACAGGCGACTCCTCCCTCACCTGGAATTTCGTCCGCGATACCATGATGGTAAAGTGCCGGATTATTGAGGAGCGTGGGTGGAGCGATTAACGCTCCACCCGCTATGTTTATAAAGCCATGTTTCTCAGAAAAGCCTATAAAAGACGAATGCCATCGTCATCAATACTGATCCGGCGTTCTTTATAAAGACCGCCAATCGCCATTTTGAACACCCGTTTACTGACTGAAAACTCCCTTTTGACGACAGCAGGGTCAGTACGATCATTGAAAGGCAAAAAGCCATTCTCTGCCTTCAGCTTGGCAAGAATCACCGTGCTCAGGTCATTCATTCCCTGTTTATCAAAGCCTGGCTTTTTCAGGCATACATCCAGCTTCTGATCAGGCCGGACCCGTTTAATAAATCCGTCAAACTTCATTCCCATCCGGATTGGCCTGTTGATATCCTGGTCAAAAATAACCCCCAGGTATTTATTGTCGACAATTGCCGTATAACCAATATCTGTCCGGTCACAAATCATCAGTGAAACCGCCTGACCATTACTGTACTGATGTGGCGCTTTTGACGAGTGTGATGGGAGAGTACTCAGAAACTTACTGATTTTCGAAGACGCAACGATCCGGTAGCTCTGCTGCTCCTGATAGACATAAACCACATAGAACTGGTCTTTGACCATGCGCTCTTTCTGTTCACTGAATGGAACCAGCAGCTCTTTTGGCATATTCCAGTCAAGGAAAGCACCAATACGATTGGTATCGGTAACTTTCAGGCAGGCGAATTGCCCGACCTGAGCCCTGGGGCGGAGTGTGGTGGCAATGGGGACATCATCAGAGTCCAGATAGATAAAAACATCCAGCTCATCCCCCACCTGACACCCTGCTGGCACAAAGCGTTTTGGCAGCAGGATGTCGTCCAGCATACCTCCCTCAAGAAATGCACCAAAATCCAGAAGATTGACCACCTTCAGGTGGTTCATTCGACCTATTCTAACCATGAACCTGTCCGGCAATAAAAGCGGGCGCGAATTATATCATTCCAGTGGCGGCTCTGCTGTCATCAGCAGCAAAAATAATGCTGCAGTCGGGCTATTGCCAGTGACAGGTTATTCCACGATTTACTCCGCAATCTGTTACTCTACAACCAGGGCAACATCTTCGGCATCTCTCGGTAATACCTCACCGATAATCGCCGCCTGCGGATGCAGGCCAGAAGCGTGCAACTCTGCCAGTATGTCATTCGCTGAGGCCGCAGGGGCACAGATTAACAACCCACCGGAAGTTTGCGCATCACAGGAAAGCATCTTCAGGTTGTAGTCCATTCCTTCACGGAAGCGGGCATCATCACTGACATACTGCAAATTGCGGAACGCCGCCCCCGGTATACAGCCATCGTCAAACAGCTCATAGGCTTCATCCAACAGCGGCACTTGCTGCATATCAAGGTGCAAGGTCAGCCCGCTCCCATTGGCAATTTCACGGGCATGTCCGAGCAGACCAAAACCGGTGATATCGGTTGCACAACGAGTGCCGTATTTCACCATGATTTCAGCAGCGGTTTTGTTGAGCAGTTTCATCTGCGCCAGTGCCTTCTGATAGGCTTCGGTGCTGGCCATTTTCTCCCGGTGGCCAGAGATCAGCGCGCCAATACCGATGGGTTTGGTCAGTATCAGTTTATCGCCAACCTGTGCCTGACTGTTACTGAATAACACGTTCCGGATGGACTGTACCGATCACGGCCAGACCAAACTTGGGGGGATGATCCTCAATAGTGTGGCCACCAACCACCAGAGCCCCCGCCTCCATGGTCTTGTTCTGCCCGCCTTTCAGAATCCGGGCGAAACCACTCACCGGCAGCTCACTGGTAGAGTACATCATCAGATTCAGCACCATCAGTGGCTTACCGCCCATGGCAAACACATCACTCAGGGCATTAGCGGCGGCAATCTCACCAAATTCCTCCGGATCACTGCACACGGGCGGGAAGAAATCGGTGGTAAAGATCAGCGCTGTCTCGTCGTTGATCCGATAGACCCCGGCATCATCATGGGTGGAGATGTCCACCAGCAGATCAGGGTGGCCGGGAAACTGCAACTCAGTCAAAATCCCGGCCAATTCCGTCGGTGACAACTTGGCAGAGCAGCCGCCATACTCGACGGTTTTCAGCAGATCAATGCTGTCTGTTAACACTTGCGAAGACATAAAACGCTCTCAACCTTCCTGTTATTCCGTACTGGCCAGGGTCGCGGCCAGACCAGCCTGCTCCAGTTGCCTCTGTACCTGTTCGGCTGCGCCGTTGTCCACCTCAAGGCACATACCACACTCAGATGAAATCTGCCGGGGCACAGGTACAACTTCGCAGGCAATATTGTTGACTCGGCAAAAAGCCTCAGCCTTGATCGCCAGACGCATGGAAGGCAGCAGCAAAAAGGATCGTTTCATACGCGGCCTTTCCTGACGTGCTCTCTGCCGCTTTCCCTGGAAATAGCCGCCAGGGCAGTGATCAGGTAGTCGAAATCAGCTGTCGTATGCAGAGGTGAGGGTGACAAACGACAGGTGCCATCAGGAAAGGAGTTCAGGAATTGATGAGCGAGTGGTGCGCAATGCAGTCCCGGACGGGTTTCTATACCAAACTCTTTTTCCAGCTTCCACGACAGAGTCGCCGCATCAATACAATCGTGCAGCAGCGAGATCACTTCGCCCTGGGCATCCTGGTTTTCGGTGCGCTGAATACGATAACCCGGCAGCGCCTCGATGGCCGCCATTAACGCAAAAAAGTCGCTACGACTGTGTTGCGGCTCGGGCACATTGTCCAGTGCCGCCAATAACCCGTAAATACCGACCATATTGGGTGTACCCGCTTCAAAACGGTCGGGCATTCTCTCCGGCATGGTCAGATGCTCGCTATTACTCCCAGTGCCACCGAGATGTAACGGCTTTACCGTGTCGGGCTGGCGAATAAACAAACCGCCGGTACCCGGTGGACCAAACAGCCCCTTATGTCCGGTAAATATCAGATAATCGATACCCCATTCATCCACTCGTACAGGCAATTTGCCCAATGATTGAGAGACATCCGCCATCAAAGGTACCTGTCCAATCGCCTGCCTGATCTTCGCCAGTGGCTGAATAGCACCGTTGACATTACTCTGGTGATTAACAATCACCAGTCTTGTGTTTTCGGTCAAAACCGAAGCAATCAGATCAGTCTGAACGACACCATCAGAACCCGTCGGTAGTTGCCGAACAGTTATCAACCCGCATCCTTCCAGATGCGCCAATGGTCGTGCGATAGCATTGTGCTCCAGGGGCGAAATTAACACTTCAGCCCTGGTAACCGCTTTAGAACTGGCGAAGTCGATGCCCTGCAAAATCACATTGGCAGCGTGTGTCGCATTGTTGGTAAAACAGAGATGCTCAACCTGGCTGATATCCATCAGCTGCGCCAGACGCTCCCGGCAACGCTCCACCACAGCACTCGCCCGAAATGCACGGGCATGGGAGGAACGCCCATAACTGCCACCTTCCTCTAGCAGGTAGCGGGTCATCGCCTGCGCGACAGCAGCCGGTTTGGGAAAAGTGGTGGCACTGTTGTCGAAATAGGTTAAGCTGGGCTTAGTTAAACGACTGTTCATGGATAAACGACATGGCCAGTCTGTGCGATCTTTTCAGCAATCTCATACATATTGGAGATACGCCCTGCCGCCAGCGTCTCTTTGATGGCAAAGAAATCGACACAGGCTCCACAAACGATCACATCAACACCATCCTCTTCGAGTGCCCTGAGTGCTGCCTCTGAGCCAGAGCCCTGATTGGCTATCAAGGCACCGCCATTGTAGAGAATAATGGCCGTGGGTTTGTTCTCTAACTCACGCAGTGTATTGAGATAACCCTTGACCAGCAGTCGGCCCAGATCATCATCCCCATGTCCCATACCGTCACTTTTCAACACGACGATATAGTTGGCTGTCTGGTTAGCTGTTTGCTGCCCAACAGCAACGCTTACTTCGGGAGCGGTGTTTGCCGCTGGTTTTGTTATAACCGTTGCGTTGGATATGGCGCTATCTGTTGCACGAGTAGCAACGATGACCCAGCAATCGTCGCCTTCCTTCTGCACACTCGGCTCTGCACCCTGATCGCTCAGGAAACTGACCAGATTGAGATGGGCAATATCGTTATCCACCACTACCTGAAACTGCTCACCGGCTGCCAGCGTTTTCCAGAGTTGCCGGGTTTTTATCAATGGCTGGGGACAGAGATACCCCCGCATATCGAGCGTGTAGAGCTCCGGGGTTGCTGATGCTGATGATGATGTTGTTGGCTTTTGTAATTGATCTTGCATTGAAACGGGAACCTCATGTCGCTGTGTTCAATAGACAGCAATTCTACTGGCAGAAACGATATACGAAAAAGCGACCCGAAGGGATAGAATTCTTACCCGTTAGCCGTGGCAAATTGCACAATTAATGATCTGCGTCAGTGTTAATTGAGCCCCGCTTCAAAGAGAATCCCTCTCTTTGCCCCCTGATTCAAGCTCCAGCTTGCTGCCTATTGAACGTAGCACAGGCTCCGTGTCTCTTAGAGAAGGTCCTTTAGAGAATGTCCTGTGGAGAATCTATTATGCCTATCCCGAAAAGAACCCAACCCAACAGCCATCTGCCCGCAAAAGAACAGGCCATTGCCAACCGCAGGGCCGAAGGGTTGCGACGTTATTCCGAGGCCAGCGACAAAATTCGCATCGAGGCCGAAACGCTCTATCGCAACGACAAATTCCTCTGTTCAGAAGCGGTATTCACGACAGTTAATGATTATTTAGGACAACCCGCTGATGCCCGAATGGTCAAAATGGCATCGGGATTCCCGGTCGGTATGGGGATGGCTGGTTGCCTCTGTGGCGCACTCTCCGGCGGGGTTATGGCGCTCGGACTCAGCCATGGCCGGGAACAGGCCGGTGCCGAGATAGATAAGGATATGTTTCCCATTTCCGCCGAGCTGCATGACCGCTTTATCAGGCGTAATAAAAGCACTTGCTGCCGCAAACTGATCAAGGATGTGGAATTTGGCTCTCAGGCACATCGGGAGCAATGCATTCGCTTCACCGGAGAAGTGGCCGCCGATGTGATCGACCTGATTGAGAACGGTATCACCTTGGTGGATATGACCAATGAAGGTAAAACAGAAAGCTCAGCAGATTGTGCCGGTTGCGAACCGGAGACCCGGCGTGAGTGACACAATCACCCTTTCTGAATGACCTGTGGTGAGATTATGGCACCCGGCCTTGAAGCAGTCCGTACCGGCAGGGCCTCACTGGCCGAGTGAAGTGAAGATAACAGCAAGTGCGCACCAGAACAGGGCGCACTTTATGCACTTTTACCGATTCACTTTTACCAATTCATTGCTGTACCGGAGCAGACTTAAGCTGAACAGAGGGCTTCACAGCCGTAATAAACATCACCTGGCCATTCTGGATCACTTCCGCCAACAGCTCATAGTTGCTGCCCGGATTCACCAGCTCGGGCGCATAGTTAACCATATAATCCACCACATCCACATTTCTGCCGACCTGGATTCGCTCAATGCCAATGATGCCAGCCGGGTCATTGGGCATGGCGCTATCCTGCAGAACCACAATAATTTCAGAACCCGGTGCAAAAGTACCGGCACTGGCTGCAATCTGACCACTCACACTGGCTGACTCAGCAACGTAAGTCAGGCTCTGGTTACCACTTTGATTATTCAATATCAGTCCATTACCTTTGATTACAATGTTGTCCAGTTTTGGGAAGGTTGCCAGATACTCTGCCTCCTTGGTCATAAATGGTGCGGGGCAGCCGGCTCTGGTGCCTCCCATTGGGGTAAAGATAATTTTGTTGTTGGCAACCTGATAATTGCCAAAGTAGCGGTTACACTGGGCCTGACCACCAATACGTCCATCCTGGGCAGTCGCAGGCCGAAGTTCCATGGTTACTCTTGGTCCCGATGCCGCCAAGCCGTTCATTGACGTCAAGACCCAGGTTTTGTTCTCAACCAACTGGGGGTCAACGCCTTTCAGCTGATGGGAACTGCACCCGATCAGAGCAATACCTGCCGCCAAAACAATACAAGAGTGGATCAACCTTTTCATGTCATACTCCAGCTACGGGAATAAAAGATAAACCTGAAGACTGTCGGACTTAAGCGTCTGCAGCGAGGATCGTCTTAAGTTCAAAGGCCTCCTGCGGGAAGGCCATCAGCGATAGCCTGTAGGGGGTGACGGTCCGGGAAAGAGTGGCCTGACCTCCACAAAACCTGACCCTTTGATCAACCGGAAAATCACAAACTGACAGAATTAAAGTAGTCGATCATCAGGTATTGCCGCCATTCTATTTTATTAGCCAGGGGGTCTGCTGAAAGTCGATTATCTTGTACGTTCGTTTATCAATTACTCGTGTATTGACGAATATTCAGTATAACCCGACCGTTGACTTGCCACTGTCAGTCATGACAGCTATTAACTCAGAAAACTGATGAGTATAATTAATATGCAGTTCAACGTAAGATTCAGTATGATCAGAAACACAAACTCTGGATAAACACCCGATATATGGTTCCGAAATCTACAGCAGGCAACAAACTTATCAGCCGGGGCTACAGTCTGGCTGAAGAGATCGCCAACAGCATTACTCACGGTCTGGGAGCGCTGCTGAGTGTTGCCGGTCTGACGCTGCTGGTTACCTTTGCTGCTCATCAGGCTGATGTATGGCGAGTCGTCAGCTTCAGCATCTACGGCGCTACCATGATTCTGCTGTTTCTTGCCTCTACGCTTTACCACAGCTTTCAGCATCCAAAAACCAAGAAAGTCTTCAAAATACTGGATCACTGCTCCATTTATCTGCTGATTGCCGGAACCTACACGCCTTTTCTTCTGGTGAGCATGAGAAGCGTCACAGGCTGGATTCTTTTTGCTGTGATATGGACGCTGGCAGTAGCGGGTATCATCTTTAAAGTCGTGTTTGGATCAAAATACAAAAAGTTATCAGTCAGTACTTACGTTCTTATGGGATGGCTGGTGCTGATTGCTTCCGGAGAGCTGGCGGATAACTTGTCAACCGGTGGAATATACTGGCTGGTTGCCGGTGGATTTCTTTATACAGCTGGCGTTGTTTTTTATTTATGGAAAAAGCTGCCCTTTAATCACGCCATCTGGCACCTCTTTGTATTAGGTGGCTCGGCCTGCCACTTCTTTTCGGTTTTATTTCATGTATTACCAGCCGCTTGACTAAAAATGTTTTTTTCAGTTTCTCTGGAAACTTTTTGATGATCACTCAGTCTGTATAGTAATGACGTACTCTTAGGGTAGACATTAAGCTCAAAAAAGGTTCGTTTCCGGCGGCAGAACCCACCTTGAACAGCCACAATAAAGCTTCGAAACCATTATCAATGGCTGAACAAGATGAGTACTGCAAATAGTAGATTAGTTGAAAAAAACTGTTGACCTGTTTCGACCGGTCAGAACTCCTAAGTATGGCGGAACAGCTTGGTTTTACTATACGACAGCGAGATATCCGTCCTTTGGATTTTATCCTCTCACTGATCGATGCCCTCGCTGGTGATGGAAACTGCGATACCCAGGCGGATCTACACCGTAAATTTAACGAGTTGACGGGGCTGAATGTCTCTTATCGTTCTTGGGCAAATCAAGCTAAAAAGGACGCGCTGCCTACTCTTATCCTGTGGCTATGGGTGCAGTGTCTGGAAATATTTTCCCGCAAAGTCATGGCGTTTGATGAAGACAGTCCATTTTCAGAGTTTGAGCACATTCTGATTCAGGACGGTTCGTCACAAGCTGTCTATGATGCCCTGAAAGAAGCATTTCCCGGCAGGTTCTCAACGGTCAGTCCTGCTGCCGTCGAGCTTCATACGACAATGGATCTTCTCACCAACAACCTGGTGCGGGTGCAGCTGACTGAAGATACCCGTTCAGAAAGAGACTGTCTGCCACCACTGCCAACATCCATGGCCTATATCCTGATGCTAATGGATGCCGGTTATTTTGAGCTGGAACTCTTTGCCGCTATTGATGACAGGGAGGGTTCTTTTATCTGCAAGGCACCTCAGAGTATCAACCCGACGATACTCAGCGCGGTACGGGAGGATGGCAAGAATCTCAATCGCTACAAAGGACAAAAACTGAAGGATGTACTGTCTGGCTTCCCCAAAGACCAGTGCCTCGACCTGGATGTAGAATGGCCGGGATTCAAAGCCTGGCCATTCCGCTTGGTTGTCCGCTGGAATGACAAAAAACAGAAGTGGGTTTTCGTTGTGACCAACCTGAACCGGGTGGAGTTCACCTTGAGTGATGTGCTCCAGGCCTATCGTCTACGGTGGCAGATAGAGCTGATTTTCAAAGAGATCAAATCCTATTCAGGGTGGCATCGTTTTAACACCAAATCAGCGACACTGGTGTTTAGCCTGATTCTGATGTCCTTTGTGGTTGTGACGTTGAAAAGGTACCTTGCCCATGCTGCACAGGCGAACCTCTGTGAAAGTGGGAGCATTGAGGAAATCTCGACGCACAAGGTGATGAAAAGTGGGACTCACCTGTTTGGTAATGTGATTTCATCGTTGATGAATGCAGGAAAGTCATTGGTCTCATGCATTAAAAAGCTACTGGACTTCTGGGGAAATAATGCGAAACGAGAACACCCTGCACGGGATGGTTGTTCAGGGCGTACAAGATTAGGCTTCTGTGCAGTGGGTGGAGCTTAATGTCTACCTTAAGATGACGTACTTAGTGAGAACATTAATTTATGGCTCTTTTCGTATTGCAGACTGCTGATTTCATAAATCAGGCTGGAATCCTCCTGTGGCAGGGCTTGGCAATATTTAGCCAGCAGTTTCCTGAAGGCATTGTATATCAAGGCCTTTGGCCAATTTTCATTGCAGAGCAGTCTGTAACCCGAAAAGAGCCTAATTTATATGAACCCCTCAGAGAAACCTCAGACTAATTATACTGCTCAGTGGACAGACGTCTCTTTAAAAAATGAACAGGTTGCTTCTTGTAAAGAGACAACAGATTCTAATGGCCACCTTGTCAAACAGATGTCACCGATACCTTCAACCTTGCAACAAGCTATGCCACCTTCATCTTTTGACTTATTTGATGAAAAAACACGGCCACACCATTCCGGACTGCCGGGTATTCGGATTATTACCGGGGAGCTTTCAGGCAGATCTGCTCAACAAAGTCCAAAACTGACACCCGCCGAAATCAGCCATTCTCATCAGCTAATTCTACCTTCTGCCACCATTAACAAACCCGATGACCAGGCAACTAAAGCACTTAGGGATAAATTGATAACACTGGCTGGCATCCCCAGTTCCAGGTACCAGAGACAATTCCCAAACCATGCTAGCTGTGACACTCGAAATGTAAGCAGCTATCTACGGTCAGAACCGATCAGAAATATGGTTAAAGATATTATGCATCAATATCAGCTATGGGAGGACAGGGAATTTAATCACTATCTACTATCTAAAAAGTTGTCAGGAGCCTTTAACCCTGAATCTTTTATGTGGGATACTCCATACAATCTTCTGGAGATTGTTGTTCATTATGTTTTTCAAGAAGACCACATTCTCAGAAACATATCATTTTCTGGAGCTCATGGTTATGGGCTTTCATATTGTGACCATGAAATTTTAACAGAGCACAAACCAGTAAGAAGTGAATTTGTCAGGAAAATTGAAATTAAATACTCAAGTTACGCACCTTGCTGAAAATCAGCCATTATTGGTGGCATGAAAAATGATCTCATAGAACTTTATTCTGACTACCTGTTGTCGTCGTCTGGGAAGACCACTGCAACGGGAGTGTCAGAGCTTTTGGATAATGTCTACAGTCATGACCAATTCACCCGATTGCTTTCAAACAATGAGTTTACCAGTCGTGACTTATGGCTTTACGTTAAACCCGTCGTGCGACAGGTTGAGTGCAGTGATGGGGTTTTGATCTTTGACGATACGATTCAGGAAAAGCAGTTCAGCAAAGAGAATGCCCTGAACACCTGGCATTTTGATCATACAAAAAATCGCACCGTGAAAGGTATAAATCTGCTCAATGCACACTACCATGCCGGAGATGCGTCGATTCCTGTCGCCTATAAATTGATCGAGAAAACCATCCTGTACACCGACTTGAAGACAAAAAAGGTAAGACGATATGCAGAGCAAACCAAAAATGAAATGATGCGGGAGATGCTGATGATTTGCTGCCATAACCAGCTTATGTTCCGCTATGTCCTTGCAGATAGCTGGTTTTGCTCAAACGACAATATGATGTTTATTCGACACGACTGTAATAAACATTTCCTGATGGCGATGAAGTCAAACCGCAAGGTATCCCTCAGTCTGGACGACAAATTACAAGGCCGTTCACAGCGTATAGATACTGTTGATTTTTCAGAAGATAAGCCTGTACAAGGGTGGATAGCAGGTGTCGATTTCCCTGTTCTGCTATACCGTCAGGTCTTTAAAAACAAAGACGGAAGCACAGGCATTCTCTATCTGGTTTGCAGCGATCTTGACTGTTGCATATTCTGGTAACTCTTGAACACTCATTCTGGTAACACTTGAACACCCATTCTGGTAACACTTGAACACCTATTCTGGTTTCTTTTGAACACTTTTTGATGATTTCCAGAATCACCGTTCAAGCTTCCAGAAACGCTGTTCAACAGACCATAAACCGGTCTAATACAGCTAACAAATATCTTCTTATGCATTGATTTTCCATAACTTTGGCCGTTCTTATCTGTACCAAGAGAGGGAACCGGCCATGACAGAAAACAGGATTACCATGCGTAAGCTACTAGAAATACTCCGGATGCGGTTTGGCAGCCAACTCAGCTTCCGACAAATTTCCCGCAGTGTACGGGTCAGTGTGGGGACGGTATCCAACTACGTTAAGGCCTTTCAGGAATCGGAATTAAGCTGGCCCCTGGCAGAGGATATATCTGAGCCTGAGCTTATTCAGGCGCTGTTTCCCGATGCCTCGATAGCCAATCGAAAAGGGTTGATTGATCCTGACTGGGCTGAGGTGCATCAGGAACTGAAGCGCAAGGAAGTGACCAAACAACGACTCTGGGAAGAATACTGTCAGGCCCACCCCCTCAATCTGACTCTTGATCACATCTCTCCAGCGCTGAACTGCCGGGCTATCTGCCAGGTTTTTACCCGATCCTGCAATTTCGCCCAGCCTTCCCATACCACTAACCAGCCGGGCTGCCCTGTATGCTTTGAATCACCCCAACCACCAAGCCGAGCAATCGTTTGAAGCAGCCAAGTGACTGTTGGCGGCTTATCGGGCAACGCTTTTTTTTCATAGGTTAGCCAGAGAACCTGCCATTCATCATCACTGACCACCTCATTCGCGAGTGTTTTTTCACTCCAAAGCTTTCTGTCTTTGTGCTGCCTGTCATTCGGTAACATTAATGCTTCACGGATTTGCATTAGTCTGACAGCGACAAACATTAATATGACCGCAAGTCGTTCAATGTTATCCGGAGATTGCAGACGAAGCCTTTCTACTCCTGCTCCCGATTTCCAAGCCTTATGGAACTCTTCTATTCGCCATCGAGCTCGTAAAATCGAATGATAGAGCGACAGTCTTCGAATGTTTCAATATCTTCAGTTGTCAATAGTACCCAGTGCAAACGGTCTTCGGAGTCATTGCCAATCTCTTCAGCCGACACAATATTCATAGTTACCGGTTCCGGCCTGCCGCCTGGCCTTTGCGGCGCCTGTATTGTCATCTTCTTTCTTTTGACCTGCAGCGTTGCCTTTCGCTTCTTTCTACCTCCTTTTTGAGGAACCACTATCGTATATTTCCCCAACACTTCAGTCTGAGCTAAGGAATCAAATAATAAGAGTTCGCCATCCACCAGGATTCTGTTTTGTGTAGCTCTTACAACAAACCGCTGTCGGTTATCCAGTTTGTAGTGCATATATTCGTATATATCCGCCTCCCGGTCGCAAACACTGATGATGTCAGGCATTTTACCCCCCATCCTTTGTTCTGTGTTTTCAGAGGCTCTTTGCCACTTAAAGCTTTCCTTTCCCTCGTAAGGTAGCTGACGACGTTGGTTCTTTTTCCCCCGCTGAACGTCCTCTCTAACCCATCGTTCTTGATCAATAAGCCCAATGCTTCGCTCTGTATCCGCATCAACCAAGAAGACAGAGTGGACGTGGAATCCTCTGGTTTTAGAGCCTTCAGGACCTCCAAGATCACCAAGCTCGGATCTGACAGCATGTTTATAACCCAGGGTTGTTGTATCTTCGAGAGCCAGAAGTAGGCGAGACTGTCTCGCTATTTTGGCAGTTGCCTGAAAGCCTGCCTCAGCTATTGCTTCAGGCTTTACGGCCTCATTCTCAATCAGCCGGTAAGCTCCAGTTACCAGTGCGGTATAACCTTCGCATGAAGATGACAAAGAATTACCGGTATGAGCTGAAAGCTCGGCAGCAACTTTGACAAGTCGTTTTGTACGTCGAGTATCACCCAAATCAGCACATCCAAAAGTTAGTTCTGACCATGGTTTAGGAGAAAGTGGAAGCATGACCTGTTTTATCAGTGAGAAATGATAGAACAAGGTAGCTATTTGTGATCAAGAGACAGCCCCTCAATGCCTACAGCTATGCCCAGTACTGTCACCGTTACAATCAGTGGCGTGGTTGTCAAAAGCGATCTATGCGACAGCTGCACAATGCAGGTGAAAAGTTATTTGTTGATTATGCCGGGCCAACCATGCCAATCATCAACCCGGACACCGGCGAAATTGCCCACAATGCCCAGATATTTGTGGCAGTGCTGGGAGCGTCCAACTATACCTACGCTGAAGCGACTCTGTCACAAAAAACAGAGGACTGGCTGGGGTCTCATGAACGGGCCTTTGAGTTCTTTGGTGGGGTGCCAGAAATTGTTGTGCCAGACAACCCAAAGTGCGCAGTTATCAAAGCCTGTCGGTACGAGCCGGATCTCAACCCATCATACCAGCACCTGGCTTGTCACTACCAGGTGGCAGTCATTCCGGCACGCCCCTACAAACCCAAAGACAAGGCCAAAGCAGAAGTCGGTGTACAGGTAGTGGAGCGGTGGATACTGGCCAGGCTTCGTCATGAAATGTTCTTTACCCTGGCAGAGCTGAACCTGCGGATACGTGAGCTGTTAATCGAACTGAACCTGAAGCCCTTTAAGCAGTTGCCAGGAACGCGACGTAGTGCGTTTGAACAACTGGATGAACCAGCCCTCAAGCCACTGCCGAAGCAATCTTTTGTGTTCGCTGAGTTTATCAAGGCCCGGGTGAATGTGGATTATCATATTATCTGCAAGGGGCACGCCTACTCGGTTCCCCATCAGCTTGCCAGGCAGGAAGTAGAAGTACAGGCGACTGAGCACTGCGTCACGATCTACGCTAACGGTAAAGTGGTGGCCAGCCACGCTCGCAAGCACACACGTGGATTTACGACGTTAGCAGTTCATATGCCGGAACGACATCGTCACCATCAGGATTGGACGCCTGAGCGTTTACTTAACTGGCTAACGACATTGGTCAGGAAGTCTATTGTTTTATTCAATCACTGCTGGATAGCAAGGAGCATCCTGAACAAGCCTATCGAGCTTCATTGGGGCTGCTAAACCTGCAGCGGGAATATGGAACTGAACGACTCAACAACGCCTGCGCCCATGCCAGGAACATCGGGGGTTATCGGTTAAAAAATGTCCGATCAATCCTCCAGTCAGGCAAAGACCTGATGCCATTGGAGCCACAGTTAAAACAAACGACAGGTCCCTTGCATGATGATCACGAAAATATTCGTGGCGCTATTTGCTATCAATAACCGGAGGCGAACATGATCAATGAAACACTGGCTCGCCTTAGGTCACTGCGACTGACCGGAATGGCAGATGCCCTCAATCAACAGCTGGACCAGCCGGGCACCTACAGTAGCCTTAGCTTTGAAGAACGACTGTCGTTGCTTACTGAGCAGGAAGAAACAGAGCGAAACAATAAACGTCTGGCTCGGCTGCTCAGAAGCGCCCGGTTTAAACTGGCTGCCCGGATACACGACATTGACTATGAACACCCCAGAGGTCTCAAACAGAACCAGATGGCCAGCCTGTCTGGAGGAGGCTGGCTTGACCGGTACAGGAACCTGTTGATCACCGGACCTTGTGGTTCCGGTAAGAGCTACCTGGCCTGCGCCCTTGGGCACATGGCTTGTCTGAAAGGCTACAGTGTCCGGTACTATCGGATGTCCAGGCTACTGGATGAACTGATCCTTGCCCACGGTGATGGCAGCTACAGCAGGCAGTTGAAACAACTGGCAAAAGTAGACTTGCTGATTCTGGACGACTGGGGCCTGGAACCACTGACGCAGCAACAAAGGAACGATCTGCTGGAAGTCATGGATGACAGGCACGAGCAAGGTTCCACGTTGGTTACCAGTCAATTGCCCACCCGGAAGTGGCATGCCAGCATTGGTGATGAAACTCTGGCCGACGCCATTCTTGACCGGCTTATGCACAATGCCCACCGGATTGAACTCAAAGGCGAATCCATGCGCAAAAAGCTTGGAAAATTGGACGCAGTTGAACACCTGGTCTAAAAATCACACTGGGCAATGTGTAAGGAGTTCAGGGTGTTCAAATGAAACAGAATAGGTGTTCAAGTTAACCAGAATACGCAACTGTGATGCCGAGACTCTCAAGGCAATCTACGAGAAACGGTGGAAAGTCGAGGTCTTCCATAAAACGCTGAAATCGAATGCGTCAATGGCCAAGTCACCGGCGCATACTGTGAGAACACAGAGTAATCATATCTTTCTTTCAATTTACTCAGCCTTCAGGTTGGAAGTATTGTCATTGAAAGTAAATCTGAATCACTTTCAGCTCAGAGCCAAAATCTATATGGCAGGGCTGAAAGCTTCGTTGGGGCAGCTGAGAGAGCTGTTAGCTGCGTAACTTCAGTTAAATATACTCACAACGAAAAACCCATCATTCAACAACAGGCAACCAGAGGCTGTAGTTATGCTGCAGCGGCAATGCTTATACATCAGCATAATCGCTGCTTTTCGGTATGCGACTTAAAATCAACAAACCTTGGTGATAACAGTTTCATATTTCAAGCCTTATCCAATGCAGGTTTATCTCCGTTTCAAACCCGATTTGCAAATCTTGATGAGCTAACCAGTGCGGTTAAACAGGATGGGCCTGCAATAGTCACAGTCAATAATGGAATGGGATTACATAGTATTGTTGTTGATGCGGTTACAGACACATCTGTTCTTATCCGAGACCCCTTCCACGGTTGGGAGGTTGAGATCGGCCGGGCCGCATTTGCAAAATCCTGGGATACTGATGACAATGCCATTCAGGTGAGATAGCTGACTGATTACGGATAAATGCCTGATGCCCTAAGCCCGAGCTACAGGAAAAACCTGTAGCTCGGAGTGAAATCAACGGTTTCCGCTATTATCACGACGTGGACGACGATCGCCACCACGGCCATCTTCACGACGGACGCCTCCTTCTCGACGACCACCTTCTCGACGACCACCTTCATGACGACCACCTTCATGACCTGTCTCTTGATCACAAATAGCTACCTTGTTCTATCATTTCTCACTGATAAAACAGGTCATGCTTCCACTTTCTCCTAAACCATGGTCAGAACTAACTTTTGGATGTGCTGATTTGGGTGATACTCGACGTACAAAACGACTTGTCAAAGTTGCTGCCGAGCTTTCAGCTCATACCGGTAATTCTTTGTCATCTTCATGCGAAGGTTATACCGCACTGGTAACTGGAGCTTACCGGCTGATTGAGAATGAGGCCGTAAAGCCTGAAGCAATAGCTGAGGCAGGCTTTCAGGCAACTGCCAAAATAGCGAGACAGTCTCGCCTACTTCTGGCTCTCGAAGATACAACAACCCTGGGTTATAAACATGCTGTCAGATCCGAGCTTGGTGATCTTGGAGGTCCTGAAGGCTCTAAAACCAGAGGATTCCACGTCCACTCTGTCTTCTTGGTTGATGCGGATACAGAGCGAAGCATTGGGCTTATTGATCAAGAACGATGGGTTAGAGAGGACGTTCAGCGGGGGAAAAAGAACCAACGTCGTCAGCTACCTTACGAGGGAAAGGAAAGCTTTAAGTGGCAAAGAGCCTCTGAAAACACAGAACAAAGGATGGGGGGTAAAATGCCTGACATCATCAGTGTTTGCGACCGGGAGGCGGATATATACGAATATATGCACTACAAACTGGATAACCGACAGCGGTTTGTTGTAAGAGCTACACAAAACAGAATCCTGGTGGATGGCGAACTCTTATTATTTGATTCCTTAGCTCAGACTGAAGTGTTGGGGAAATATACGATAGTGGTTCCTCAAAAAGGAGGTAGAAAGAAGCGAAAGGCAACGCTGCAGGTCAAAAGAAAGAAGATGACAATACAGGCGCCGCAAAGGCCAGGCGGCAGGCCGGAACCGGTAACTATGAATATTGTGTCGGCTGAAGAGATTGGCAATGACTCCGAAGACCGTTTGCACTGGGTACTATTGACAACTGAAGATATTGAAACATTCGAAGACTGTCGCTCTATCATTCGATTTTACGAGCTCCGATGGCGAATAGAAGAGTTCCATAAGGCTTGGAAATCGGGAGCAGGAGTAGAAAGGCTTCGTCTGCAATCTCCGGATAACATTGAACGACTTGCGGTCATATTAATGTTTGTCGCTGTCAGACTAATGCAAATCCGTGAAGCATTAATGTTACCGAATGACAGGCAGCACAAAGACAGAAAGCTTTGGAGTGAAAAAACACTCGCGAATGAGGTGGTCAGTGATGATGAATGGCAGGTTCTCTGGCTAACCTATGAAAAAAAAGCGTTGCCCGATAAGCCGCCAACAGTCACTTGGCTGCTTCAAACGATTGCTCGGCTTGGTGGTTGGGGTGATTCAAAGCATACAGGGCAGCCCGGCTGGTTAGTGGTATGGGAAGGCTGGGCGAAATTGCAGGATCGGGTAAAAACCTGGCAGATAGCCCGGCAGTTCAGCGCTGGAGAGATGTGATCAAGAGTCAGCTTCATGACGACTACCTTCATGACGACTACCTTCATGGCGACCACCTTCATGGCGACCACCTTCATGGCGACTACGACCACCATCACGGCGGCCACGGCGCTCGGTTTGGGGCTCGTCACCCGTCCACAATTTCAACTCCATTGGCCGGTTGCGAATCCTGGCTCCCTTCAGGGCTTCAATTACGCTCTTCTCCATCCCTTCTGGCAGATAGACTGACGAGCAATTATCAAACAGCCGGATATGGCCAATACTCTGTCCGGAGATTTTGCCTTCATTGGCAATGGCACCAACCAGGTCACCCGGGTTGATGCCCTGATCACGACCGAGCTCTACGCGGTAACGCACCATGCCATCATTGTTGCGTTCACGGCCACGCTCACCGCGCCTTTCGCCATCACGGCGTCTTTCACCCCGATCTCCTCTCTCACCACGCTCACGGCCTTCACCACGCTCACGACCTTCCCGACGGGGCTGCTCGGGCTCTTTGGCATCCGGAAATGGCCGCTCTTTCTGGGCCATAAAGCAGAGTGCTGCCGCCATATCTTCATAGCTCAAGGCGTTTTCCTGCTCAAGCTCGGCAACAATCTCGCGGAAGACATCCAGTTCTTCACCCATTTCCATCGCTTTGACGACATCTTCCTTGAACTGACGGATGCGGATATCACGCACGTCACTCATAGAAGGCAGACGCATGGTATCAATACGCTGTCGTGTTGCACTTTCGATGGCACGAAGCATTCTGCGCTCACGATGAGTAGCAAACAGGATAGCAGTACCTTCACGGCCGGCGCGTCCCGTACGACCAATACGATGAACGTAGGCTTCCGTATCGTATGGGATGTCGTAGTTCACTACGTGGCTCATGCGCTCGACATCAAGGCCTCTGGCGGCTACGTCAGTAGCAATCAGAATATCCAGGGATTTTTTCTTGAGGCGATCAACCACCTTCTCACGCAGTGCCTGACTCATATCGCCATTCAGTGCCGCTGCGGCAAAACCACGGGCTTCCAGCTTTTCCGCCAGCTCAACGGTGGCGGTTTTGGTGCGCACGAAAATAATCATGGCATCAAAGGGTTCCACTTCCAGAATACGGGTCAGTGCGTCCAGCTTGTGGAAACCACTGACCATACAGACTTTCTGGGTAATGGTGTCAACAGTCGCCGTTTTGGCCTTAATCTCAACCGTAGCAGGCTCTTTCAGGTGCGTATCTGCAATCTTGCGAATCTGGTAAGGCATGGTGGCAGAGAACAACGCCACCTGGCGATCAGCCGGAGTCTGCTCCATGATCCATTCAATATCATCCACGAAGCCCATGCGCAGCATTTCGTCCGCTTCATCCAGAACAACCGTTTTGAGAGTGTCCAGTTTCAGGCTTTCGCGACGCAGGTGGTCCATGACACGACCCGGTGTGCCGACAATGACATGAGCCCCACGCTGAAGGCTGCGTAATTGGCCACGCATATCCTGACCACCATAAACGGGCAACACATGGAACCCTTTCATGTGACGGGCATAGCGCTGGAATGCTTCCGCCACCTGAATAGCCAGCTCACGGGTCGGTGTTAATACCAGAACCTGGGGATCACGCTGCTTCAAATCAATGGCTGACAGCAATGGCAATGCAAATGCGGCTGTTTTACCGGTACCGGTCTGCGCCAGACCCAGAAGGTCACGACCTGCCAACAGGTGAGGAATACTCTGTGCCTGAATGGGTGACGGGCTCTCATAGCCGACATCCTGAACGGCCTTGATTACCGCTTCCGACAGGGGAAGGTCCGCAAAAGTCATCGCATTGTTGGTATCAGTCATTTGATACTCCATAACATAAGAATGCCGCAGCAAGAGTGGGTGCATACATCACGCATACGTCAGGCGGCATGGTAATAATCAGAAAAACGGCGACCGATAGCACTCTCTGCAACAAATTTGACAGACAGAAACGTTAAGACGGTGCGATGCGCCAGTAGTGTTCGGAAACATCGAGGGTCATGGACTTTCTGGTGCTACTACCCGGAACCGATGCCTGTGATCCCGGGTTCCGAATCGCCTGTGAGGTCCATGACTGCGTTTGAAGAGGCTTGATGAACAAGCTTGGCCTGCATTGGCAGAGGAAAATAAGATCTATTGATCTTCCAGCGGCCGAGCTCCTGAAAGTTTATTGAGAATTACTCAATAGCCTATCAGTAGAGCAGAAGTTTACTTTTCAGCCGGATTAAATGCAGGAAACGAAGCGCCAGGACTTCCCAACAAAATCCCTGCGGCCATCAGAAGGACTACGCACGGGACAGAAAAAGATCGATTAGTTTAGCGTGTTTTTTAGACAGTGAATACTGTTTTTATCCTTCAATCACCAGGGGATTATCACATCGGCGGATACTTCCCCTGAAAATGCCTTAATGTTACCAAACCGTTTGTCAGACTTTTTGTCGAACTGCTTGTCAAACTTTTGGTCTAACTACGGAAGCATCCGCCCCCTGGCACTCACATACAATTGATACCACTGATCTCTACTCAGCTCGATATCCTCAGCCTCTCGACAAGCCCTGACGCGCTGCGCATTTGTCGTGCCAATCACCGGTTGGATACCTGCGGGGTGGCGCATTAGCCAGGCCAATACAATCGCCTCTCTGGAAACACCGAGCTGCTCTGAAAACGCCTTGACCACGCGGGCCGTTTCCTGAATAGCGTCAGACTCACCCCGGACATCCTTGCCGGTGAACACCCCTTTGCTCAAGCAGCCCCAGGCCTGAAGCTGAATATTGTGGCTGCGACAATATTCAACGGTACCCGGCGTAAAACTGACCGACTGACCTTCAACATGATTCACCAGCACACCTTCCTCCAGCCAGTCCAGGTGAGTCAGGCTCATCTGCAACTGGTTGACCACGATGGGCTGATCAAGGAACGACTGAAGGTATTTGATCTGGTGGCCACTCATATTTGATACGCCAAAATGCCTGACTTTTCCGTCTTTCTGCAGTTGATGAAATGCTTCGGCCACTTCCTCTGGCCGCATAAGCGGGTCCGGCCTGTGCAGAAGCAGAAGATCCAGATAGTCGGTATGCAAACGGGCAAGACTGTTTTCAACACTATAAAGAATCCAGTCTCTGGAAAAGTCGTAGCGATTTGGCACGTTGCCTTCGGCAAAGCGAATGCCACACTTGCTTTGCAGGAATAGTGTTTCCCGCAACCCGGGTCGATCAGCCAATACCCCGCCAAATACCTGCTCAGCCTTACCACGGGTATAGATATCGGCATGATCAAAAAAGTTGATGCCGCTCTCCAGTGCGCTATCCAGAAACCGGTGCGCCTGCATCATATGATCTTTTGACACCGGGCTATTGTCCCAGCCTCCACCCAAACCCATGCAACCCGCTGCAATCCTGCTGGCGTCAGGTAAGAAAATAGTAAGGGGAATTCGGTTCATAAGACTCCAACCCAATCAGATTACTTATACGTTATGATGCGCGCATAGTAACAGCCTGAAAAGCAGTGAGACAATTCCAAAGAAAGCATTGCTGTCTCTGAAAATTTGATCAGGGGATTACCATTGGCCATAAAACCTGTTGATCACACAGCCAATCACTCCCCCAATCAAATCCATCCTTGAGAGGATAATGATCAATCCACAACCTGACTCTTCATGGCTTTGGGGTCATAGCTTTACGGGTCATGGCCTTACGGATACAAAGAGCAGCCCCACCCCAGGTAACACCAAAACCAAAGCTCATCATAGCAATTGCAGCAACAGTCATATCAGGCCTCCACAGGCATTGGAAAAGGACGACGGGTAGCAATCAGGCAGCTGACAATCACCATGGCTGTCACCATCCCCCAGCCAAACAACATCTGATCCGCAGAGGCATAACCACCATAGTTTTCCATTGCGGCGGTGATCAGGTTAGTGCCAACGATTACTAACAACAGACCTACGCAGAGATAGCGGATACAGAACTCCCACCAGGAACCCACCACGATCTCTGAGATGTTATTCACGTAACCCCGCATTTCAGGAAGCTTTTTAAATACCCAGGCCAGCAGGAACAGCTCAATCAGACAGCTACCCAACAACGCAATGTTATTAATGTAATAATCAACAAGGCTCTTGTAGGATTTCAGACTGCTACTGGGTTGAACATTGCTGAAGCCCTTTATCTACAAAGGTTGTCAGCATATTGTCCGGTAATGTTGCCCAATCCTTGTTTTTCGTGACCTACAGTCAGTTTTCACTGTAGAGCAGTTCGTAATCAAAATAGAGCCATCAACAATATCCAGCAGCAACAATCCGCCATTCGTCGCATAAGCCATCGAGATCAGCGCACCGGCACCACAGATGACTGTTGCCGTTCTACGGCGGGTCCAGCCCAGCTTATCCATGGCTGAGGAGACGATCGCTTCCATAATCGAGATATGAGAACTCATGCCGGCTACCACCAGGGCAATAAAGAACATGGGACCCAGCAACCATGGCATCGGCAAGAGATTGATCGCTGCTGGAATGGTCACAAAGGCAAGCCCAACACCGGAGCTAACTACTTCAGTGAGGGATACCCCCTGTTGTGCAGCCATATACCCCAGCACAGCAAAAATCATAACGCCAGCCATCATGGAGAAGCCGCAGTTAATAAAGACGGTCATGATCGCATTATTATTGATATCCGACTTTTCCGGCAGATAACTGGAATACGCGATCATAATGGCAAAGCCAACACTCAGGGTGAAAAAGATCTGCCCATAAGCGGCTGACCACACCCCGGGGTTCAGCAAAGCGGAAAAGTCAGGCTTGAACATCCAGTTAACGCCATCAGCAGCACCGGGCAGCATCAACACCCGCAAGGTCAGTACCACCACCATGATAAACAACAAAGGCATCATCAACTTGCCCAGTCGTTCAATACCGGTGCGAACGCCGGTAAAGGTGGCGTAGAAACTCACTATCCAGGCCAGAAGGATGGGCACAACAATGTGCCACTGCAACGAACCGAGGGCAGAAGGACTGTTATCCGCTCCCAGCTGCAAATAGTCCCCAAAGAAAAATGCGTTGGCATCCGCTCCCCAGCTCTGGGTAAAAGAGAAACCAAGATAGGAGATGCTCCAACCAATGACCGCTACGTAGTAGCAGGCAATAATTGCCGCCACCAGGACCTGAAACCACCCCAGGTACTCCATTTTGCTGTGCAGTTTGGCAAACGCTCTTGGGGCTGAACTGCGCAGCTTCTGCCCCAGGCCGAATTCCAGAATCATGAAGGGAATGCCGGCTGTCAGCATGGCGAAGAAATAAGGAATCAGAAAAGCGCCCCCGCCATTTTCAAAAGTTGAAACAATATAATTACTTTTTGTAATTTCTCAAAAACTGCTGGCAGCACCACACGGAAGATGACGTGAAGCCTCCTCAATCAGGTTACTCAATCTCGGAAATAACCCATCGCCCATTAGTCGGCTTTTCAGATAATCCCAAAAAGAGAGACCATACAGGCGACACGTTTTTTTCAGGCTGGCAAAGGTGTCGCGACATTGCCGCCCCAAATCGCTTCGCGTCCCACTACTGATCTTTCGTCGTTTAACATATTCTCGTATCTGACTCTCGCTCAGGTTGTTGTGCAGCGGTAAGCTCGGGTCATCCAGAACCAGTAATAGCTCTTCCTTGATTACAGCCAACCCTGACAGAGCATCCTGAAGAAGCCCACTGCACGTTTGGGTTTGGATCAGCGCCTGGAACCCCTGTCGTACTTTTATTGCCTTTTTTTCAGTTGGCTCTGTCTTGAAGTCTTTAAGGTCATCGTAAATGGCCCAGAACCATGTCCGAAGCCATTTCTGAGCCATGGCCTGCTGATCATTGACCGGATGAACTTTTGCCAGCCCTCGCTCTGCATGTATCCAGCACTGGCTGTGTTTGAAAACGTCGAACTGCCTTGCCCCATCACTGAAGGTGGTAAGATGTCCTGCTCCATGCTGTATCAGGCTGCCATAAATCATGGCTTCACTGGCCTGCTGGCGCCGTCTACCAGTTAGTCTCAGGTCTTTCATACATTCTTCCCAGGCTTCATGGCTCAGGAAGGTGACGCCTCTGTATGGATTAAGAACGCGTAGCCACTTTTTGGGGTAATCCAGTTTTTCCAGATAGATCAAGGCATCGTCGGTGAACGTGTAAGTTGACCATGGGCGGTGCAGTAGGCTTACGAAATTTTCCCGGCTTTTGCTGTCTGTGCTCTCGAACCAGGCAAAGGACTCGTTATTGATGATGGTGCAGTAACCGTTCTTCCCCTTATGCCTTGTTCCCGTGTCGTCTGTCTGGATATAACTTGAACAGCGAATACCTGTAGTCAACAGCTCATCTTTCTCAGCATGGAACTGCTCGTGTCCTTTCGTCAGAAGCTGGCTGAGTTCCCCGCTGGAAATAGAGATTCCAATGTCCCATAGCCAGTCCAGCAGTTCTGGCTGGGTAACGGAGCAACCATGATACTGGTGCAGAACGTAGGCCTGCAGCATTGGCCCGTAATGATGTCCATGAAGGCTGGCTGGCGGTTTGGCCGTAATGGTTTGTCCATCGGGTGTCACCCATTGCTCTAAAAGATATTCAATACTGGATGTTTGTATTGTCAGTTCCTGAACATGAAAAGGGGTGGTTCCATTCCTGATTGATCCCTCCGGAACATCAGTGGCAGCAATGGGTATGGATTTTTCCGCCGATGGCTTTCGGGGCTGTTTACGCTGCTTTCTGGTTTTCTCGTTGGGCTTCTTAACCTTCTGCTTTGACGAGGTGTCTGGGCTGGCTCCATCGTTACCCTCAGGAGCGGATGGATCTCCATCAGGGCTGCCGGTGTCATCATCGGGAGGTTTGGTGTTTGGTTTGATGTCAGGCTTTGCGGGCAGTTTTTTTAGACGACGAATCTCTGCTTCAAGCAATTCTATCTGCTCTTTGAGCTGAATGATCTGCTCTTGCTGCTGAGTGATGAATCTCAGTAGATCTTCAGGTTGTAACTGCTGGTGTTCTAGAAAAGCCATGGTGAGAGGATAGACGACTGACCGAAATTATCCTGCTTCCAGCACTTTTTGAGAAATTACAAAAAAACAGGCTCTATAGCCTGTCTCTGGTAATCTCGCTGATTAGATATACTGCCCATCTAGTTTTGCTTCTGAGCTTGTTGCGAGATAATGCAGCTCGTTATGCTCCGTATCAAAACCTAATAACACTCTGATTAATTTGTTATTTGTAGTGATTTCTTTAGCCTGCCATTTATAACCCTTTGGCAAGTGTCTATGGTCGCTCAATTCGAGGCTGTAATCATTGCAAACATTATATGTTTTCATTGTTGTTACTCCCTGAAATTTGAGCAGGCTCGCTGGCCTGCTCGGTTCGGTGATTAGAGTTTAAAGACAGGCTCGTCTTTTTGCTCACCCTTATCGAATTTTTCAGCCAGATCAATTACGGCATTTTTAAGTGCCTCTTTGATCTTGTCAGCTTGCTCGGCTGTGTACTCGTATTTTGACCTATCAGCCAGCTCGCTTACACGCTCGATTAATTTCAGAGCCTTCGGCATCCTGATATTCACTGTCGGCTAAGTTCCCTTTAATGGTTGGTGGTAGTTTTAATAGCTGTAGATATTCAGGTATTAAACAGAAATACTGAAACGCTATTAAAATTAAATATCAGCCATTGCCAGCTAAGAAATCCACTGAGCAAGGTCTTTCACTGCTCTTCCCAAGCCCTATGCTCTGTTGGTTTTTCTCAAGTACCTATAATAAATCTAAGTACTTATTACTCCAAGGTATGAAGAAAAAAACAACGCCAACCACTAAAGGGAACATAGCCTTCACTGTCTCTACAAATCTTTCTTCAGGAGACTTTTTAGATTTGCCGTTACGTTCCAGTTTGTCCTTAGCCATGGTGTTACCCTCTTTTTTGTTGGTAGTAGTTTTCTTGCTGGTGGTTTTAGTAGTAGTAGTCATGATTGTTACTCCTTTATTTATCATTTTTCGTTGTTTGTATTTTTAGTATGGGTTGCCTGTCGTGTATTTCAATTAAAAAATACCGCTCGGTGATAAGCGGTATTTCTTTACCGTTTACTCTGCATCTAAGATAGCTGATTTCAGATTGGCATACTCGAAGTATTTATTCATTGCGCCGATGACGTCGCCTTTATAGCTGTCGTAAATTGTATCGCTGGTGCTGTAGTCGTCATTGATTAAATAGACTAATACCACGGCGGTTGTCTCATCAACTAATTGAAACTCAATGAAGCAGCGCCCACGGTTGTTAGTATGTTCCATTATTTCTGGTAGTAGTGCGAATTTATGTTTCATAGCGATTACTCCTGATTTAATTCGTCTGCTCTATTGATACTCCAGTCAAACTTATCTTTAAAAACTTTGGCTTCGTCAGGTGTCAAGTACAGTCTATGATTTCCGATCACTATCATTACCTGATATTGATTCGTATCACAGTCTTTAGTTATTCCAGAAGAAAATGAGCCGGTCTCTAATGTTTTGTCTCTACCTCGCTTCATTATTTTTTTGAGTTCCATTTTTCGCACCTCATTTTTCGTTGTTGTTATTTTAACTATGGGTCGCCTGACGTGTATTTCAATAAATTTTTTTAGTCCCTGACCAGCGGCAAATCAGCTGATAAGCGGGTGTAGAAAAGCTCTATTCCATTTACGTGTTTACCAGCCTCGGCTATATGTTCGGCTAGGCTCGCCAGCTTCTCGGCTAATAGAGCTACTCGCTTCGCCTCAATCATTGCCGAGCATACTAGCTCGGCATTGTCGGTAACTAGTAGAGTGTGTGCGTTCATGGTCGTAGCCTCGCTGTTAAAACTTCATACTCTTTTCGAGCTTTTTGAGTTCGTCTGTCAGGGTTTTCAGTTTGGCTCTTTTCGTATTGCAGACTGCTGATTTCATAAATCAGGCTGGAATCCTCCTGTGGCAGGGCTTGGCAATATTTAGCCAGCAGTTTCCTGAAGGCATTGTATATCAAGGCCTTTGGCCAATTTTCATTGCAGAGCAGTCTGTAACCCGAAAAGAGCCTTCAGTTTTTTGGGTTTCGGTATGGTGATGCTTACTTCGTCTACGCTCTCCATCCACTCTTCATCGTCGGTGTATTTTTTCATATCTCCCGCTACTTCAACGGTGAAAAATCGGGAGATAGTTTCCAGCCAAGATACAGTAGACTTCAGGTCGTCTAATACAGGCTTCATTTCCTCTGCTCTCATGATCTTGGTTTCGATTGATTCTTTTAATTGCTTTGTTGTTTTCATTATTGCGCCCTCGCTATCTTTAAATCGGTAATGGTAAATCCTGTAGTCATTGTCGGCGCTGGTATGTTTCCAGTCTGTATATCAAAAGCAATATCAGACTCGGCTAAACAATATGCTTCAGAATCATCAACGGCGGTCAGGGTGCCAGTGATTTCTTTTTTCTGGTTCTTGCCAGCTTGTATTTCAAAATAAACTGTTGCTGTATATACGTGGTTGTTCATGCTGCGTCCCTCGTTTTTCGTTGTTGTTATTTTTTAATATGGGTTAGCAGTCGTGTATTTCAATTAAAATTTACCGCTCGGTGATAAGCGGTAATTGTGCGGATAAGCGGGTGTTAGTCTAAATAAATAAAAAAGCAGTCTTTACTTATATCATCTTCTAATACTCTGCGAGCCTTCATTACTTTCAACAGATCATCTTCGGAAAATTCAAATTGCTGATCATCATCATCTGTAGATAGATAATGGTCGGCGGCTCGCTTTAATTCGTTGGTAATTAAATCTAACTGTGATAATTCATCGTGTAGGAGATTCAGTAGCGTCTGCTTTTCTTTCTTCATGGTGGTATGCTCCAGTAGGGTAAAAGGTTTTGAGCAGGCTCTCCAGCCTGCTCGCTCCTGATTAGATTCTGAACACTGGCTTTTCTTCTTTCTCACCGTGTTCAAATTTATTCACTAATTCAGCGAGTGCGGATTGCAGAGCCTCTTTGATCTTATCGGCTTGCTCGTCTGTATAGTCGTAGCGAGACTTATCAGCGAGTGCGCCAACACGGTCAATTAAGCGGAGAGTCTTAACCATTCTGATATTGGCAATCTCAACGAATTTTTCTGATTTAGATTTTTTGGTTTTCATGGGCTTCTCTCCCTGTTGCTTTTTAGTAGTAGTTTTTTTAGTGGCTGTTTTGTTTGTAGTAGTCATTGTGTTGCTCCTTGCTTTTGATTATTGATTTTGCCTTGCTTGTACTTTTACTATGGGTTGCCTGTCGTGTATTTCAAATTATTTTTTAATTTTTTTCGTCCCTCTTTATATAGGTTTTTCGCCCTTTTTTCTGGTAGCTGCCTCACCTGGCATTCGCTAGACCTCGCTGATAAGCGGGTGACCTGGCTTACTGCCGGGGTCCCTAGAGTTCTTTCTTCGTTGCGGGTTCTAGTGGGCGCGGTGTTTCGTTAGCGCCAGAACTCAAAAATGGGTATACATTTTTTTGAAAAGGCTGGATTTCACGATGAAAACAGGCTGAAAGGCAATTCATTGGTATACAAATAGCCCTGAATAGAATCAGGGCTGGCCTGAATCAATAATCAATGGCGAGCATGACGGTTAAAACCCTAATTGTTTTGGATAAGTCCTCTGGATTCTCCGATCCGTGCTCTAACTCACGGTCGTAATAATCGAATTTGATAAATATTTTTTCATTATCAAAATCGAGTGATAACCAATCATGTTCACCGTATGGATCATTGTCTTCATGGAAGTTATCAAAGTTGGCAATAGCTGTTGCTAAACCAATCTTGTCTTTAATGGTATGAGTTAGATTGGCAGTCATCATTACAATATATAAACAGCCTTCGCTTTCTAGCTTTTCTTTTTCCTCGGGATCAATTAGCGAGCGCCGAACCCTGTCATTATAAATAGCTATAGATTTCATAATTAGTACCTCCGTATTGATTAGCTATTGTTATGGTTCCGGGGCTTATATAGGTCATCAGCCGCCTACCCGCTTATTTTTTGATATAGCGGCAAAAAAATAGGGATAACGCTCGGATGCAACTATATGGCACTACTTACACAGGCCGAGTTTGCCAGACAACAGGGCTTTACCAGAGGCTATGTCACCAAGCTGATTAATAAGGGCATTATCAAATTGGTGAATAAAAAGGTTGATTCAGCCGCAGCCATAAAAGCCATTGAGAAAAACACTGACCCATCAAAACACCGTCCCTCAAAAGCAAAGCAAATTAGTCAACCGGCAGAAATTCTCCCGGCAGGTGGCCAGCCCGGAGCGGTTGATTTCGTCACAGCCCGGACGATGCGAGAAGCCTTCCGGGCAAAGCTGGCAAAGCTTGATTTTGAAGAACGGAGCGGCCAGCTCACTGATGCGACCAAAGTTAAAAACGATGCCTTCAAAGCCGGTCGGATTATCCGGGATGAACTGTTGGCCATACCGGATCGCTTAGCTGATGTACTCGCCGCAGAGGACGATGCCGGGGAAGTTCGGAAGATTATTTTTGAAGAACTGGAACTGGTATTAAATCGCCTATGCAAGTAGAGCAATCCCCATACTTTGAAGGCTTCTTTAAAGGACTCTTACCGGATACCCGTCTAACCGTTTCCGAGTGGGCTGACAAGAAAAGAGTCCTCCCGGCAAAAGCGGCAAAAGAAGCGGGGCGGTGGCGGACTGCCAGAACGCCTTATTTAAAAGAGATCATGGATGCCCTCTCGCCATCTTCTCCGATAGAGAAAGTGGTGTTTATGAAAGGGGCGCAGGTCGGCGGCACGGAATGCGGTAATAACTGGCTCGGCTATGTCATCGACCATACACCGGGTCCGATGATGTATGTATTGCCAACGCTGGAACTGGCCAAGCGTACCTCCAAGCAGCGTATCGCTCCGATGATCGAGGAAATGCCTGATCTGAAAGAGAAGGTAAAAGACCCTCGAAGCCGTGATAGCGGCAATACCCTAATGAGTAAAGAGTTCCCGAACGGTGTGCTTATTATGACCGGGGCGAACTCTGCGGCAGGCCTCCGCTCAATGCCTGCCAGGTTCCTCTTTATGGATGAGATTGATGCCTATGACGATGATGTTGATGGCGAAGGTAGCCCAATCAATCTCGCTATAAAACGGACAGCAACCTTTAGCCGAAATCGCAAAATCCTGATGGTCAGTACTCCGAACATAGCGGAGACGAGCAAGATTGAAGCCGCTTATGATGACAGCGATAAACGTCGCTATTTGGTTCCCTGCAATGCCTGTGATCATTACCAGCCGATTGTCTGGTCACAAATCCGATTTGATGACGGGGATTCTTCGACGACAAGATTTGAATGTATTCGGTGCAGTCATCAGCATTTTGAGAAAGACAAGCCTCGCATGCTCGCTAATGGCTACTGGCAAGCAGAGATGGAAAAGAGCGAAAAGGTAGCAGGCTTTCACCTCAGTTCACTCTATAGCCCGAATGGCTGGTACAGCTGGCAGAATGCCGTGGAGGATTTTCTAGCGGCAGAAAAGAACCCGATCCAGTTAAAAGACTGGACGAATACGGTGCTTGGTGAGACGTGGGTTGAAAAGGGTGAAACCGTCGAGCATGCACTGCTTTATCAGCGGAGGGAGCATTACTCGGTAGAAGTCCCTTGGTGGGTTGAAGTCCTGACCATTGGCTGTGACGTTCAGGATGATCGTATCGAGTTTGAAGTCACCGGTTGGGGTGCGGGTGAGGAAAGCTGGTCAATCGACTACGTCCGCTTATACGGTGACCTTTCCCGTCAACCGATATGGGATGCCCTCGGTGAAATGTTCCGCAAAAGCTACACCCGTCAAGACGGGATCAAGATGAATGTAGTGCAGGCCTGTATCGACTCCGGTGGTCACTTTACCGATGAAGTCTATGCCTTCTGTCGAAAGCAGGGAGCGGATTGGGTTATCCCGATCAAAGGGAGCTCTCAGGCTGGCAAGCCGATAGCGACCTTCCCGAAAACCCGGAATAAAAAGGGTGTTTACCTCACCATTATCGGGACGGATACCGCAAAAGAACTGATCTATCAGCGTTACCGCATCTTGGAGCCGGGAGCGGGTTATTGCCATTGGCCGATCAAGGACTGTTTTGATGAAGACTATTTCAAACAGGCAACCGCTGAAGAAAAGATCAAGAAATACAAGCTTGGTGTCCCTTATTTTACTTGGGATGCCAAAAGCCGGAGAAACGAGGCGCTGGATTGCCGTGTCTATTCTCTCGCTGCTATTCGCATCTTGCAGCAGCATCGAGGAATCAATCTCGAACGACTGGCATCCTCACGACCCTCGCCTGAAACTCCACTGGATGAAGAAGGCCAAGAAGAAACGCAGAAGCTAGGCCGACCGATCCGGCGATCCTCCAAGAGTTCCTACCTAGTTCTCGTCCAAAAACACAACCAATTGAAAACTGTAGATTTTATCCTGAAAAATTAAGTGGAGCCCTACTGCTATCTGGCGACTAAACTTCCCAAGAGCAAGAAACATAAGGGATTGCCAAAAACAGAGGACTCCAAATGCGCAAAAAACGCAACCCGCAGTGTAGTATGGAACTCCATTACGTACCTCATGAAATCTGCTCCCAGCTTTCCGGTATCTCGCAATGGCTTGACGCCCATCCACAGTTCAATGACTGGATTTATGAGGACTTAAGTTCTGGTGATAAACAGAACACTGGGCGGAACGGACTATCAGCAGAATCCGTTCTTCGTGCGGCACTCCTGAAACAGTATTTGAATTGTGATTATGACTACTTGTCGTTTGTTTTGATGGACTCCATGCTCTTTCGAGACTTTTGTCGCCTCGAACCAAACCAGCGCCCCAGTCGCTCCAGTTTGCATGGGCTCATCAGCCTTCTTACTGCATCTACATGGGAACGGATTAATAACTGTCAGCTAATGACCGCTAAAGATCAGGGTATTGAAAAAGGGCGCACTGTGGCTATTGACAGCACAGTCACCGAATCGGATATCAAACCTCCTTGCGACAGTGATCTTTTAGCCAGTTCCGTTAAAGAAATTTGTCGGCTGCTGGAACGGGGACAAACACTGACAGCGACACCGCTTTATGAATATACCCATCACAACCGAGCCGTAAAAGATGCGGCCAGAAAATGCATCTACGCTGGCAAAGAGAGCGGCATCAGCATTATAAAAAACTGCTGCAGTTGACCCGAAAATCCCGGAAGGTACTTATCGAAGCTACTGTCACGCTAGCAAACGCCCGTCAGCAGGGGCAGTGTCTCCTGGCTGATGATGCCGACAAGTGGCAGGCCGATGTGGATCACCTGTTACCCCTGGTGGATGCAATAGTCTCCCAGACAGAGCGCAGGGTCTTTAAGGGTGAAAAGGTGCCAGCCCAGGAAAAAGTGGTTAGCCTGTATGAACCCCATACGGATATCATCGTAAAAGACAGGCGGCAAGTACAGTATGGCCATAAACTGAACCTGGTTCAGGGAAAAAGTCGATTGATCCTGGACCTGGTTATTGAGGAAGGTAACCCAGCGGATTCGGACCAATTCATTCCGATGATGGAAAGACAAAAAGAAATTTATGGTCGTGTACCTCGCCAGACAAGCGGTGACGGCGGATACGCGTGTCGCGCTAATTTGGAAAAAGCCAAGGCCATGGGAATCAGCGATGTAGCTTTTAATAAGAAGCGCGGACTTGAAGTCGAAGAGATGACTAAAAGTCAGTATGTGTATAAAACGCTCTTTCGCTTCCGGGCAGGTATTGAAGCGGGAATTTCGTGGCTAAAGAGATGTTTTGGGCTATCACGTTGCCACTGCAAGGGTTCTGAGCGTTTTGATTCTCATTGCTGGTTATCGGTGGTCTGTTACAACCTGGTGATTCTGGCCAGACACCCGGCACCATCATGATAGCCACCTCCACGCTACATGAAAGTACCTTTCCAGCATGGTGGGAGGATGTTTTCTGCCTGCTTTTCGCGTTTTTCTCCAATATCCGTCCCAGATTAGAGAAAAAAAGGGAAGAGTTTTTGCGGCTCTCTGGAATTTCAGGAAATATCAAAACGAACGTACAATCTAATTATGATTGCCTGATGCGTTTTTGGACGAGAACTACCTAAACGGATAACAGCCCTGAGCGAGAAAAGCCATGTTCACGGAAGAAGAATATCGAGCACTGAAGCGTGCGGTGTTGCTGCGTGATACCCGTGTCGTCGAATTTGAAGGCCGGAGAGTCGAGTTCAGCAGCTTTGCCGAAATGGAGCGTCGTTTGCAGGCGATTGAACGGGAGTTGATCAAGCAGCAGAAGCGTCCCAAGCAATACGGCATCTATTCGTCAAAAGGAGTTTGAGAATGGGCTTTCTGTCGAACTCATTAACGAAAATAGCAAGGCGGTTTTCCAATCTTGCTTACACCGCTGCCGGCAGTGGTCGGCGGACGAAAAGCTGGTATGCGCCTTCGTCCTCTCCGAATACGGCGCTCACAAGCGATCTGACCAAGCTCATTAACCGATCAAGGGCGGCGATCCGTAATGATCCGTGGGCGAGCAGTGGCATAGATAAACTGGTCAGTAATGTCATTGGCCGTGGCATTACGCCTAAATCATTGGTTGATGACGATAAGCTCCGGGAAGAACTGCAAACGCTGTTTCTTCATTGGTCGGATGAATCCGATGCCGATGGCCTGTTAAGTTTCACTGGTCAGCAATCCCTGATTACCCGCTCGATGTTCGAGGGTGGCGAGTGTTTTGTCCGGCTCCGTCCAAGACGGTTACAAGATGGCTTATCTGTGCCACTACAGCTGCAAATTCTCGAATCAGAATATGTGCCGGTCAGTCACAACAAGAAACTGGATAACGGCCACGAAATTAAAGCCGGTCTCGAGTTTAACGGCATTGGTAAACGGGTTGCTTATTACTTCCATCGTGAGCATCCCGCAGAGTTCTCTTTCAACAGTGAAAACCTTGTCCGAGTTCCGGCTGACAACGTCCTCCATATTTATGAGGCATTGAGGCCGGGGCAACTCCGTGGCCAGCCGTTGTTGTCACAAGTACTGGTCAGGCTCTTTCATCTGGACAAGTTTGATGATGCGACCTTGCTCCGTCAGGAGATAGCCAACCTGTTTACTGGCTTTATCAAGAAGCCCTCCCCGGAGCAGGAGCCGATTGATCCATTAACCGGGCAACCGATCCAGTACGGTGCTGATGGCCTCCCGATGGTGGCTATGGAACCTGGCACCATGCAGGAACTCGCACCGGGCGAAGAAGTGGAGTTCAACAGCCCTCCGGGAACCGCTGCGGATTACCCGAACTTTATGAAGCAGCAGCTTATGGCGATAGCGGCTGGCATTGGTATTCCTTACGAGATTCTTTCCGGGGATATGGCCGGTGTGAGTGATCGGGCGCTCCGCCTGATCATTAATGAGTTCCGCCGACGCATTCAGCAGATTCAGCATAACCAGATCATCTTTCAATTCTGTCGCCCGGTCTGGAACCGTTGGCTCGATATGGCGGTGCTGAATGGTTCGGTCAGCCTCCCTGACTACCAAGGCCGACAACGTGACTATCGACGGGTTAAGTGGATTGCCCACGGCTGGCCATACATGCACCCGGTTCAGGATATGCAGGCACAGAAGATGGCCGTTCGGTCTGGCTTCAAATCCCGTTCTGAAGTGGTCAGTGAACTCGGTTATGACAGCGAACAGATTGATGAGGAAATTGCAGCGGATAACCGGCGTTCTGATGGGCTGGAACTGAAATACGACAGCGATGCGAGGGAATCCGAACGTCAGGAAGTGAACGATGGACTTAACAAGGATACTGGCGTTTAGCGGTGGCAAAGATTCGGTGGCCGTAAGCCAATACCTTTTAAAAAATGGCTATCGCTTCCCTCATGTGGCGGTTATCAACAGAGAACTCGATTACTGCTGTCATCTGGCATTTATCGAAAGCTACTGCAACCAATTCAACCTGCCACTGATTTTTATTGAACGGAAAAAACATGGCATGGATTTTTTAAGAAAGAATCCAAAGTTCATTTTTCCGGTGACATCAGCAAGGAAAAATCGTTGGTTCCGAATCTTTCAGCGTGAAGGCATCAAAGAGTTTGCTGAAAAATACCGGGTGAAAATGGTCACCTATGGTCGTCGCCTTGACGATGGGAACACCATCAAAAGTAAGCGATACCAGAATGCCAACGGTATCTGGCAGCTGTTCCCTATCCGGTCATGGAGCAATCGGTATACCGAGCAATACATTCGCCCTTATCCGCTATCGCCTATTTATGAAACACCGAGAGGCAAGCGGAGAGGAACCCACACCATAAACATTGCCAACCTTTATGGTGAAACCCAGTTTGATGATGCGATCAATTTCATCAAAGCCACGGATGAAAACAAGTATCCAAATATTTTGGAGCTCATGAACTACAAGGAGAAATACTATGGCTCATAATCGCCAGTGGTTTGCCTTCAAGAACGAAGCAGGTCAAACCCCTGAACTATTCATCTATGACGACATTGATGATTGGTGGGGCGTTTCGGCACAGAGCATCGTCGATCAGATCAGGAATACCGAAGCCTCTGATATTAATGTGCGTATCAACTGCCGGGGTGGCATGGTATTCGAGGGCATTGCAATCTATAACGCTCTCCGTCTACACAAGGCCAGCATTCATATCAGCATCGAGGGACTGGCGGCGAGCATTGCCAGTGTTATCGCTATGGCAGGCGACACGGTCACTATCGCTGAAAATGCCATGATGATGATTCATAACCCGTATGGTTGGGCGCAGGGTGACGCAGAGGCCATGCGTAAAACCGCCGAGGTCATGGACAAAATTGCAGACAGTATCGCCGTTTCCTATACCGCCAGAACCGGGAAAACCATCGACGAAATGAAAGCCCTCATGGAAGCGGAAACATGGTTTACCGCTAAAGAGGCGCTGGACATTGGGTTGGTTGATCAGATTGATGAGCCGGTTAAAGCCGCTGCCTGCTTTGACCTCTCCCGCTTTACCAATGCACCTGCCGGGTTTGGCAAGCAGCCTGAACCGGAAAATAAAAAGGTGTCGGAAAAACCAGAGCCAGAGCAAAAAGAACCGGAAGCCTCAACGGATGAGAAACCTGAAGTTGATGCTCTGGCTATTGCTTCTCTGTGTAACCAAGCTGGCTACCCGGAAAAGACAGAGGCGTTCTTGAAAGAGAGCCTTTCAGAAAATGAAGTCCGGGCTAAGCTGGCTGACTTTGCAACGATTAAGAATTACTGCAAGGCGGCAAACAAGCCGGATATGGCAACCAGCTTTATCAAGGAAAACAAATCCGCTGATGAAGTGAGAAACACGCTTTTTGATCTGCTGACCGAGAATGATGAGAGTATCAACAATTCACTCTCTCCCGAACAGCAGGGCAGGAAGCAGACCACCAACGCTATCGACACGCAGGCTATCTACAGCAAGCGTAACCGGGCATAACCCTCCCTTTCATCCTCCCATAAAAGGACTAGGCTCTTGTAGGATTTCAGACTGCTACTGGGTTGAACATTGCTGAAGCCCTTTATCTACAAAGGTTGTCAGCATATTGTCCGGTAATGTTGCTCAATCCTTGTTTTTCGTGACCTACAGTCAGTTTTCACTGTAGAGCAGTTCGTAATCAAAATAGAGCCAAGGACTATTACGATGAGTGTAAAAACTGAATCGGCGTACACTGCTGAGTTTCTGGTATCCGAAGGCAACAACAGCATCAGCCGTGAGCAGGTTGCCATTGCTGCTAACCTGGCTCTCGAACCCGGGACCGTGGTTGGCAAGGAAACCGCTACTGGCGACTACAAGCCCCTCGATCCTGCCGCAGCCAATGGTACTGAAACCGCTGCCGGTGTTCTCTACGCTGGCAAGACAACCGATGCCTCCGGTGGTAACGGGGTGATTATTGCCCGACTCGCTGAGGTCGTGGATAGCCTGCTCGTATGGCCTGCCGGTATTACCGACGAGCAGAAAGCAACTGCGGTCGGTGAGCTTGCCGGTCTGGATATCATTATCCGCAATTCCTAATCCCAACCTTTCGCAGTACTTCCCTTTTAAAACAATCTCTGTCTAAGGAGAGATAGCATGGCTTTCATGGATATTTTTAACGATGATGCGTTCAGCCTCACCAGCCTGACCGCTACCATCAATGAGATGGACTATAAGCCCGGTCGTTTGGGCGAGCTCGGCCTGTTCCGGGAGAGTGGTATCAACACTACAACCGCAGTGGTTGAAAGCGTCAATGGCGTTCTGCGTCTGCTGCCTTCTTCCGAGCGTGGTGCTCCGGCAACTCAGGCTGTCGGTGACAAGCGCCAGATGCGCAGCTTCGTTATCCCGCACATTCCACACGACAGCACCATCATGGCGGCTGAAGTGCAGAACGTGCGCCAGTTTGGCAGTGAAGATGCAATGCAGGGGGTTCAGGCAGTAATCAACCAACGCCTCGCTCGTATGAATGCCAATCATGAAGTGACGCTTGAATTTCTGCGTATGGGTGCGCTCAAGGGCGAGATTCTGGACGGTGATGGAAGTACTGTACTTTACAACCTCTTTGATGAGTTTGGCGTGAGTCAGCAGACTCACAACTTTAACTTTGGCAGTACCACCACTGATGTGCGTTTGCAGTCTACCAAGGCTCGCAGGCTGGTCGATGATGCCATGGGTGCAGAGCCTTATACCGGCCTCCGGGCATTTGTCGGCAAAGACTTCTTTGATGCCCTTGTTAATCACAAGTCGGTCAAAGAAGCTTACCAGCGTTGGCAGGATGGTGAAGCCCTCCGCAACGATCCGAAAGGTACTTTCCGCTTCGCAGACATTAACTGGGAAGAATACCGTGGATCGGTCAGCGGTCAGGACTTTGTCGCAGACAATGAAGCGTATCTCTACCCGGAAGATGCTGACATCTTTAGAACCTGGTTCGCTCCGGCAGACTTCATTGAGACTGTAAACACCATCGGCCTCCCTCGCTATGCCAAGCAGAAGGTCATGGACTTTGATAAGGGCGTGCTTGTTCATACCCAATCAAACCCACTGCCGATCAATCTCAAGCCAAGGGCGGTTATCAAGCTCACTATGAGCTAATCGCTAACGGCTGGTCTTTATGGCCAGCCTATTTTCCTGTTTATGGAGACTGCCCTTATGGACGAAGCTTTCAAGCAACTGGGTCACTCAATCCTTTCGACGTTTGGGAAGTCCCTTTCTATTACTTTCGCTGATACCTCAACGCTGGAAACCCTCGGGATCATCAAGCAACAGGTGGTTGAAATTGGCCAGTATGAGGCAGTAGCGGGAGAGATTACCGTGTTGTCACTCGATAGCGCTATCCGGCTCAAGCGAGGGGATACGGTATTGGCCAATGGCAGCACTTATGAAGTGGATCGGAAACTAAAAGACGATGGTTATTTAGCCCAATGGAATATCTATGCTAATTGAGCAGGAAGTCAGCGGGGATATTGAAGAACTGACAACACTGTTTAAGCACTCCCCAAAGAAAACTGAATTAGCCATTCAACGCACCATGCGAAAATTAAGCAAATGGGTCGAGCGGCAAGTATTAAGAGAGTTGGCAAGCCAGCTGAAAATTACACAGAAACTTTTTAAAGAGTTTGGCCGGGTTAAAACAACACTGAGCAGACCAAAGAGTGATTCCCAATATCTTATCGTCTGGATAGGAACTTTCCCGGTCGGTGCTCACAAGTTCGGTAAAGCCCGACAAACCCCAAGAGGTGTTCAGGTCGGCAGACATTCCTTCTGGCAAAGTGCCTTCCTGATGCAACCGGTCAATTCACCGAGAGAGTTTGTATTCAACCGTAAAAGAGAATGGGCGCACCGTTATCAACAATCCCAACGATCAGGCCGTTGGATGTGGATGGGGCTTCCCATCGAAAAGAAGTCCGTAAAGATTTTTTCCGCAGCAGAAGCGGCGCTCAATACGATGCAGCCGAAAATTTTTGAACGCTTTTCAACCCTGCTCCATCAGGAATTAAATTATGCCTTCAATGTCGAACCCCGAAAGTCTGGTAATTGAAAAACTGATAGAGCATTTAAAACAAGTCGCTCCCAATACCCAACTCGGCTATTCCGCTATCGGTCAGGAACAGGACTTAGAGCTTCCTGCCATATTGGTTCAGTTAGAATCCATCAACGAAGAACAACGGCAGGGAACAAAAGCAAAATACCGCATGGAATTTAATATCAGTGCAGTCGCCAAAACAAACAATGACACCACTTACAACCTCATTGACCTTACTCGCTCCATTCGTGAGTTATTCACAACCGGGGAACGCTTTACGCCTGAAGCGAGAACCATGACTTTCAGTGAAACCAACTTCGATGGCTAAGTTACCGTTAATGGTTGAATCAGCTAAACTCCCATAAAATCTACGTTGTAGGGGAGTGATATGCAATCTGAACTCTTCCAGAATTTTATTGATTCCATTTCAACATTAACCAGTGAACAGCGAGACATTCTTAACAACTCGCTCCTTAGTACTCAAATAGAGGTTACCGAGGTAGTAGAAACCACTGACTCTGAACCTGTTTACAGTGAATCTATACCCAATAACGATAATGCAACACCTGACGTAGAAAAGAGCATACTTGCCCAATTTGCCGAAAACCCCAGGTGCCCCAAATGCAAAAGCCATAGCGTTGGTCGCTGGGGCATACGAAATGGCCGACAGCGCTACCACTGCAAGACTTGCGACTCAACGTTTAAAACGCCTTTAGTGGAACGCCTTTGGCAAGGCTCAGGCACCCTGAAAAATGGAACAAGTACCTCGCAGGTATGACTCACTCTATGGTCTTGCGACCAGCTGCTGCTGAGAATGCCATTGACTTGAAAACTGCGTTCCGCTGGCGTCACCGCTTTCTTGAAGTGATTAATAATGATCAAGCAGAAGAGCTTTGTGGCATTACTGAGCTTGATGAAACATTTTTCCGTGAATCCTTCAAAGGGCAAAGAGAAGGCCTTCCACGGCCAACCCGAAGCGGGGTAATGATCCCAACAAAGCCCGAAAAGTCCCGGTAATGGTGGCTCGGGACCGTAATCGAAATACCGTTGACGGTGTATTAGAAAACGAAAGTGCTAATGAATTGTGCAGGCATTTAAATGGCCGCATATCGATACAGGCCACGGTCTGTGCGGATGCACACCTCGCTCACGAAAAACTTGCTGACAAGCTTGGATTTGTCTTCAAGGAGCTGGTGACATCAGCAGGTCAACATGTTGTTGAAGGCATCTACCACATCCAGACTGTAAATTCTTATCACAGTCATTTAAAACGCTGGATTGGCGGCGTATTCCAAGGGGTTGCAACTCGTTACCTTCCCCATTATCTGGCCTGGAGGCGAGAACTGACGGCAGCAAAAAAATTAACTGTTGGCCGGTTGATCAGCAGAATTACTGAACATTGGTGCTTCCAACCATTAACGGTAACTTAGCCAACTTCGATATTGCACCGAGCAATGCTCATCTGTCCTTTGCGGATATGTCGCTGCAAATTGATGTTGTTCTTTAACCCCTAAGACTTGCCAACAAGGAGACTCAGCATGTCTAGTGTAGATCGCAGTTTTATCGGCGCAGGTGCCATTTACCTCAAGCCTGCCGATGGTTCCGCTCCCCTTTTGCCGGTGGGTAACGTCAGCCAGTTTCAATTCAGTTTCGAGGAAGATAAAAAGGAACTGAAAAATTATCTCGGTGGCGGTGGTAATCGCAACACCATCAGCCGGATTTCCTCTATCTCGGCGAGCCTCACGGCACATGACTTTACCGCTAATAACTTGTCGATGGCGCTCCGTGGTTCGGTCGCTGCCGGTTCAACCACTGCGGTTACTGATGAGCCTCACACCAGCTTTGGTGTTGCTGATGAGCTTATCCCGTTCGATAAGCTTCCCGATATGTCACAGCCGGTTACGATCAAAGACAGTTTGAATACCGAACTGACTGCCGGGGATGACTATGAACTGACTAAATCCGGTATCAAGGTTCTTTCAGGTGGCGGCGTTGATAATCAGGGAATCAAGGCCAGCTATACACCACTGGCGACCAATATGGTTCAGGCCTTGATTGAATCGGGTAAAGAGTTTGTCCTGTTTATGGAAGGCCTCAACGATGCACAGGATGGCAAGCCGTTTAATATCCGGGTTCATCGGGTGAAGTTCTCGCCGGTCCAGAACCTTGATTTTATCTCGGACGACTTTGCCGCTATCGCCCTCGATCTTGATGTACTCGCAGACAGTACCATTGAGGGTTCCGGCCTCAGTACCTTTATGCAGATTGATCTGGCGCAGTAATCCACTGTTTGTTTCCTGCAATTTTGCCCCTTTCGAGGGGCTTTTTTTGAATTAAAGCACTATGGCCAATATCAAAGAATCAGCTATTCGCTTAGTCCTGAAAGCAAAGGATTTGCTCTCCAAGGACGTAAAAAAATCCGCTGACTCCCTTGATGTTCTGAAAGCGGAAGCCAAAGAGCTCAAGGACAAGCTCTCGACGCTAGAAAACCAGAGTGCGCTGCTGACTGCTTTTCAGAAGCAGACAAAAGCTGTTCGTAATGCTGGCAATGCCTTCCGGGAAGCCGAGGCGAAAGTAGATCGGCTGGCAAAAGAGTACAAACAGGCCTCCAAGCCGACGAGAGAATTAAAAGAGGCGGTTACGTCCGCCAAAAAGTCTGTAGCCGAAGCGAGCCGGACTTATCAACGACAAGAGAAGGATTTAGAGCGTCTAAGTACTCAACTAGCCAAGACAAAAAAACCGACGCAGACGCTAATACAGGCCGTATCAGCGGCAAAGAAAGCAGTCAAAGAGTCCAACCGGGAATACCAGCGCCAGCAGAAAGAGTTGGATCAGCTAACCCGTAATTATAACAAGGCACAGAAAAACACCCTGTCACTGTCGAGCAGCCTCCTTACTGCCCGGACAGCTGTCACTCGTGCGAGCAAAGCTTATCAGGATCAGCGGGAAAAGCTCTATGATCTCCGGCAAAGTCTCAAGCAAGCCGGTTTATCCACAAAGAATCTCGCTGGCCAACAGAAAAATATTACGGCTGCTATCAGCCAGACAGCGGCCGCTTACCAGAAGGCAGCGGCCAAAGTAAAAGAAACCGCTCGGGCTATGCGTTCAGCCGGATTAAGCGGCGTTGCCAGAAATGCGAATAAAGCATCCGATGGCATTAACCGGCTCACCGGTCGTCTTGCCGGATTGGTTACGGCAACGGCTGCGTTTATTGGCCTGAAAAAATCCATGCAGGGCGTTCTCGAAACCGGGGATCAGTTTGACCGCCTGCAAATCCAGTTAAACGCCATTATGGGCAGTGCCTCTGAAGGCGAACGGGCAGTTGAATGGATCAAGCAGTTTACCCGTGATACACCGTTGCAAATCGCCCAGGTGACTGAAGCCTTTACGATGTTGAAGAACTTCGGCCTCGATCCGATGGACGGATCACTCCAAGCGATTGTTGACACCAACAGTATGCTCGGGGGTGACTTTGAAAAACTCCGCAGGATAAGCCTCGCACTCGGTCAGGCTTGGGGCAAACAGAAACTTCAGGCCGAAGAACTCCGTCAGTTAATTGAGGCTGGTGTTCCCGTATGGGAAATACTCGCTAAGGTAACGGGTGAGAATGTAACCGTTCTCCGAAAGTTAACAGAACAAGGCAAACTCGGCACCGATGTTATCAAAAAGCTCATGGAGGAAATGGGCAGTCGGGCGATTGGTGCAGCCGCCGACAATATGAAACTTTATTCAGGTCTGTTATCAAACCTGATTGACCGCTGGACTCTGTTTAAAAAGGCGATTGCCGATGCTGGCTGGTCATCCTATGTACGCCAGTTGATGAAGGATTTCAGTGAGCAGTGGGACAAAATGGTTGAAGATGGTCGTTTGGCGAAGTTTGCGAAAACGATCAGTAATGGCTTTATCAGCATGGCAGGGTCGGTTCGGGCTTCATTATCTAGTTCTCGTCCAAAAACGCATCAGGCAATCATAATTAGATTGTACGTTCGTTTTGATATTTCCTGAAATTCCAGAGAGCCGCAAAAACTCTTCCCTTTTTTTCTCTAATCTGGGACGGATATTGGAGAAAAACGCGAAAAGCAGGCAGAAAACATCCTCCCACCATGCTGGAAAGGTACTTTCATGTAGCGTGGAGGTGGCTATCAGGATGGTGCCGGGTGTCTGGCCAGAATCACCAGGTTGTAACAGACCACCGATAACCAGCAATGAGAATCAAAACGCTCAGAACCCTTGCAGTGGCAACGTGATAGCCCAAAACATCTCTTTAGCCACGAAATTCCCGCTTCAATACCTGCCCGGAAGCGAAAGAGCGTTTTATACACATACTGACTTTTAGTCATCTCTTCGACTTCAAGTCCGCGCTTCTTATTAAAAGCTACATCGCTGATTCCCATGGCCTTGGCTTTTTCCAAATTAGCGCGACACGCGTATCCGCCGTCACCGCTTGTCTGGCGAGGTACACGACCATAAATTTCTTTTTGTCTTTCCATCATCGGAATGAATTGGTCCGAATCCGCTGGGTTACCTTCCTCAATAACCAGGTCCAGGATCAATCGACTTTTTCCCTGAACCAGGTTCAGTTTATGGCCATACTGTACTTGCCGCCTGTCTTTTACGATGATATCCGTATGGGGTTCATACAGGCTAACCACTTTTTCCTGGGCTGGCACCTTTTCACCCTTAAAGACCCTGCGCTCTGTCTGGGAGACTATTGCATCCACCAGGGGTAACAGGTGATCCACATCGGCCTGCCACTTGTCGGCATCATCAGCCAGGAGACACTGCCCCTGCTGACGGGCGTTTGCTAGCGTGACAGTAGCTTCGATAAGTACCTTCCGGGATTTTCGGGTCAACTGCAGCAGTTTTTTATAATGCTGATGCCGCTCTTCTTTGCCAGCGTAGATGCATTTTCTGGCCGCATCTTTTACGGCTCGGTTGTGATGGGTATATTCATAAAGCGGTGTCGCTGTCAGTGTTTGTCCCCGTTCCAGCAGCCGACAAATTTCTTTAACGGAACTGGCTAAAAGATCACTGTCGCAAGGAGGTTTGATATCCGATTCGGTGACTGTGCTGTCAATAGCCACAGTGCGCCCTTTTTCAATACCCTGATCTTTAGCTGACTCTTGATCACATCTCTCCAGCGCTGAACTGCCGGGCTATCTGCCAGGTTTTTACCCGATCCTGCAATTTCGCCCAGCCTTCCCATACCACTAACCAGCCGGGCTGCCCTGTATGCTTTGAATCACCCCAACCACCAAGCCGAGCAATCGTTTGAAGCAGCCAAGTGACTGTTGGCGGCTTATCGGGCAACGCTTTTTTTTCATAGGTTAGCCAGAGAACCTGCCATTCATCATCACTGACCACCTCATTCGCGAGTGTTTTTTCACTCCAAAGCTTTCTGTCTTTGTGCTGCCTGTCATTCGGTAACATTAATGCTTCACGGATTTGCATTAGTCTGACAGCGACAAACATTAACCTGATTACCACTGATCGTACGTCATGACACAGGGAAAGATAATTTAAGAATATACGTGCAGCTTTTCATTCTTTATGTCTATAACCCGGTAAAGAAATAATAGAACCTCTCCAGTATTACCGGTGGAGCAGGCATCATGACGGCTTGTTCTCCAGATTATCAACTAAATTCGGTTTCATAACCGCTCCGAACAAGCAAAGACCCACATCATCATTCGAAATAATGATATTAATACGTCAACTGACTTTCAATTATCGGTTGATGGCTAACCCGGTTTCCACTGGACGTCTGGCAGTTTGAGAAGTCGATCCGGCATCGGTGCTGTATTGACTGCAGCCCGACCTAGCCTTGAGATCATTGAAGGCATATCAAAACGCCGGTTAAACCGATAGTTGAACTCTGATAGATAACGGCCCAGATGCTTGGGGTCGAGCTTATGGTAAGTACCGGTAATCGCTGTTTTCACGTTTCCCAGCATGGTATTTACCCAGGTGAACAACTCATTCTCCATGGATGCATGCCCACCACCGGTAATGATGGCTGTGTGCTGGCATCCGGCATCTTCAATACCCCGGAAACAGGACAAGCCATCGCTGACGGCCCGGACACCCTTTTTCAGGGCATGTTCTGCCCACTCCTGAATGGTTTTTCGCCGGAAGTTATCAACGGCATTGAACTTCATGTAGATAGGGTGGTTATCAGCATCTGTCTGAACTGCGGCCACGAAGGGGGCTTTGTTCTCTGAGCCTCTGCCCCGGCGGCCTCCGTGGCGCTCTCCGCCCCAATAGGCGTCATCAATCTGAACAAAACCACTCAACTGCCAGCTGTTATCTCTTTCCATCATGACCTGCATGAGTTTGTGTTTCATGCGCAATGCGGCATTGTAGGAAATGCCAAGTTGTCGATGAAGCGTCAGGCAAGAAATCCCCGCTTTATTCTGGGTGACGAGATAGATACCCAGAAACCAGGTAGCTAGAGGCAGCTTTGTTGAGTCAAAGATAGTGTTACTGGTAAGCGAGGTTTGGCAACGGCAGCAATTGCACTGGAATTCAGCTTTCCGGTGAAGCTTGCAGAAACTGCGGGAGCCACACTTCGGGCATTGGAAGCCATCTGGCCAGCGCCAAGAGGACAGCGCGTTCTCACACTGCTCTTCACTGCCGTAATTAGCCAGAAATTGCATAATGCCAAGGCCTTTTTGGAACTGAATGGTGTTTTTACACATCAGTTTTACCTCCAAAACACATGACTATCGACGTTTATTATAGCAGTTGGCTCACGACGTAGGGTCGGTGGTAATCAGGAACATTAATATGACCGCAAGTCGTTCAATGTTATCCGGAGATTGCAGACGAAGCCTTTCTACTCCTGCTCCCGATTTCCAAGCCTTATGGAACTCTTCTATTCGCCATCGGAGCTCGTAAAATCGAATGATAGAGCGACAGTCTTCGAATGTTTCAATATCTTCAGTTGTCAATAGTACCCAGTGCAAACGGTCTTCGGAGTCATTGCCAATCTCTTCAGCCGACACAATATTCATAGTTACCGGTTCCGGCCTGCCGCCTGGCCTTTGCGGCGCCTGTATTGTCATCTTCTTTCTTTTGACCTGCAGCGTTGCCTTTCGCTTCTTTCTACCTCCTTTTTGAGGAACCACTATCGTATATTTCCCCAACACTTCAGTCTGAGCTAAGGAATCAAATAATAAGAGTTCGCCATCCACCAGGATTCTGTTTTGTGTAGCTCTTACAACAAACCGCTGTCGGTTATCCAGTTTGTAGTGCATATATTCGTATATATCCGCCTCCCGGTCGCAAACACTGATGATGTCAGGCATTTTACCCCCCATCCTTTGTTCTGTGTTTTCAGAGGCTCTTTGCCACTTAAAGCTTTCCTTTCCCTCGTAAGGTAGCTGACGACGTTGGTTCTTTTTCCCCCGCTGAACGTCCTCTCTAACCCATCGTTCTTGATCAATAAGCCCAATGCTTCGCTCTGTATCCGCATCAACCAAGAAGACAGAGTGGACGTGGAATCCTCTGGTTTTAGAGCCTTCAGGACCTCCAAGATCACCAAGCTCGGATCTGACAGCATGTTTATAACCCAGGGTTGTTGTATCTTCGAGAGCCAGAAGTAGGCGAGACTGTCTCGCTATTTTGGCAGTTGCCTGAAAGCCTGCCTCAGCTATTGCTTCAGGCTTTACGGCCTCATTCTCAATCAGCCGGTAAGCTCCAGTTACCAGTGCGGTATAACCTTCGCATGAAGATGACAAAGAATTACCGGTATGAGCTGAAAGCTCGGCAGCAACTTTGACAAGTCGTTTTGTACGTCGAGTATCACCCAAATCAGCACATCCAAAAGTTAGTTCTGACCATGGTTTAGGAGAAAGTGGAAGCATGACCTGTTTTATCAGTGAGAAATGATAGAACAAGGTAGCTATTTGTGATCAAGAGACAGGATCTTTAGCGGTCATTAGCTGACAGTTATTAATCCGTTCCCATGTAGATGCAGTAAGAAGGCTGATGAGCCCATGCAAACTGGAGCGACTGGGGCGCTGGTTTGGTTCGAGGCGACAAAAGTCTCGAAAGAGCATGGAGTCCATCAAAACAAACGACAAGTAGTCATAATCACAATTCAAATACTGTTTCAGGAGTGCCGCACGAAGAACGGATTCTGCTGATAGTCCGTTCCGCCCAGTGTTCTGTTTATCACCAGAACTTAAGTCCTCATAAATCCAGTCATTGAACTGTGGATGGGCGTCAAGCCATTGCGAGATACCGGAAAGCTGGGAGCAGATTTCATGAGGTACGTAATGGAGTTCCATACTACACTGCGGGTTGCGTTTTTTGCGCATTTGGAGTCCTCTGTTTTTGGCAATCCCTTATGTTTCTTGCTCTTGGGAAGTTTAGTCGCCAGATAGCAGTAGGGCTCCACTTAATTTTTCAGGATAAAATCTACAGTTTTCAATTGGTTGTGTTTTTGGACGAGAACTATCTAGCATTACTTTTGATGAGTTTATAACTGGTGTTCAAAATGCCTTCATTAACATCAGTAATACTCTCGGAGCAATGCGTTCCGCTTTCGAGTTTACTAGCAATGCAGCCAAGCTATTTTTCAATACCTTCACTGGCGCAGTAAAAGGCTTTGCAGCAGGTATTCTCAATGTACTAGCAACCATTACTTATGGCTGGCAGAAAATCTTTGAAGTAACCGGGCTGGAAACGCTAGAAAAGAAGTTTGCCGAAACTGCAAACTTAATGCGTGATCAAGCAGCGGCCTTTACCAAGGAAGTTGTCGAGGATGCTAAAGACGCAAAAGACGCTTTAGTAGGTATGTATGAGTCATTTGCAGCGGAGCATAAAAAATCACAGGTAAAAATCCGTAAAGAGAGCAAAGTCACTTGGGATATGGTTCGTGAGGAACAGAATCGTTACAAAGTCGAGACAGAGAATGCAGCCGATACGATGGTTGCTGCATTCAAAGATGGTAACTGTTCAGCACCCCCACATAAATCTGGAATTTTCTGATTTTTATACCATCCTCTTAAGCACCATTTTTCCACAATATTCGCCAGCATGATTCCAGAACTACCCGCAACTATGTCGGCTGAGATTCTCTTGAAAGAGAATGCAGAGCTGCGGATGAGAGTTGCCTGTCTGGAAGAGCGATGTCGAGAATTGGAAGAAAAGGTTGGCAAGAACAGTCAAAACAGCAGCAAGCCGCCATCGTCTGATGGTTATCAAAAACCTTGTAAAAACAGTAAGTAACTATTCAGCACTGAGCAAAGGCATATTACAGTAATTCCGAACAGCTCTATGAAGTGATTGATATATGTCCATTCCCTGTTTTCTGGCAGACGACAAATAGCTGCGAATCCGTGCAAACATAGAACCACCGTCTGCACTCCTGAAGCAGCCTGAGATTTTCTGCTTTAACTTGGCCATTCGAACATCCCGCTCACTGCCATTGTTATCGAAGGGAATGGTAAAATCTGACATGAAGCGCAGTGTCTCAGCCTTGAACTCAGTGAGTCGTTTGAAGAGATTGTAAGCTTTAGTATTCTTGACTTTCTTGCGCTTAAGCTCCTCTCGTTGCTTCTCCATATAGACGACTTCTTTCATTAGAGCCCGCTGAAGCAACCGGTCATAAATCTTCTCGATTCGTTCACAGACAACACTTGGCATCTGTAGCATACCTATGGTCTTAAAGCCCTTGCAGTAATGCCAGGAAAGCCTCAGTAGCTTCATCAATCGCAACGCCAGTTGATTGCTGTCCCTATCAACAACACCCAAAAGCTCCCTCAGGTGATGGGCATTGCAAAGTACGTGAGTTGCCGCATATGCAAAATAGGATTTCCAATGATCATGAACCAGAACGCCTGCAAATGTTAGCAGTATGCCCATCGTGTCCATGGCCTCACGACCTCGCTTTTCAGACAAGTAGTAGAGCGTCCATTGTTCATCCCGCATAACGTGTAGCCAGTGCAAAGAGCCCTCGGCCCGCATACCCGTTTCATCGGCTCCGGCAACAGACGATTCCCGCAAGGCGTCACGAATAACCTCTTCAGTAGAAGCCAGATTTTCATAGGTTCTGGCCACAAAATTGGCGACAGTGCCTGCACTTACACTCATTTTATAGAGAGTATTAAAATACTCTGACACGCGCTTAAAAGGCAGGAAATGGTATTGGTTAAGATAGACGGCCATAGCCTGTGTGGCTGAGCCATATTGTGCGGCAGCGGTAACACCTTCCGGGAATTCAGCCTGATTCCGACAACCACAAGTGCAGATTTTTACTTCAGCTCTATGGGCCGTTACTTCAAATTCACCCGGTCTCCCTGGTTCAAACACCTGTCGTTCAATATATTTGACCGGCTCACTATCAAGAAGAGACGCCTGACATTTATTGCATTCTTTAACCGGAAGGTACTCAATATAGTCAGGGATATCGACCTGTTTAAGACAAGTGCCCTGATGCCCTTTCTTTCCACCGGCTTTATTACCAGAAGACTGTCTCAGACTTTTAGGATTGGGTTTTTCATCCGATGGATCGGTACCTTTATCTGCGGAAAGGTCGTCAGAATGATCTGGAGAATTACTGTTTTTACAAGGTTTTTGATAACCATCAGACGATGGCGGCTTGCTGCTGTTTTGACTGTTCTTGCCAACCTTTTCTTCCAATTCTCGACATCGCTCTTCCAGACAGGCAACTCTCATCCGCAGCTCTGCATTCTCTTTCAAGAGAATCTCAGCCGACATAGTTGCGGGTAGTTCTGGAATCATGCTGGCGAATATTGTGGAAAAATGGTGCTTAAGAGGATGGTATAAAAATCAGAAAATTCCAGATTTATGTGGGGGTGCTGAACAGTTACCAAAGATGTAAATGATGCTATTGAACAGGTCAATGATGCTGAAAGTCGTGTAGAACTGGCCAGCCTCGGAGTCACTATTGCCGAAGCCTTTTCACAGGGGACGCTATCGCTCGAAGAATACACAGAGGCGATGGATGCGAGCCGGGAAAAGCTCAAGTCATTTAAAGAGGAAGCGGAAGATACCAAGGATGCCGTAAAGAATGTTGGCGACACCGCCGAGGAAGCTGGGGAGCAACAGGCCGAAGCGCTGACCGATGCGACCTCTATTGCCGGAGTCATGGCCGGTCATTACAACACCCTGACAGCAGAATTACAGGGCATGAGTGGTGCAGCGCACGATGCCTTTGTAGCCATGAATGGCGTTGGCAATGTCAACACCGAGCAGGCGATCAGCAGCATTGCTGAACTTAAAAATCAACTCGAAGAAACCAGAGAAGAGCTCAATAAACTACAGCACTCTTATACCTTCGATGTAACTGGCATAAGTAGCTGGATGAATGAGACTGCGAAAAATGCTGCTTATGTCAAAAGCCAGTACTTGGAGCAAAAGATCGCTCTCGAAGAACTATTAGAGAGTTATGAACTCGGCGGCTCTACAGCGAGAAGCTTTATCCGTCAGGGCGAGCGAGCCGCTGATACGATGAATCTCCTGAACAAACAGGATTTAGACCGCCTCAATAATGCCATTCGCTCGGCAGAGCAAAATATGGCCAGTTTGGGAGATAGCTCTCGAAATACTCTGAACAGTCTGAAAGATGAGCTGGATGAATTGCAGGGCAGGCAATCCGATATTGAGAAGCGCCGTTATCAAAGTCAGCGTGATGATCTGAAGTCACAGCAAGCCGAGGCCATTGCCAAAGGGGATCAGGAAGCGATCAAAAATATTACCTCTGCCCTGCGGATCAGTGAGCAGATTTACAATGAGCGTCGGCGGCAGGCTAATAACGAGAAAGCAGAATCCCTTAAAGAAAGCCAGGTGAGTACATCAGCTCCAATCAACCGAACCACACAGCCGACTCCACAGAAAGTTATCCGGCTCGAATATCCCGGCGGTGCAGTCAATGTAGGCATTGATTCATCGGATGAAACCAAACTGCTGGATGCCCTGAAAAATGCAGGCATGAGGACGGTCTGATGCAACTGGATACTATTACCCTCCCGGACGATCTGCTCTGGATTAATGAATTTGAATGGAACCCGGTAGAGCAAACCACCGAGCGCAGCCTGACCGGGGCTTTACTAGTTCAGGAAGGGCAATTCAATTATGGAAGGCCAATCGTTCTTTCTGGCAATGGCGAGGCCGGTTGGGTTTCCCGGCTGACGGTAAAGAGCCTGTTTGCTCTCTCCGAGACGGTTAGTAAAACCATGACGTTGACGCTCCCGGATAACCGGCAGTTTTCCGTTATCTTTGATCGCTCTAATGGAGCTCCCGTAGAGGCACAACAGCTTATGCCGTTTGCCTACCCGGACGATAGCGACCAATACCTTCTTACCCTTCGATTGCTAACCGTTCACTAAGGCTGAGAGGGGGCGATCGGGACTGTAAATATTCCTTCAGCTTGAGGACTGAAAAGCGGGGACAGTACCTTCTGAATTTTTACCTGAACTCTGGGTCGTTTCAGCTAAATTAGAAGTCAGTGGTAAATCACCTGAGTTTTTAGCTAAATTGACTGACTGACGATACTGCTTTTGGCGCTCTCTTTCGCGCTTACGGTAAGCGGGATCTTTACGGAGCTTCCTTTGGCGCTCCCTTTCGCGCTCCCTTTCGCGTTCGCGCTCCCTTTTTCGCTCAACGTAAGCGGGATCTTTGCGAAGCTCCCTTTTGCGCAACCTTTCGCGCTCTCTTATGCGCTCGGCGTAAGCGGGATCTTTGCGAAGCTCCCTTTGGCGCAACCTGTCGCGCTCCCTTTTTCGCTCGACGTAAGCGGGATCTTTGCGAAGCTCCCTTTGGCGCAACCTGCCGCGCTCCCTTTTGCCCTCGGCAAGTAAAGAACTGCCCTCAACATTAACTTCTGCCTGGGTTGTTTGGTTATCACTTGTAGCTTGATGCATATATAACGGACTAACGACAGCAACTGGCCGTAAATCTTGTGAACTATGAATTCCGGCAGAAAGATTAGTTAACTGTAAACCTGAGCTTGTATGATTCGCTGTTGTTTGCTCTCTAATTTCAAGCTCGTCCCACGATATTAGCTGCTGAAAGGGAGTATCTGGTGTTAGTAATAATGCATCATTAACGGGTTCATAATCAGGCTGGTAAGGAACATATTCATCAAGGATGGATTGTGGTATCTCTTGAATACTTGTTCCAGGAGCGTTTTCTAAATCGAAATTTGTTAGAGATTCAATATTATATTTATTCAATGAATTAGAATGATTAGCTTCATTTTGATATGTACCTGGTCCGCTATTGTAAATAGAAATAGGGTTCAGCACTTGAACTGGCATGCCTTGATAAATAGGCTGCTGTTCGGTGGTACCAAATTGCTGTTCTTGATCTACTAAACCTAATGCGCTGGAACAAAGATAAGAAAAAGAAGCATCGAATGAAGGAAGTTGATTGATTTGATCCATTGAATTATTGAACTATCAAATTACAGATTTAGGCCACGCTTTCTTATAAAAGTTCCCCCTTTGGCCACTCATTCACCATTTATTTATGTCAACCAATTATAAGGAATTGCTATGGCTATTACTAATAGCGACGTAAAACTCTTCGAAAGCCAGCGCCTCACGGATGAGGAAGACGGTGGCGGTCGGGTGACTGGCAGCGAGGTCATCGATGGCAACGTTAATAATCTAGGCTCTTGTAGGATTTCAGACTGCTACTGGGTTGAACATTGCTGAAGCCCTTTATCTACAAAGGTTGTCAGCATATTGTCCGGTAATGTTGCCCAATCCTTGTTTTTCGTGACCTACAGTCAGTTTTCACTGTAGAGCAGTTCGTAATCAAAATAGAGCCATAATCTATTTCAGGATATTTCCCGGATCGACCGCACCATTGGTGATGTAGCTTTACGGAAGGCGTTTATCGGGATAAGCACCGATAACAATGATATTTATCTTGGTAGCCATTTGATCCTGACCGAACCTCCCAAGGATAAAAATGTCAGTGTTTTGCTGTTCAATACCGACAGTCAAACCGATGAACGCCTCGATGCCAGAGACCGGATTGAGAGCTATGTGGTTCCCGGCATTAAGGCATCATGGGAACTGGTAGGCGATCAGCTGGAAGGACAGCGAGCTATTGTCGGCTATCAGCGGGAGGAATTGGCGATCCCTGAAATTGGTGAAGTCTATAAGCTCACGACACCAGATGGTTTAACAACCCAGTTTATTCGCATCACAGCTGTTGACCATTCCATTGTGACTTTTACCTATAGCAACGGGCAGGAGTATGTGGATTTTAACCGGCGCAAGGTGGAAATGGAGATCAGTGCTCCCTTGGAGACGACCTTTGTCGGAGCGCCACCAGTGCCAGGTGAGCCGGAGGAAGAAACCAGTTCGATTCATCGTACACAGATAGCCGACACCAGCCGTTACTATGGCATTCAGTCAATGAGCACCAACATTACCGCAGGCGATCTGACGATTAAGGCCGAGAGCGTTTATGCGCCACTGGTGCCGAGCGCCAAGGTAGAAAGCCCGTTGTTGGATCAATACGGTGGCTATACCGGCAAAACGATGGTGGCGACCTCGGCCAGTAACCGATCCATTAGCTGTCGCTTTGTTCATATCAGCGGTAACCAGAGCCGCACCTACCTGCAGCGGGGTGTTTTGCCCGGAACCCTGACCCTGTCGCTTGATGGCGGCACTTTTGAAGATAACGGCGCAGGCAGTCTGCTCCATAAAAGCGGCACCAATAATTACAGCAAGCTGACCGTGGATTATGAGCTCGGGGAGATTAACGTCTGGCGAGCAAGCAGCTATACCACAGCAACCGCCAATGCCTCCTATCAGCCAGCGGTGGCGATTACCGGAGCAGCGATCAGTGGCGCTATCCCGGTCACAGGTCAGAACCGGGGCTTTAATTACACTCTGAACATGGCCGAGGCCAAACCAAGGCCGGGAACACTGGTGGTCAGCTATATCGCCCTTGGCAAATGGCAGGATATTCGTGATCCCGGTAATGGGCAGATGACGGGTTCTGGAACCGGCACCATTCTCTTTGCTACCGGCTCGGCAGCAATTACCCTCGATGCGCTGCCCGATCCGGACAGTGCCATTGTATTCAGCTATGTGGCGCAAAATGATGATGAGGTAACCATTCGCACAGGCTCGGTGCCGGTGGATGATATGACCTTCCGGCATACCGTTGAGAAGCCCGGTATTAAACCCGGCTCAATGACAGTGACGTATGTTTCCTCCGGGGAGAATAAAACCCTGACCGATCAGGCCAACGGCTTGCTGACGGGGGATGGTAGCGGTGCGATCCATTACGCTCCCGGCGAGTTGAGCTTTAAGCTGGATAACCTGCCCGATAGCGACACCGAAATACAGCTGACTTATGAGGAAGGCACCAGTGCCGGTGGCGAGGTCATTGTGGCTGTGGATGGTCAGGGCGTTATGAGCGGCACTATTCCGGGGGCTCCCCTGCTGCCCGGTTCTATCCAGCTGCAGTTTCTGGTCGAGCAGCTGTCCAACGTTCCCAATGGTGCAAGGCAGGAGGATGACTGGACAACTTATGAAACCACCAGAAACGTCGCCAAGCAGGTCAGTGATGATACAGCGGGAGGCTGGCGGGGGGTGACCGGGACCATTGATTACCAGACAGGTGCCTTTACCATTCTGGCGTTGCAGGATTACACCTATCCGGAATGGCGGGTTTCGAGAGCAACGGATAGCGGTTACGTCAGAGAGGTCGAGGCCACCAATACCACCAAGACCCAAACCTTCAATGGCAGCACTATTACCGCCATTGCACAGGCGAGCAACTTGAGTCATGCGCCGTATAACGAAAGCATTACCTCGCCAGAGCTGACTATTGATCTGTTGCCCTTGATGAAACAATGTCGTTTTGCTTCCCGGCAGCGTGGTCTTTGAATGGAATGGTGAAACCTACTATGACCGGGATGGTTCCCTCTATAAAAACCTGAGTACTGAAACCAATGCCGGTGTTCAGGTCGGCAGAGTGGATTACAGCGGGGGAATGGCGACACTGGCCAGCTATCCCGATGGCACCGTCAACACGGCCACCATTCAGGCAGCGGCGACCATTGGCGTTGGCTTCAAGATCGATGCAGTGGCCTTCCGTACTCCCGGCGCTCCAATCCGTCAGGGCAGCTTGCAGCTAACGGCGGTGCGGGTGGATAACGGGGATATTATTACGGCGACAGCTGACTTTAATGGCGAGTTTGATACCGCAGAAGTGGTCGGGAGCATCGACGTGACTACTGGCTGGTGCGAGATTCAGTTTACCGATGGTACTGATCCGATTTACGTGATCCCGCAAAGTGTCCGTTACAACTGCGTGGTGGAAACCAGTCTGCCGTTGGATGCTGAATTGATCGGCCTCGATCCGGTGCGTCTGCCTCCCGATGGCAAAGTGCCTATCTATCGAGCCGGGGATATTGTGGTTATTACTCATACCGATAGCACCGATATTGGTACTCCTTATGCCGGTTTAATTGTTGCGCTGGACAGGGATCATCAAGCTGAGATTGTGGTGGAAGATAGCGCCGGGGCTCTGCTGGCCAGCGATCAATACACCGTCGATAGAGAGGCAGGCACCGTTACCTTTGCCGATCCATTGAGCCTGATTGATGCGGAAAGCAATCCGCTATCGGCTCCCTATACCATCAAAGATCGGGTGGAGCACATGAGCGTTTTAAGCGACGTTCAGATTAATGGGGACCTGTCCATTATCTCCCCGGTGCCTTGGGATTTACCGGCCTCCGAAACCTCGGTTAGCAGTGCGGTGGTCTATGGCGATCTTCAGGCGAGAGTAAAAAACTTTTTCAGCCAGAAGGTATGGGACAACGGCGATCCAAACTGGACGGATTACCGGGAAGGCGACCAGACAACTGCCCAATACAACACCATCAACTACCCGGTGGAAGTGACCAACAAGGGCGCTATCTATGGCAAGTGGGCGATCATTTTTACCAGCAGCACCGCTTTTCAGATTGTTGAGGAAAAGCTCGGGATCATAGCAACCGGCAGTACAACAACAGACACCGCTCCCATTAACCCGGAGGCGGGAGTGCCTTATTTCACCCTGAAAGCCGATGGTTGGGGCAGCGGTTGGGCAACAGGTAATGCTATCCGCTTTAACACGGATGGATGCCTTGCGCCGGTGTGGATTTGCCGGACGGTGCTGTCAGGGCAAGGTACGGAAACAAACGACGATTTTACACTACAGATTCGGGGGGATGCGGACTGATGGCCGTTACATTTTATTCATCGGAAGAGGCAGGAGCACCGCAATTAACAGCGGTGAAGAGTTCGTATCCATTCATGAGCAATATAGTGGATATTATCGACACTATTCTGGTGACAGGTTAAGTAGTTGATAATTTGCTTTCGGATAAATTGACTGAACGATTATTTAGTATTTGCAAACGAAATCATATGACTCTCTCCAAATGAAGCGAACACTCGTTCAACTTCCTTTTCAAATTCCGTGAAACTCTTGATTGACAATAGATTGAGCCATTCATACTTTACTTTCCTCCACAGGATCTCAATCAGATTGAGTTCAGGTGAATATGTTGGAAGAAAGCAGATCAGTAACTTTTTCTCAAGAGTCCAGTCAGCGATTCTGTCACGAAACTTTTTGCTGGTATGAATACTGGCATTGTCCACCATAACTACGGTGTAGCGGTCATTTGAACTGTATTTTTCATCCTCCATTTTCTCTGCGAAGTCGTCAAAGGCTGCAATCACTGTATCACTATTCACAGAGCCCACAACAGGGTAATGAAACAGCTCACAGCTCCGATTCATAAAGCCCAGCACGTTGATGCGCTTACTTTTGACTGATGGAATTCTGAGCTGCTTTCCTTTTTCCTGCCAGCCATATGGCACACAAGGTTCTTGAGTAAATCCGGACTCATCAAAATAAAACAAGTTTATTAACCCTTTGCGCTCAGCTTCCTGGGCGTCTTTCAGTGCAGTTTTACAACGCTGGAAATGCTCTTCGTCCCGTTTATGTTTGCACGATTTACGGAGTCTTTTGTAAACCAGTCCTAACTTTTTTACGATGTTGGCCAGAGTAAGTTTTGATGAGGATTTACCGGTCTCATCCTCAATTTTGGATTTTACATACGATAAACGACGAGGCTCTTCTGCTACTAACTCTTTTATGCGTTGCACTTCAGATTCATCATATATGCAAGATCTTCCACCACCATGTTTCTTATACAATGCACGAATACCATAGTCCTCCCAATCATCAATCCATTGGGAAACGGTCTGATATTTAATCTCAAGGATTTCTGCAATTTGCTCAAGGGTAAAGCCTCGATTACTCAATAGAAGACCATGAGCTCTTTCCCTGATACACCTCAGAGGGCCGTAGTGCTTGGCGTATTTCAAAGTTAATACAACAGCTTCATCAGTGATATTGACATACTTCATAGGTTGGGGACGTTTTAGTTCAAGACCCACTTATAATAGATTAAGGATCTCTTTCTTTGTCTGCCTGATAGTACGATCAAAATATCCATAAGCAAACTTTTAACTACTTATGGCTCTAAAGCCGGTTTAGGCTGGAAAAGACTCTATACATCAGAAACCAATAACAGGAAGGTTTATGAAAATAATTCGGCGCATACTGATAATATGTTTTTGATAGTGCAGCAAGCCGTAACCAGACAATATGGTCTACAGCTTCAAGCGGTAGACACTGTTGAATCCGCCGAAACTTTTTCAGGATATAGTTGTTTCGTAATTTCTCAAAAACTGCTGGCAGCACCACACGGAAGATGACGTGAAGCCTCCTCAATCAGGTTACTCAATCTCGGAAATAACCCATCGCCCATTAGTCGGCTTTTCAGATAATCCCAAAAAGAGAGACCATACAGGCGACACGTTTTTTTCAGGCTGGCAAAGGTGTCGCGACATTGCCGCCCCAAATCGCTTCGCGTCCCACTACTGATCTTTCGTCGTTTAACATATTCTCGTATCTGACTCTCGCTCAGGTTGTTGTGCAGCGGTAAGCTCGGGTCATCCAGAACCAGTAATAGCTCTTCCTTGATTACAGCCAACCCTGACAGAGCATCCTGAAGAAGCCCACTGCACGTTTGGGTTTGGATCAGCGCCTGGAACCCCTGTCGTACTTTTATTGCCTTTTTTTCAGTTGGCTCTGTCTTGAAGTCTTTAAGGTCATCGTAAATGGCCCAGAACCATGTCCGAAGCCATTTCTGAGCCATGGCCTGCTGATCATTGACCGGATGAACTTTTGCCAGCCCTCGCTCTGCATGTATCCAGCACTGGCTGTGTTTGAAAACGTCGAACTGCCTTGCCCCATCACTGAAGGTGGTAAGATGTCCTGCTCCATGCTGTATCAGGCTGCCATAAATCATGGCTTCACTGGCCTGCTGGCGCCGTCTACCAGTTAGTCTCAGGTCTTTCATACATTCTTCCCAGGCTTCATGGCTCAGGAAGGTGACGCCTCTGTATGGATTAAGAACGCGTAGCCACTTTTTGGGGTAATCCAGTTTTTCCAGATAGATCAAGGCATCGTCGGTGAACGTGTAAGTTGACCATGGGCGGTGCAGTAGGCTTACGAAATTTTCCCGGCTTTTGCTGTCTGTGCTCTCGAACCAGGCAAAGGACTCGTTATTGATGATGGTGCAGTAACCGTTCTTCCCCTTATGCCTTGTTCCCGTGTCGTCTGTCTGGATATAACTTGAACAGCGAATACCTGTAGTCAACAGCTCATCTTTCTCAGCATGGAACTGCTCGTGTCCTTTCGTCAGAAGCTGGCTGAGTTCCCCGCTGGAAATAGAGATTCCAATGTCCCATAGCCAGTCCAGCAGTTCTGGCTGGGTAACGGAGCAACCATGATACTGGTGCAGAACGTAGGCCTGCAGCATTGGCCCGTAATGATGTCCATGAAGGCTGGCTGGCGGTTTGGCCGTAATGGTTTGTCCATCGGGTGTCACCCATTGCTCTAAAAGATATTCAATACTGGATGTTTGTATTGTCAGTTCCTGAACATGAAAAGGGGTGGTTCCATTCCTGATTGATCCCTCCGGAACATCAGTGGCAGCAATGGGTATGGATTTTTCCGCCGATGGCTTTCGGGGCTGTTTACGCTGCTTTCTGGTTTTCTCGTTGGGCTTCTTAACCTTCTGCTTTGACGAGGTGTCTGGGCTGGCTCCATCGTTACCCTCAGGAGCGGATGGATCTCCATCAGGGCTGCCGGTGTCATCATCGGGAGGTTTGGTGTTTGGTTTGATGTCAGGCTTTGCGGGCAGTTTTTTTAGACGACGAATCTCTGCTTCAAGCAATTCTATCTGCTCTTTGAGCTGAATGATCTGCTCTTGCTGCTGAGTGATGAATCTCAGTAGATCTTCAGGTTGTAACTGCTGGTGTTCTAGAAAAGCCATGGTGAGAGGATAGACGACTGACCGAAATTATCCTGCTTCCAGCACTTTTTGAGAAATTACCTGTTGCTTGAGGAAGTGGTTCAGACTCTGCTCCAGGTATTGACGTAAAAAAACTTGCATATCATCGCCGTAAAAACGAATCAGTTGTTTCAGCAACGTATCTGTAAGCAATGATTGCTCGTTACTACTCTCCTGTTCACTGATGATCTGCAGGAGAATGCTCTTGGTGATGTCATCGCCAGTTTTAGAATCAACTACTGCAAAGTCAATATGCTCCAGAGTTAATAATTTTACATAGTCAAGATTAACGTACTGACTCTGAGATGTGTCGTACAATCGTCGGTTGGGATACTTTTTGATTGTGATCAAAGCCAGCTCCTACATGGTGAAGGTTGAAGAAAACATTAAGGGAGCAGGTAACTTCAAAGTAGCGGTTCCCTCAATATCCCGTTGGAGGATAAATTCACAGCATAAAAAACCACGATTATGATGGATCGTGGCATTAATGAGAATACTGATTGGTCAATAATTACAGGCGATATCAATCTTGATATTGTTTTAGGCTCTTATTGGATTACAGACTGTTCCCAGATTGAACCTGGCTGAAGCACTTATCATTAAAGGCTCTCAGAGCTTTGCTCGGCAATTTGCCCTCAAGCCTTACATTGCGTGGTCCACATCCAATTTTCACTGCAGAGCAGTTCGGAAATCAAATAGAGCCTTGTTTTAAATTCGCACTTTTACATAGCTACCAGGAGCGGGTTCCAGCGCTGGAAAATCTGGATGTATCCCAACTTTCTGAGCATCGACTTTGTCACCTGAAAGGCCTGCCAGCCAACGATACCAGTCGCACCACCAGGAGCCCTCCACCTTGGTGGCCTCGTTCAGCCAAGCGTGGGGATCTTCCGGTAAACTTTCATTGCCGACACTGCTGTCGCAGGCCCAGTAAGGGTATTTACCCGATTCAGCGGGGTTGATAATGCCAGCAATATGGCCGGAGCCAGCTAAGATAAAGCGCTTCATGGCTGCCTGTCGGCTGATTCCGTCGCCAAGACGGCGAGCACTTTGGTAGGCGCTTTCCCAAAGAACAATGTGATCAGCTTTAGGGGCTACAAAGTAAGTGGGTAGATTTATCGTAGACAGATTGATGGGTACCTCATTGAGGATCACGCTACCGGCCTCAACAAAGCAGTTGTTGAGATAGGCGTTGCGAATGTAGAAGTTAAAGGTATTGGCGGGCAGGTTGGTTGCATCGCTGTTCCAGTATAAGATGTCAAATGCGGAGGGTGTTTCCCCTTTGAGATAGTTGTTAATATAAAATGGCCAGTAGAGGTTATTTTCTCGCAAAAGACTAAAGCTCATACCCAGAATACGACCATCCAGCACACCATGAGTGCCAGTCTCTTTTTCTAAATGGGATAATATTTGTTCGGAGATAAAATTACCTATTTCTCCTGGCTCATCGTAGTCGAGAAGGGTCGTGAAAAATGTCATGCTGTTGATACGTTCGTCGCCAATATTTTGCAGGTATGATTGCGTAGTGGCCAGCAGCATACCACCAACGCAATAACCAGCGGTGTTGATCTTATTCTCTCCCGTGATAGCTTCCACTGCATCAAGAGCTGCCACCGGACCTTGAAGCATGTAATCGTCAAACTGCTTATCAGCCATTTGCGCCGATGGATTGACCCAGGAAATCATAAAGACGGTGAAACCCTGTTTAACGAGCCAGTGCACCATCGATTTTTTATGATCGAGGTCAAGAATGTAGTACTTGTTGATAAACGGTGGCACAAACAACAGTGGTCGCTGTAAGCATTTTTTGGTATCCGGAGTGTATTGAATTAACTGCATCAGGTCGTTTTGGTAGATCACTTCACCTGGTGTGGCGGCAAGATTTGTACCGAGTTCAAAAGCCTCAAGATCCGTTTGCAAAATATTCAAAGCATCGGCTGGGCTTTGTTTGAGGTCACGAACTAGATTTTCCATGCCTTTTAGTAAGTTGGAGCCCTTGCTTTTAAGGATTTCGCGGCAAACTTCCGGGTTACTGTATGCGAAGTTCGCAGGTGAAAGAGCACTGACAAACTGACGGGTGAAGAACTTCGTTTGTTGCTTGAATTGGGGATCTTTAAATTCAAACTGCTCGACGAGATCTTCCAGCATTTTTGCGTTTAACAGATAGGCTTGTTTTAAGAAGTAAAACACAGGCTCTGTGTTCCAGTCACTATCCTGAAAACGAGGGTCGCGCTCGCCCTCGTCAGTAAATTGAGACAGGGTCTGTTTTTTAAAAAAAGCCTGGCCAACTTGTTGCCAAAGCTGCCGCTGATTTTCCATAAAATCCATCTGAAGCTTAATCAGTTGAGCTGCGTCCATTTGTACGGGTTGCTCTCGCCACTGTTTAATCAGATTTTCGAGGATAGCCTTGGGGGTTAACCGGTCGTGCCGGTTTCGCATGGCATGGGAGAGACTATTATCCAGAAGGTTTAAGAACCCTTCAGCTACTTCTTTCACTAGGGGGCTGCTGAATAGCTGCTCGAAGTGATCACTCTGGTTTACCAACCTTACCTCCTCCCAATTAATGCCCCCCAAAGTATTGAGGTACTTAGGTGTCAGCGAATCAATAAGTATCGACTGTCGATTAGTACATGTGTTGGCCGCCGTTAACAGAGAGTGTAGAACCGGTGATAAAACCAGCGTCATCGCTGACTAAGAAGGCCGCTGCTCGGGCAATATCTTTAGGTGTACCCAGTCGACCAACGGGAATACTATCGGTGATTTTTTCCAAGATGGCTTCAGGTAACGCGCGAACCATATCGGTGTCAACATAACCCGGGGTGATGGCGTTGACGGTGATGCCTTTGGCCGCACTTTCAAGCGCCAGTGCTTTGGTGAAGCCCTGTATACCGGATTTTGCAGCGGCGTAATTGACTTGGCCGTATTGGCCTGACTGCCCATTGACTGAACCAATATTGACAATACGACCAAAATTCCTGGAACGCATATTTTCGATCACGGCCTTACAGGTATTGAAGCAAGAGGCAAGGTTGGTTTGAATGACGGCGTCCCACTGTTCGACGTCCATTCGGTGCATGGTTTTATCGCGTGTAATGCCTGCGTTGTTGATAAGGATATCAGTAGGGCCGAAGTCTACTCCCCCTGTGTCAGCATAGTTGTCGCCTCTCCTGAAATTAGAAATCTCAACAGGGGGCGGTCTATGAGTAATCAATGGCCCGCTATTCAGAAGAGTTCAAAGAGTCCATCATTCAGAAGATGATGCCACCCAATAATGTGCCAGTTTCGCAGTTGGTACGTGAGACTGGTATCTCTGATGTGACCCTGTACACTTGGCGAAAGAAAGCAGTATCTAAAGGAGTGCCTGTGCCGGGCGACGGAAAGAATCCAGATCAATGGACAACTGAAAACAAGTTAGCCGTAATCATTGAAACGGCTGCGTTAAATGAAGCAGAAATGGCTGAATACTGTCGTAAAAAAGGTCTGTTTGCTGAACAAATTCAGCAGTGGAAGGCTGCCTTTATTAACAGTGTTTCTGTCCAGCCTGAAAGTCAGTCAAAACAGCGTAAGGCGCTGTCTGACGAACACAAAAAAGATAAGAAAACCATCAAAAAGCTTGAGCGTGAACTCAATCGCAAGGACAAGGCGTTAGCAGAAACTGCTGCCTTGCTGGTACTCACAAAAAAGGCCCAAGAGATCTGGGGGGCGCCAGAGGACGATTAGTCTCTCTCCCGGATCGACAAAATGCTGTTAGCCTGATTAAACAGGCAGTTAAAGATGGGGCTCGTCAGTCAAAAGCCTGCAAAGCCCTTGGTCTTACAGAAAGAACTGTACAACGCTGGATGCAGGGTGATGACGTGCGCGCAGATAATCGCAAAAATGCTGACAGGCCAGAACCGGTTAACAAGTTTTCTGAAGCTGAGCGACAGGCGATTGTTGACGTCTGTAACAGCGAGCGGTTCAAAAGCCTTCCGCCCAGCCAGATTGTGCCCACATTGTTAGATGAAGGTCTCTATATGGGGTCTGAAAGGACATTTTACCGGGTGTTGGAGGAAACAGGGCAACAGCATCATCGGGGCAGTGCTGCCAAGCCAAACAGGTATAAGCCAACGTCCTGGTGTGCTACCGGACCCAACCAGGTCTGGTCCTGGGATATTACCTATCTGCGCTCTCCGATACGGGGGCAGTTTTATTACCTGTACCTGGTGATAGACATCTTTAGTCGTATGATTGTTACATGGGAAATTCATGAAACCGAATCAGCTGAGCATGCATCAGAAATGATCACTAAAGCCTGTATCAAACAGGGAATTGCAGCCTTGGAGTGGCCACTGGTTCTGCACTCAGATAATGGTAGTCCCATGAAGGGTGGCACTATGCTGTCAACACTGCAGCGTCTTGGGGTCGTGAGCTCATTCAGTCGTCCCCGGGTCAGTGATGATAACCCCTTTTCCGAGGCCATATTCAGAACCCTGAAATACCGCCCTGGTTATCCGCGCACGCCATTTGCTGATCTTGAAGCAGCACGTAGCTGGGTGCATGGTTTTGCCCAATGGTACAACGAAGAGCACAAGCACAGTGGGCTGAAATTTCTGACACCCGGGCAAAGGCATCGTGGTGAAACCAAGGTGCTTATGGCTAACCGCAGAAAGGTTTATGAACAAGCCAAAGAACGTCACCCAGAGCGCTGGGGAAAGAGGTCAACAAGGAACTGGGATCTGGCTGATGAAGTCTGGTTGAATCCCGACAGACCTGCTGATGATCAACTAAGCAAAGCCGCTTAAGTTGAGGCGACAACTATGTTGACAAACACCGTACTTCGATCTGCGAGATACCCTTTTGGGTGGCTGCAAAGTTACTTACATCAAACTTAATAACAGGGATACCGGTACGATCCATAAATGCTTGTGCTGCTTGATCATTGCTTACGTAATTTGCAATAACGGTGTAACCTAGGTCTTTGAGGTGAGTACTGATTGTTTCACCAATTCCTCGCGTACCACCCGTCACTACTGCTACTTTAGTCACACTAACCCCCTTGTTACTACGAACAAGTATTAAAAAAACAATCTTTCTTACATTTTGAATTGCTGCGAATGAATACTTCTCAGATGCTGTGTTTTGATAGCGATAGGAGTTTGTCGGACTTACCCGACCGTAGTGAGCGCAAACCCAGCTAGAGTCAGTTTTTATATTGACTTAATGTCAGCTACTCCTCTAATAAATTCAACGAAAAACAGTATAGAATAGCCTAATTTGGCTGTTTCGAAATAGCGTCAGCGATAAGTACGAAGTACGAGAGGCTCCTTGATCCAGATCGAAACAAAGCCTGTAGATGCAAGATATCTTAGCAACTCAAGTTACGCACCTTGCTGAAAATCAGCCATTATTGGTGGCATGAAAAATGATCTCATAGAACTTTATTCTGACTACCTGTTGTCGTCGTCTGGGAAGACCACTGCAACGGGAGTGTCAGAGCTTTTGGATAATGTCTACAGTCATGACCAATTCACCCGATTGCTTTCAAACAATGAGTTTACCAGTCGTGACTTATGGCTTTACGTTAAACCCGTCGTGCGACAGGTTGAGTGCAGTGATGGGGTTTTGATCTTTGACGATACGATTCAGGAAAAGCAGTTCAGCAAAGAGAATGCCCTGAACACCTGGCATTTTGATCATACAAAAAATCGCACCGTGAAAGGTATAAATCTGCTCAATGCACACTACCATGCCGGAGATGCGTCGATTCCTGTCGCCTATAAATTGATCGAGAAAACCATCCTGTACACCGACTTGAAGACAAAAAAGGTAAGACGATATGCAGAGCAAACCAAAAATGAAATGATGCGGGAGATGCTGATGATTTGCTGCCATAACCAGCTTATGTTCCGCTATGTCCTTGCAGATAGCTGGTTTTGCTCAAACGACAATATGATGTTTATTCGACACGACTGTAATAAACATTTCCTGATGGCGATGAAGTCAAACCGCAAGGTATCCCTCAGTCTGGACGACAAATTACAAGGCCGTTCACAGCGTATAGATACTGTTGATTTTTCAGAAGATAAGCCTGTACAAGGGTGGATAGCAGGTGTCGATTTCCCTGTTCTGCTATACCGTCAGGTCTTTAAAAACAAAGACGGAAGCACAGGCATTCTCTATCTGGTTTGCAGCGATCTTGACTGTGATGCCGAGACTCTCAAGGCAATCTACGAGAAACGGTGGAAAGTCGAGGTCTTCCATAAAACGCTGAAATCGAATGCGTCAATGGCCAAGTCACCGGCGCATACTGTGAGAACACAGAGTAATCATATCTTTCTTTCAATTTACTCAGCCTTCAGGTTGGAAGTATTGTCATTGAAAGTAAATCTGAATCACTTTCAGCTCAGAGCCAAAATCTATATGGCAGGGCTGAAAGCTTCGTTGGGGCAGCTGAGAGAGCTGTTAGCTGCGTAACTTCAGTGGCTCTTTTCGGGTTACAGACTGCTCTGCAATGAAAATTGGCCAAAGGCCTTGATATACAATGCCTTCAGGAAACTGCTGGCTAAATATTGCCAAGCCCTGCCACAGGAGGATTCCAGCCTGATTTATGAAATCAGCAGTCTGCAATACGAAAAGAGCCACTTCAGTTAGCAAGAGCTTTCATAACTTCTAAATCTAAAACGCCACGATCAATGAACTCATAAAAACTATAGTATAGACGTCCTTTATCATCTAATCTGAAAGTGATATCTCTGCGTTAAAGTCTTTACAGATTCCTTTCAATAGGGGGGCAAAATCATGTCTCTCTGATAGAGGTTACTGGTTAGCACCTAACATAGTTGAACTGCTTTATTACTTGACCACTACATAATGCTAATAGTTATGCCTTCTATTCGCACTTGTCATGGCAATAACAAGATCTAATCGCAAAATTGGAGGATTCTGACAGATTTTTGATAATCAATCTGTCGTTTGTCTGAGGATTGGCTGTATTACATAGGTTATCAGCAGTATCGATGCGCCTACCTCACGTTAATTTATGAAATTTCCAAGTTAGATAAGTGTATTTTTTATTTGGAAGACTATATGAATTTTTCTGATAAACAAAAACAAACTAAAAACCGAAATAGCTATTCGTGGTTTTGGAAGGCATTAGCTCCATACTGGAAAGTGTATAGAGATGTTCTTGTAGCCAGTTTATTGGTCAATCTATTTGCTTTAGTCACGCCTCTATTTGTGATGAATGTGTATGACCGGGTTGTCCCCAATCAAGCAGTTGAAACATTATGGATGTTGGTGACTGGAGTGGTAATAGCCTTTTTTTTTGAAGCAATGATTCGGTTTATTCGAACAAGATATATAGATCTTGCTGGTCGGCAGATTGATATATCACTGTCATCACGTCTGGTTTCACGATTGCTTGGTTTAAGTCTTGCTGATCGACCAGAAAGTGCGGGTAATTTGATGAATCAATTAGCAGAGTTTGACAGCGTTCGATCGTTTATCACATCTACCACAATTATGGTTTTTATTGATCTGCCCTTTGTGATTCTTTTTCTTGCTTTAGTATACTGGTTGGGTGGGGCGATTGTTCTTATTCCAGTGATTTGTATCGGTATCGCTTTGATGCTTGCCTGGGTTTTGAATCGTAAGCTTCAATTATTGATAACAAAACAACAGTCTGCTTCAGCCCAGAGGCAGAATTTTCTATTGGAGCTGTTGCTTGGACTGGTATCAATAAAAACCAGTAACGCAGAACCCCAGAATCAGATGGAATGGAATGCGTTGAATCGCAGTGTTGCTGATAGTAGCCTTAAAATTCGTCAACTGCAGACATTGACCAGTCAAACTACGATGTTGATGTTGCAACTTAATACTGTCGCACTGGTCGCCTGCGGTGTTTACCTTATCGGTTCTGGATCGTTATCCATGGGTGGGCTGATTGCCATTATGATGATTGCAGGTCGGTGTGCCTCTCCGGTCTCTCAGGTTATTGGGTTGCTTAATCAGTACGAAAAAGCGGTGCAAGCTCTTAATCATACAGAGCAAATCATAAACCTTCCCCAGGAAAAGCCGTTGACATCCACATTATTAAAGCCGGGGGGATTCGCAGGACATTTTACGGTTCAGAGTCTGTCCTTCGCATACAAAGAGGAGTGTGATTTATTGCAGGATATTAACCTGGATATTCCATCAGGTTGTAAAATGGCCATACTTGGCCGTATGGGGTCTGGTAAAAGCACGTTATTGCAGATACTTCTTGGGCTCTGGAGGCCAAAATCCGGCAGTGTAAGAGTGGATAATATTGATTTACGTCAGCTTGATCCTGGTTGGTTTCGGTGTCATGTGGGGTATGTTGCTCAGAGAACAGAACTGTTTAACGGCACACTTCGGAGCAATATCACTATGCATCATCCGGAAGTTCAGGATGAGGATATTTTGGCAGTACTTAAAAAAACAGGATTGGAGAGCTTTGTAAAGTTTGGCAGTGCAGGGCTGGACTTTCATGTTGGAGAAGGTGGGCGGTACCTTTCTGGGGGGCAGGCGCAAGCAGTAGGTGTGGCTCGTGCATTGATAAATCGACCAAAAGTTTTAATGCTGGATGAACCTACGAATGCAATGGATTCACAGGCTGAAGCTCAATTCTGTGAACTGTTAAAGAATATGAGTGGCGTTTCAATCATTATGATAACCCATAAGAAAAGTTTATTGGACACGATGGATCGCATCGTTGTACTCGATAAAGGAAGGATCCATGTCGCAGGAGATGCAGCTAAAGGCAATGTTAAAAGAAAAGTTTCGAATAATGAAGAGGCTGTGGTCTGACATGGACGAGAAAAAGGTCAGCATAAGGCGTATTTCAGAAAGTAGCTCTGTTGATAATAGTGAAGATGTTTGTACTAAGGCATCCATTGAAGACGACATAAACATTATAACGAAGGGAAGTCGGCCTTTATTGATTCTTACCAGTATTTTTTTAATAACATTTCTTGTTTGGGCTAACTGGTGCTCCCTTGATGAAGTTGCTCGGGGGGATGGGAGAGTAACTCCATCAAGCCAAGTTCAAAATATACAGAATCTTGAAGGTGGGATTGTTGAGGATATATTGGTTGCTGAGGGCGATGTTGTTGATAAAGATCAAGTATTAATAGTTATGGATGACACACGTTTTTCGTCATTAAAAAAAGGGCAAGTTGTAAACAAGCATACGTTGGAGGCTAAGAAAGCTCGCCTGATAGCAGAGGTCGAAGGTGGGGAACCACTGTTCTCAGAAGACCTGATAAATGAAGTTCCAGATCTTGTTATAAAAGAAACAGAGCTTTTTCTGAACCGCCAAAAAGAGTTTGAAAGCAGTCAAGGGATTGTTCAGCATCAAATAGCCCAGATGGAAAAACAACTTTCTGAGTTGAAAGCCAGCCGACAGATGTTGGGGCGACGGTATAGTTTTTTGTTTGAAGAATTAAAACTGGCCAGGGAGTTAGCCAGGGAAGGTGCTGTTTCTAAAGTTGAAGTGCTCAGGCTTGAGCGGCAAGTGAGTGATTCTCAAGGAGAGATGAAAGTTTATGAAAAAAAACTTGAGCAAGTTGAAGCGCAGCAGCAAGAGGCTCTTCAAAGGTTGAAAGAAGTCCAGTTAAGTTTTGTAAATAAATCAAGACTGGAGCTGAATGAAACCATCGGTGTGTTGCACGAACTGTCGGCAAAGGAAGCACTGGTGAGTGATCAAGTTGACAGAACGCTTGTCCGAGCGCCGATGCGGGGAGTTGTCAACCAAATATTTGTTAATACGGAGGGCGGGGTTGTTCAGCCAGGGATGACCATCATAGAACTGACGCCGATTGATGATTCACTGGAAGTTGAAGTGAAGATACATCCTAGAGATATAGCCTTCCTTCATCCTGGTCAACAAGCTACCGTCAGATTTACCGCGTACGATTTCACTATTTACGGTGGCATAGAGGGTACATTGACAAGCATCAGTGCAGATACCATTGAAGACGAAAAAGGAGATAGCTTTTATCTTGCTAGAGTTGTAACGAAAGCTAATAATCTGGGAAATGAAAACGACAATGCTCGCCCTATAATTCCGGGTATGGTGGCAATGGTTGATATATTGACAGGAAAAAAAACATTGCTTGATTACCTTTTAAAACCGGTGCTTAGAGCTAAACAACTGGCTTTTAGTGAAAGGTAGTTGTGAATTGTTGATATAGTGTTTATGCATTTTCTATGCCAGAAATAAATTGAGATTTATGGTTTGATTATTAACAGTTTATATTCGGGAGGTGAATATGAACGATCTTTCAGAAGTTGAAACAAAGCAGAAGGAATCGGTTGGAACTGTTGAGTCTGTAACAGGGAGGGTTGAAGCTGTCAATTCGCAAGAAGAAGGTCGTGTTCTGAATAAAGGAGGTATTGTTTATAAGGACGACATCATTATGACTTATGATGGCACAATAAATATTAAGCTGGATTCAGGTCAGTCCGTTGTGTTTAATGATAATGCTGTTTTCAGGCTTTCACCGGAAATAGAAGAGCTGAAGCTGGAAATTGAAGCAGAACAGTACGAAATACCACAAACTATTCTGGCTGGTGGTGACCCTTCAGAGCTACTGCCTTCTCCACAGGCTGGCGAAACGAATCAAGTAGATACCACGAGTAATTCTGGGTCTCGTACCCAGGAAATTTTTGATTTAAGTGGTATCAGTGTCCAGCCTGAGGCTGGTTTTGAAACTTCAAACTTTGCAACACTTATTAATGTAGAAACAAATAACATAAGTAATACGCTTGATGAGAACCCACTGGGTGTAGATATAAACGATAACCCTGTGGCGATTGCCGATACCGCCACCGGTCACGAAAATGAACCACTGACCATTGATGTACTGGCCAACGACACGGATATTGACAGCAGCGACAACCCGGCCAACTTCAGTCTCGACAGCGTGGAGATCGTCGATGGCGAGGGGAATCCGTTAAACGACCAGGGGACCGTCAGCGTGGTGAACAACCAGCTGCAGTTCGTCCCCGGCAGTGACTTCGACAGCCTGGCCAACGGTGAAAGCGCGACAGTGACCGTGCGCTATGTAATGTCCGATGACGAAGGGGCAGAATCGACCTCCACGGCAACGATTACCGTTACCGGTACCAATGACGCTCCGGTGGCCAGTGCCGATACCGCCACCGGTCACGAAAATGAACCACTGACCATTGATGTACTGGCCAACGACACGGATATTGACAGCAGCGACAACCCGGCCAACTTCAGTCTCGACAGCGTGGAGATCGTCGATGGCGAGGGGAATCCGTTAAACGGCCAGGGGACCGTCAGCGTGGTGAACAACCAGCTGCAGTTCGTCCCCGGCAGTGACTTCGACAGCCTGGCCAACGGTGAAAGCGCGACAGTGACCGTGCGCTATGTGATGTCCGATGACGAAGGGGCAGAATCGACCTCCACAGCAACGATTACCGTTACCGGTACCAATGACGCTCCGGTGGCCAGTGCGGATACCGCCACCGGTCACGAGAACCAGACGTTGACCATTGATGTACTGGCCAACGACACGGATATTGACAGCAGCGACAACCCGGCCAACTTCAGTCTCGACAGCGTGGAGATCGTCGATGGCGAGGGGAATCCGTTAAACGGCCAGGGGACCGTCAGCGTGGTGAACAACCAGCTGCAGTTCGTCCCCGGCAGTGACTTCGACAGCCTGGCCAACGGTGAAAGCGCGACAGTGACCGTGCGCTATGTGATGTCCGATGACGAAGGGGCAGAATCGACCTCCACAGCAACGATTACCGTCACCGGTACCAATGACGCTCCGGTGGCGAGTGCCGATACCGCCACCGGTCACGAAAATGAACCACTGACCATTGATGTACTGGCCAACGACACGGATATTGACAGCAGCGACAACCCGGGCAACTTCAGTCTCGACAGCGTGGAGATTGTCGATGGCGAGGGGAATCCGTTAAACGACCAGGGGGCCGTCAGCGTGGTGAACAACCAGCTGCAGTTCGTCCCCGGCAGTGACTTCGACAGCCTGGCCAACGGTGAAAGCGCGACAGTGACCGTGCGCTATGTGATGTCTGATGACGAAGGGGCAGAATCGACCTCCACGGCAACGACAACGATTACCGTTACCGGTACCAATGACGCTCCGATGGCGAGTGCCGATACCGCCACCGGTCACGAAAATGAACCACTGACCATTGATGTACTGGCCAACGACACGGATATTGACAGCAGCGACAACCCCGCCAGCTTCAGTCTCGACAGCGTGGAGATCGTCGATGGCGAGGGGAATCCGTTAAACGACCAGGGGATCGTCAGCGTGGTGAACAACCAGCTGCAGTTCGTCCCCGGCAGTGACTTCGACAGCCTGGCCAACGGTGAAAGCGCGACAGTGACCGTGCGCTATGTAATGTCCGATGACGAAGGGGCAGAATCGACCTCCACGGCAACGATTACCGTTACCGGTACCAATGACGCTCCGGTGGCCAGTGCCGATACCGCCACCGGTCACGAGAACCAGACGTTGACCATTGATGTACTGGCCAACGACACGGATATTGACAGCAGCGACAACCCGGGCAACTTCAGTCTCGACAGCGTGGAGATCGTCGATGGCGAGGGGAATCCGTTAAACGACCAGGGGACCGTCAGCGTGGTGAACAACCAGCTGCAGTTCGTCCCCGGCAGTGACTTCGACAGCCTGGCCAACGGTGAAAGCGCGACAGTGACCGTGCGCTATGTGATGTCCGATGACGAAGGGGCAGAATCGACCTCCACAGCAACGATTACCGTCACCGGTACCAATGACGCTCCGGTGGCCAGTGCGGATACCGCCACCGGTCACGAGAACCAGACGTTGACCATTGATGTACTGGCCAACGACACGGATATTGACAGCAGCGACAACCCGGGCAACTTGAGTCTCGACAGCGTGGAGATCGTCGATGGCGAGGGGAATCCGTTAAACGGCCAGGGGACCGTCAGCGTGGTGAACAACCAGCTGCAGTTCGTCCCCGGCAGTGACTTCGACAGCCTGGCCAACGGTGAAAGCGCGACAGTGACCGTGCGCTATGTGATGTCAGATGACGAAGGGGCAGAATCGACCTCCACGGCAACGATTACCGTTACCGGTACCAATGACGCTCCGATGGCGAGTGCCGATACCGCCACCGGTCACGAAAATGAACCACTGACCATTGATGTACTGGCCAACGACACGGATATTGACAGCAGCGACAACCCGGCCAGCTTCAGTCTCGACAGCGTGGAGATCGTCGATGGCGAGGGGAATCCGTTAAACGACCAGGGGATCGTCAGCGTGGTGAACAACCAGCTGCAGTTCGTCCCCGGCAGTGACTTCGACAGCCTGGCCAACGGTGAAAGCGCGACAGTGACCGTGCGCTATGTGATGTCCGATGACGAAGGGGCAGAATCGACCTCCACGGCAACGATTACCGTTACCGGTACCAACGATGACCCCATTATCGAATCTGTCAGTCAATCCACAGCAAGTGTTCATGAGATTAATGAAAGTGATGATTCATCGGGTAATTTGGTGCTTTCCGATGGCGGCCGTTTTACCGTTACTGATGTGGACCTTAGTGATGTGCAGTCGGTGACAGTCACGCCAGCTGATGATAACTACCGCGGAACACTTACACCACTGATCATTGACAATACCACAGGTGATGGACTTGGAGAGGTTGAGTGGGTTTACTCAGTACCGGATGCGGATCTTGGTGACCTGGCTACAGGCCAGACATTAACCCAGACATATACGATCACTGTGAATGATAATAATGGCGGGACTGTTACACAAAACGTTGTTGTTAGTCTGACTGGCAGTAATGATGCTCCGGAGCTACATATTCAGTCTGCTGTTTTGCAATATACCGAAAATGATGGAGCGGTTGCCATCAATGATCAACTTAGCCTGAATGATGTGGATGATCTTTTCATCGATAGTGCTGAGGTCCAGATCAGCGGTAATTACCAACGGGGAGAGGATCTGTTGAGTCTGACTTCTTCAGATACTCCACCGGGAGTCCGGGTGAGCTTTGATGGGCTGGCCGGTAAATTGAATATTACTGCTGAACAGCCAGGTACCATCACTAAAGAGCAGTTTCAGGCAATGTTGGAAAAGGTCACTTATACCAACATCAGCGACAATCCGGCGACCACGCAAAGAACAGTGAGCTGGTCCGTTGGTGATGGTGAGTCCTACAGCTCAGAAACCACCTCCATCATTCAGGTAACAGCTATCAACGACGCACCGGTTTTACGGGATCAGTCCGGAAATCTACAATACAATGAGAATGATGGTGCGGTGATTATAGATAGTAACCTGACTCTGATTGATGTGGATGATACGTATCTGGAGGGTGCGGTTGTTGAGATTACGGGTAACTATCAGCCAGGTGAAGATGTGTTGGGCCTGACTGGTGAGGATATTCCCGATGGTGTTGACGTAAGTTTTGATCAGGAGAGCGGCGCTTTGACGTTGCTGGCGAGGCAGCCGGAAACGATTACCAGGGCGCAGTTTGAGGCACTGCTGGAAAAGGTAACCTATGCCAATAACAGCGATGACCCGAATACTGATGATCGAGTGATAAGCTGGAGTGTCAGTGATGGAGAGGCTACCAGCACGGTGATAACTTCGACCATCGCGGTTAACCCGGTCAACGATGCCCCTCGAACCGATGCACTTCATGCGAACGGTCAGGAAGACGATGGCTTTATTCCCATCATATTATCCGGCAGTGATATCGATGGCCGTGTTGACCATTTTATTATTGATACATTGCCTGAACATGGTGCTTTGTTTTTGGATCGTGAAGGAGCTGCCCGGGTCATTGCTGGTGTTGAATATCCTGCCAGCACAGAACGGTTGGATCTCTATTTTATTCCGGATGAAAACTGGAATGGAGATACCTCATTTCTCTATCGTGCCAAAGACAACCTGCATAGTGTTGACCCTTCACCGGCTGAAGTGTCTATTTCGGTTGCAGCCCATCAGGATGGATCGATAACCCCTCCTGTTGATAGTGATGAACAGCCCAACCGTCTGGTAGCAGGGGAGACTGGTGGTGCTTATACCGGCATTACCGCCCATGCTGAAGATCCTGATCCGGAAGATGTCATTACCTACTCACTGGTTACAGCGACTGATCAGTTTGAAATAGACGAATCAACCGGGGAAGTGTGGGTTAAGCCCGGTGTGGCGTTGGAGGAGGGGGACTATGACCTGGTTGTGCGAGCCGACAGTTCTGACTCATCCACAGAAAATTCAACATTCCGGGTCACGGTGGTTGATGGTGCTGTCGATCGTGCAGTTGTTCATGAAAGCGTTCTGCCAGGAGGCTCTGGCCGTTCAGAAACGGTGTTTGATACCAGTCCAGAGCTTGGACAGGCAGACGGTACCGGTGTCAGTGTAGCCACCGGAAACCTGCTGGTGAATGACCAGGTTCCTGAGCAGACGACGATTACCCATGTCAATGGTGAGGCAGTCGGTGTGGGTGTGGTTTCCGTAAGTGGTCAATACGGTGAGCTGACGATTAATACAACAACCGGCGATTATATCTATCACTTGACCCAGGCGGCGGATCATCAAGACCCGGTGGCAGAAACTTTTTTGTACGCAACCAGTGCGGGTACCGCTTCGCAGTTGGAGGTGACGGTGATTGATGATGAAGCAATCACCAGTAACCAGAGTGTTGATTTGCCCGCCAGTGCTGAACCCGCATATCGTATTGTGGTTATCCTGGATACTTCGGAGAGTATGGTTAGTGCCAAAGCTAATGGTGAAGTGGAATTACCTGATAATGAAACCATCACCACACGGTTGGATTTGGCCGTAGCTGGCGTCTCTTCATTATTGGAGAAGTATTACCAGCAATCTTCTAACGTTCAGGTCAGTCTTGTCACCTTTGACCAGGGGAGCCGTATCATTGATGAGGCAAATGGGCCTGCTGCAAGTTTGGAAGAAGCCTTAGGTCGGTTGGCCAATCTTGATACTCACAGGAAAACAGAATATGCCAGTGCGCTGTCTGAAGGTGAAAAAGCGTTTCAGGAAATGTTTGCAAATGATACTGATGGAGGGCTGGCTCCTGATAACGTTGAGTACATCAGCTATTTTCTGTCGGATGGCGCACCAACGGATGGGGCCGAAGCAGCAGTGAAATCTCAAGAGTGGCAGTCCTTTTCTGCAGATAATCATATTTCATCCTATGCACTGGCAGTGGGTTCCAGTGTCAAGGATCTATCCTATCTGGACAATATTCACACTGTGGATGCGCTGGAAAGTGGCCAGGCTGGGGCTCCGATTATTGTTGCTGACCCCGTGAAACTGGAACAGGCGCTGCTTGATACTGTGCCCAGCAGTTATGGGGGGAGCCTGGTTGCCAGCGAGCATGGCTTTGGTGCCGATGGTGGCAATGTTCATTCCGTACAGTTTCAGTTGGCGACTGATTCGGGCATCAAACCGGTTACCTTTACCTATGATCCGGAAGCCAAAACCATTGCCGCTCAGGGCAACCCGGCCTTGCCCGTGATCATGGGCTCGATTTTGACCCTGGATGGTGACACTGGTTTTGAGCAATGGGGCAAACTGCTTCTGAACTTTGAGACGGGCCAATATACCTATTTTGCCAGGAACAACCTGTCTGGAGACTCATTTAATATTGATTTTGTGGTGGTTGATGGCGATGGAGACAGAAGCCCGGTCAGGACTGCAACGATTAATATTGTTGAGGGCGTTCCAGAGGCCAATGATGATATCGACACCCTGATGCCGGAGCAGGCGTTTATTGAAGGGAACGTCATTACTGGTACCGGTACCGACGGTGGCGTAGCTGCTGGAGACCGGGTGACACCCTTTACGATTGAGGCCTCAGGCGTTGACAGCACGCCTGAAAATACGCGGGTTATCGCCATCAAATATAACGGTGTTACTCATCAAATTACCGAGGGTAGCTCTGAAGCGATTACCTTGAGTGATGGTGGACAGTTAACATTCAGCGACACCGGCTATTATCGTTATGTCCCTGCTCAGCCAGTTGAAAGTCATATAGACCCATCACAGAGAATAGATGTCGATTTTGAGGATTCCTACACCATTAATGGCGTGGAGTTCAGTACGCCGGATACTTCCGTGGTTTTTGCTAATGGCCGTATCGGTGTTCAGGGGCATAACGACAATACCATTGAAGGGCATGAAGACCTGGTGATCGACTTTTCTTCCAGTGAGTACCCCGATGGGGTTGCCAACATCACGCTGGATCTGGTGACAGGTCATGATCGTCGGGCAATGACCGTTACGCTCTTTCGCACCGACGGGGCAGAACTGGGGCAGGTGTATGCCGGTGGCGATGATCAGCCAATGTTTTCGATTCCTGCAGAATACACCAACATTGGTCGTATGGTGATCAGTGCAGGCAGTAGTACATCGGCGAATGCCCGCGGCGTTTTCACCGGTATTGCCTTTGACAAGGTTCTACCCGGTGTGGCTCCGGATGCTCTTGCGGTTGATCAGCACAGCATTGAATACACACTGAGTGACAGTAGCGGCAATACGGATACGGCAACTCTAACGTTGAACACTGTGCAGAATGTTATGACTGGCACTGAACTGAGTGACGCCGTAGACCTTGGGTCTGGCCGTAAACTGGAGGGTACGGAGGCAAACGACTATGTTGACGGCCTTGCGGGCGACGACGTTATTCGAGGTGAAGGCGGTCAGGATATTTTGCTGGGAGGGGCTGGTAACGATACCGTTGACGGTGGGAGTGGTCATGACCTGATTTCAGGTGGAACCGGTGATGATCAACTTTCCGGTCAGTCAGGCTACGATGTTATTCGTGGAGGCTTGGGTGATGACATTCTTAGGGGTGGAACCGGTCAGGATCAGCTGTATGGCGGTGATGGAAATGACACCATCGATGGGGAAGGTGGTTCCGATACGCTTTACGGTGGAAAAGGCAACGATACCTTAACGGGAGGGCATACGGATGGCAGCAGCTCAAACACGTTTGTGTTTGATATTGACGACTTGCTTGATGATCAAACGGTACAGACGGATAAAATTCTCGATTTTGTGGTTGGTGATGTGAACTCTGATCCAACCGCGGATGTTCTGGATATCAGTGCACTGGTTGAGGTAGAAGAAGATGAGCACATGGATGTTGATGCACTGCTATCGACCCTTAATGAAAACGGCGTGAGTGTGGATATTATCGATGAGGATCATGTCACCCTTAATATTGTGAAAAATACGGCTGAAAGCAGTCGGGATACGCTGCACATAGAGCTCCATCATGTTGGCGGTTGGGGGGATCACGATGTCAATGATATGACTGGGCAGGATGTGCTGATGGAACTTATCAATAATGGGCAACTGATTGTCTGATCGGTATACCCGTCGCCTTTTATAGCTACGTGATTGTTTGCATTCACTCGCTGGGTACCAAGTGAACAAAGCACGGTTGTTTTGTTCACTTCGATTCTTGTAGCAACTTAACATCCCTTTGATATAACTGAATCACAGGAGTATGGCTTTGTTTTACTCTAAAAATGTAAAAACTCGGTGTCGACAGTCGTTTGGCTGTCTGATGGTTCTTTCTACAATCGTCATGTCGTCTTCCAGTCAATCAGATACACTGGTTGAGGCCATTAATCAAACTCTGGCGACAAGTCCTGAGATTCTCGTTAAAGCCATTGAGGCTGGCGCCAGGGTTGATGAAATTCGACAGGCGCGTGCAGGTTATTTGCCGGTTGTCGATTTTTCAGCGGCTATTGGTTATGAAAACAGTCGAAACAGTACCACCATTGGCGCATATGATGCCGGTAGTGCTGACAGTAAAGACCAGAAAAGAACGCATCGTGAAGCTGCAGTGCGTGCCAGGCAAATGCTATTTGATGGCTTCGGGGTTCGAAGTGAAGTCCTGCGTCAATCGGCTCGTCAGGCATCAGCCTCTCAAGAATTGTGTTCTCAGGCATCGGATATTGCTTTGAGTGTTGCGCAAGCTTATATCAATATTATGCGCCAGCAGGACATTCTGGAATTGATGCAGGAAAACACACTGGAGCATGCCCGTATTGTTGAGTTGATTCAAATACAGGGAAAGAAAGGGCGTAGTAATGAGGCTGATGTGGCACAGGCTGAAAGCCGTCTGGTTCTGGCGAAGACTAATGAAATCAGTGCAGAGTCTGTACTTAAGGATGTTAAAACGCAATATCAGCGGTTGGTCGGAAATTTACCGTTGTCGTATTCATTACCCCAGGTACCCCCATATATACCGGTGTCCTTGGAGTTGGCGATACAGCAGGCTGTTATGGATCACCCGGTTATGAAACTCGCCAGTGAAGATGTTAAAGCAGCAGAGGCTCAATATGAAGCCAGTAAAAGCACATTTCTGCCTCAGCTTGATTTGGAGGTAGGGGCTAATTGGGATAAGGATGCTAATGGGGGCAAGGGGGATACATACACTCACGTAGCGAAATTAAATGTAACGTATAACTTGTACAATGGCGGTGGGGATAAAGCGCGCCTGAGCCAGACGAGTAAATTGGTCAATGAAGCGATAGAGGTTCGTAACCGAGCCAGGAGGCAGGTAGAAGAAGAGGTTCGATTGGCGTGGATTGCCGTGGATTTTGGAGCTCAGCGCTTATCTCCATTGGCTGAGTATGTTCGTCAGTCGGGAAAGTCGAGAAAACTTTATGATAAGCAGTTTTTAGTCGGTAGCCGGACGCTATTGGATGTTCTGGACAGCCAAAGCGAATTTACCTCGGCAAGGCAGAGTGAAATCAATGCTCAGTTCGACTTGGTGTTTAATCAATTTCGTTTGTTACATAGCACTGGTTCTTTGTTGACAGCACTTAATGCAAAACTCCAGTTTGAGAATCAGTGTGGCTTGGCGGTAGTCCATGTAATGTAGTTGCTGGGAGTTGCTCCTAATGTTGTTCAAATAAGCTCCCTTACAGAACATAAATGTTCCGGCAGCTATAATTAAGCGATAGATAATGAGTAAATAGAGTAATTATGGCTATGAAAACTACTTATGAAAGCCCTGTTGCATTTGAAACCGACCTCTCTGCCGATTTGCTCAGCAAAGCCAGAGCGCTGCATGTGGATGTCCATGCCGTGATTCAACGAGCGGTGGCAGCGCAAGCGAACCTTTCCGACATTGAACGACAGATCGCCCTTGCCTGTGAACAGCAGAGCAGTCAGATTTATCATCATTTGATTGACAGTTACCCCCTGAAAGAGGTCGGCATCAGGGACTGTTACCGAAAGAGCCGGTAACTTCATCAACATAGCCTGCGCCTCATTCAGTCACGGTATGCGTGCTGTACCGGTCTTTTTTGCTTCAAGTGATACCCAGGTTTGATTCGTTGATCATTTCACGGAGAGACTCGTTGATTGCCTGTCAGGCTACAGGCCTCATGGGAGGCGTGCATTTGTATTCATGGGACCAGGGAGGCAGCTGTGTTGCTCTGCTGTCTGATCCGATCCGATGTCTTCTTTCTTCCTCTCTATCCATAACGGTGGGATGTCTACTATGTCCATTTTTGCGCAATACCAGCAACGGTATGAAGCGGTTCAACAGGAAGAGCTGAGTCTGCTGGATTATCTCAAACTCTGTAAAGAGGACCCGTCGGTCTATGCCAATGCGGCCGAGCGCATGCTGAAAGCCATTGGTGAGCCAGAAGTAATTGATACCGCCCGTGATCCGCGACTGAGCCGCATCTTCTCCAACAAGTTAATCAAACGCTACCCGGCGTTCAAAGAGTTTTACGGTATGGAAGAGGCCATTGAGCAGATGGTCTCTTATTTCAAACACGCGGCTCAGGGGCTGGAAGAGAAAAAACAGATACTTTACCTGCTTGGCCCGGTGGGAGGCGGCAAGTCTTCTCTGGCCGAAAAATTGAAGCAGTTAATGGAACGGGTGCCGTTTTACGCCATCAAAGGCTCGCCGGTGTTTGAATCCCCGCTGGGGCTGTTCAATCCTGATGAGGATGGGGTTATTCTCAAGGAGGAATACGGCATTCCCGGTCGCTACCTCAATTACATCATGTCTCCCTGGGCGGTCAAACGCCTGAACGAATTTGGGGGCGACCTCACCCAGTTCCGGGTGGTTAAGCTCTACCCAAGCCGGCTGAATCAAATCGCTATTGCCAAAACCGAACCCGGTGATGAAAACAACCAGGATATTTCCAGCCTGGTGGGCAAGGTGGATATTCGCCAGCTGGAAGAGTATTCCCAGGACGATCCCGACGCCTACAGTTTTTCGGGGGCGTTGTGCCGGGCCAACCAGGGCATCATGGAATTCGTGGAGATGTTCAAGGCGCCCATCAAAGTGCTGCACCCGCTGCTGACCGCCACCCAGGAAGGCAACTACAACAGCACCGAAGGGTTGGGGGCGATTCCCTACGAGGGGATTCTGCTGGCGCACTCCAATGAGTCCGAATGGCAGTCCTTCCGGAACAACAAGACCAATGAAGCCTTCATCGACCGGGTCAACATCGTGAAGGTGCCGTACTGTGTCCGGGTCAGTGAAGAGGTGCACATTTACCAGAAGTTGCTGGAACACAGCTCGCTGAAGGCCGCGCCCTGTGCCCCGGATACCCTCAAGATGCTGGCCCAGTTTACCGTGCTGTCACGGATCAAGGAGCCGGAGAACTCTTCCATCTACTCCAAGATGAAAGTGTACGACGGTGATAACCTGAAGGACACCGACCCCAATGCCAAGCCATTGCAGGAATACCGGGATATGGCCGGGGTGGATGAAGGCATGAACGGGCTCTCTACCCGGTTTGCTTTCAAGATCCTGTCCAAAGTATTCAACTTCGATCCGACTGAAGTGGCGGCCAACCCGGTACACCTGCTTTATGTGCTGGAACAGCAGATTGAGCAGCACCAGTTTCCGGAAGAAATCCAGGACCGTTACCTCGCCTTTCTCAAAGAGTATCTGACCCCCAAATACATTGAGTTTCTTGGCAAGGAGATCCAGACCGCGTACCTTGAGTCATACTCCGAATACGGTCAGAACATCTTTGACCGCTACATTACCTACGCTGACTTCTGGATTCAGGATCAGGAATTCCGGGACCCGGATACCGGACATATTCTGGATCGGGGCGCCTTGAGCGAAGAGCTGGAAAAAATCGAAAAACCGGCGGGCATCGCCAATCCCAAGGATTTCCGCAACGAAGTGGTCAACTTTGTACTGCGGGCCCGGGCCAACCACGACGGCAAAAACCCCAGCTGGTTAAGCTACGAGAAGATGCGTACCGTCATTGAGAAGAAAATGTTTTCCAATACCGAAGACCTGTTGCCGGTCATCTCTTTCAATGCCAAAGGGTCGCAGGAAGACCAGCGAAAACACGCGGACTTCGTTTCCCGTATGGTGGTCCACGGTTATACCGAGAAACAGGTACGGCTGTTGTCAGAATGGTACATCCGGGTCCGGAAGTCTCAATGATTCCGCACTGACTGACCCGCCCTGTCGCGGACCCATCGCCAGCCCCTTCAGCGGGGCTGATCCACCGAGCACTGCAGCTATCGGGAGAGCGTTCATCATGAGCCTCATCATCGACCGGCGCCTCAATGGAAAAAAGAAGAGCACCGTGAACCGGCAGCGGTTTTTGAAGCGCTACCGGCATCATGTCAAAGCCGCCGTCCAGGATGCCATTGACCAGCGTTCCATCACCGACGTTGACAGTGGCAGTGACGTCACTATTCCCAGGAAAGACCTCAGTGAGCCGTTTTTTCACCACGCACAGGGGGGACACTGCGGCCACGTGCATCCTGGCAACCACGAGTTCCACCGTGGAGACCGCATTCAGCGGCCACCGGGTGGCGATGGACAGGGCAGTGGTGCGGGGCAGGCCAGTGATGGTGGCGAAGGGGCAGATGAGTTCGTCTTCCAGATCAACCGGGACGAGTTCCTGGAATATCTGTTTGATGACCTGGAGCTGCCCAACCTGCTGAGAAAAGAACTGAAAGACAGCACCGACTATCAACTCAAACGGGCCGGGTTTACCACCGCTGGTTCCCCGGACCGGCTGAATATTGTGCGCTCACTGCGGGCTGCCCATGCCCGTCGCATCGCCCTGTCCGGTAAAGACCGGAAAGTGATCCGAACCCTGAAGCGACAACTCAGGGCCATGGAAGTGAGTCCGGACCCTGCCGATCAGCAGCAGGCCACCGCTCTTCGGGAAGAGATCAAGTCGCTCAACAAGAAGCTCAAACGACTGCCGTTTATTGACGATTTTGACCTGCGCTTTAACAACATGACCAAGGTACCCCGGCCCTCCAGCAAGGCGGTGATGTTTTGTGTCATGGATGTTTCCGGGTCCATGACGCAGGAGATCAAGGACATGGCTAAGCGCTTTTTCCTGCTGCTCTACCTGTTCCTGGAACGCAACTACGAAGCCGTGGAAGTGGTCTTTATCCGGCACCACAGTGAGGCGAGGGAGTGTGATGAGCACGACTTCTTCTACGCCCGGGAAACCGGGGGCACCATTGTCTCAAAAGCCCTGCTGCTCACCCATGACATCATTGAACGGCGGTACCCGCCCAGCCAGTGGAACATCTACATCGCCCAGGCCTCGGATGGGGATAACTGGGGCGAAGACTCGACAAAATGTTATGACGTCATCCTGGATAAGCTGCTGCCGGTATGCCAGTACTTCGCCTACGTAGAGATAACCGACCAGCACCACCAGAACCTCTGGTACGAGTACGCTACCATAGCCGAATCTTACCCGGATCACTTCGCCATGCAGCACATCCACAGCTATTCAGATATCTACCCGACCTTCCGGCGTCTGTTTGAAAAAAAGGAGGGCTCTCATGTTGGTCGCTGAAGCACCAGAAAAGCACACCATCCGGCGAAAACAACCGCTGTCCACCGGGTCAGAATGGACGTTCGAACTGCTGGACCTATACGACCGCGAGTTTGCCCGGTTGGCGGATAAATTCCGGCTGGACACCTACCCCAACCAGATTGAAGTGATCAGCTCTGAACAGATGCTGGATGCCTACTCATCGGTGGGGATGCCCCTGATGTACAATCACTGGAGTTATGGGAAAACCTTTCTCAATAACCAACAGAACTATCAGCGGGGGCGGATGGGGCTGGCTTACGAAATCGTGATCAACTCCAACCCCTGCATTGCCTACCTGATGGAAGAGAACACCATGCCCATGCAGGCCCTGGTGATCGCCCACGCCTGCTACGGCCACAACTCCTTTTTTAAAGGCAACTACCTGTTCAGGCAGTGGACGGACGCCAGCGCCATCATTGATTACCTGCTGTTTGCCAAGCACTACATCGCCCAGTGCGAGGAGAAACATGGCGTTTCAGCGGTAGAGGAGATGCTGGACGCCTGCCATGCGCTGATGAACCAGGGGGTCAACCGCTATGTTCGCCCCGCCCCGGTCTCTGCAGAACAGGAACAGGCACGCTTGCGAGAGCGTGAAGCGTACATCCAGCGCAACCTGAACGATCTCTGGCGCACCATCCCGGTCAGCGAGCAATCACAGTCGCATCAGGATGAACGGTTTCCGAAAGACCCGGAAGAGAACCTGCTCTATTTCATCGAAAAAAACGCGCCGTTGCTGGAGACCTGGCAGCGGGAGATCATCCGCATCGTGCGTAAAGTGGCGCAGTATTTCTACCCGCAACGGCAAACCCAGGTGATGAACGAGGGCTGGGCAACGTTCTGGCACTACCACCTGATGCATGAAATGTACGATGAAGGGTTGATCACCGAAGGCTTTATCCTGGAATTTCTGCATTCACACTCCAGTGTCGTGTTCCAGCCGGCCTTTGATGATCCGCGGTACAGCGGGATAAACCCCTATGCTCTGGGGTTCAATATCTTTCGGGACATCCGCAGGATCTGCGAACAGCCCACGGAAGAGGACCGTGAATGGTTCCCCGATCTGGCGGGCAGTGACTGGCTGGACGCCGTGCACTTTGCCATGAAGAACTTCAAGGACGAGGGATTCATTCTTCAATACCTCTCCCCCCGGGTTATGCGGGACATGCGCCTGTTCAGCATCGATGACAACGACATCAACCCCTATCTGGAAGTGGATGCCATCCATGACGAGCAGGGTTATCGGCAGTTGCGGGAAAACCTGGCCGCCCTATACAACCTGGGCAACCGGGAGCCCAATATACAGGTGTACGACGTGGATGTCCGGGGTGACCGTTCATTGACCCTGCGCCATTACCTGCACCAGAATCGCCCGCTGGACAGGGACAGTACCCATGAACTGCTGAAACATCTGCACCGCCTGTGGGGGTTTGATGTCAAACTGGACTCGGTAGACCAGGATAACATCGTCCAGTACATCTTTATTACGAAAAACACCGGCAGCAAAGAACAGGTTAAGGTGACGTCAAAGAAGCGGATCAACCGCTAGAGCTCACAGGCAGGATGCGTCATAGTGGGGGGGTGCCCGGTGCAGGTTACACCGGGACTTGGTGCTCCAACGCAAAGGTATGTCGATGAACGACGGTAGAATCATAGTTCATCGACCAATAATCGCAACCCCGGTTCTCATACACCGTGCAACTTCCGAGATTGACCGTAGTTGGCACCGGGCAGACCAGTTCACAGGAGCGTAGCGATGCCTGAAGTTACTGCGTATTCTGGTTAACTTGAACACCTATTCTGTTTCATTTGAACACCCTGAACTCCTTACACATTGCCCAGTGTGATTTTTAGACCAGGTGTTCAACTGCGTCCAATTTTCCAAGCTTTTTGCGCATGGATTCGCCTTTGAGTTCAATCCGGTGGGCATTGTGCATAAGCCGGTCAAGAATGGCGTCGGCCAGAGTTTCATCACCAATGCTGGCATGCCACTTCCGGGTGGGCAATTGACTGGTAACCAACGTGGAACCTTGCTCGTGCCTGTCATCCATGACTTCCAGCAGATCGTTCCTTTGTTGCTGCGTCAGTGGTTCCAGGCCCCAGTCGTCCAGAATCAGCAAGTCTACTTTTGCCAGTTGTTTCAACTGCCTGCTGTAGCTGCCATCACCGTGGGCAAGGATCAGTTCATCCAGTAGCCTGGACATCCGATAGTACCGGACACTGTAGCCTTTCAGACAAGCCATGTGCCCAAGGGCGCAGGCCAGGTAGCTCTTACCGGAACCACAAGGTCCGGTGATCAACAGGTTCCTGTACCGGTCAAGCCAGCCTCCTCCAGACAGGCTGGCCATCTGGTTCTGTTTGAGACCTCTGGGGTGTTCATAGTCAATGTCGTGTATCCGGGCAGCCAGTTTAAACCGGGCGCTTCTGAGCAGCCGAGCCAGACGTTTATTGTTTCGCTCTGTTTCTTCCTGCTCAGTAAGCAACGACAGTCGTTCTTCAAAGCTAAGGCTACTGTAGGTGCCCGGCTGGTCCAGCTGTTGATTGAGGGCATCTGCCATTCCGGTCAGTCGCAGTGACCTAAGGCGAGCCAGTGTTTCATTGATCATGTTCGCCTCCGGTTATTGATAGCAAATAGCGCCACGAATATTTTCGTGATCATCATGCAAGGGACCTGTCGTTTGTTTTAACTGTGGCTCCAATGGCATCAGGTCTTTGCCTGACTGGAGGATTGATCGGACATTTTTTAACCGATAACCCCCGATGTTCCTGGCATGGGCGCAGGCGTTGTTGAGTCGTTCAGTTCCATATTCCCGCTGCAGGTTTAGCAGCCCCAATGAAGCTCGATAGGCTTGTTCAGGATGCTCCTTGCTATCCAGCAGTGATTGAATAAAACAATAGACTTCCTGACCAATGTCGTTAGCCCAGTTAAGTAAACGCTCAGGCGTCCAATCCTGATGGTGACGATGTCGTTCCGGCATATGAACTGCTAACGTCGTAAATCCACGTGTGTGCTTGCGAGCGTGGCTGGCCACCACTTTACCGTTAGCGTAGATCGTGACGCAGTGCTCAGTCGCCTGTACTTCTACTTCCTGCCTGGCAAGCTGATGGGGAACCGAGTAGGCGTGCCCCTTGCAGATAATATGATAATCCACATTCACCCGGGCCTTGATAAACTCAGCGAACACAAAAGATTGCTTCGGCAGTGGCTTGAGGGCTGGTTCATCCAGTTGTTCAAACGCACTACGTCGCGTTCCTGGCAACTGCTTAAAGGGCTTCAGGTTCAGTTCGATTAACAGCTCACGTATCCGCAGGTTCAGCTCTGCCAGGGTAAAGAACATTTCATGACGAAGCCTGGCCAGTATCCACCGCTCCACTACCTGTACACCGACTTCTGCTTTGGCCTTGTCTTTGGGTTTGTAGGGGCGTGCCGGAATGACTGCCACCTGGTAGTGACAAGCCAGGTGCTGGTATGATGGGTTGAGATCCGGCTCGTACCGACAGGCTTTGATAACTGCGCACTTTGGGTTGTCTGGCACAACAATTTCTGGCACCCCACCAAAGAACTCAAAGGCCCGTTCATGAGACCCCAGCCAGTCCTCTGTTTTTTGTGACAGAGTCGCTTCAGCGTAGGTATAGTTGGACGCTCCCAGCACTGCCACAAATATCTGGGCATTGTGGGCAATTTCGCCGGTGTCCGGGTTGATGATTGGCATGGTTGGCCCGGCATAATCAACAAATAACTTTTCACCTGCATTGTGCAGCTGTCGCATAGATCGCTTTTGACAACCACGCCACTGATTGTAACGGTGACAGTACTGGGCATAGCTGTAGGCATTGAGGGGGTGGGCCTGACAGTATTCTTCCCAGAGTCGTTGTTTGGTCACTTCCTTGCGCTTCAGTTCCTGATGCACCTCAGCCCAGTCAGGATCAATCAACCCTTTTCGATTGGCTATCGAGGCATCGGGAAACAGCGCCTGAATAAGCTCAGGCTCAGATATATCCTCTGCCAGGGGCCAGCTTAATTCCGATTCCTGAAAGGCCTTAACGTAGTTGGATACCGTCCCCACACTGACCCGTACACTGCGGGAAATTTGTCGGAAGCTGAGTTGGCTGCCAAACCGCATCCGGAGTATTTCTAGTAGCTTACGCATGGTAATCCTGTTTTCTGTCATGGCCGGTTCCCTCTCTTGGTACAGATAAGAACGGCCAAAGTTATGGAAAATCAATGCATAAGAAGATATTTGTTAGCTGTATTAGACCGGTTTATGGTCTGTTGAACAGCGTTTCTGGAAGCTTGAACGGTGATTCTGGAAATCATCAAAAAGTGTTCAAAAGAAACCAGAATAGGTGTTCAAGTGTTACCAGAATGGGTGTTCAAGTGTTACCAGAATGAGTGTTCAAGAGTTACCAGAATATGCAGTTACCGCCAACATGCTGAGACATGCCGCCATGAACCTGATGGTGCAGAAAAATTACACTCACGACGAGCTGGCGCAAAAACTGTCTTATCTCTCTGATAACGATGAACTCATCCTTGATGTGCTTGACCGGCTGGAAAAAGAGCGGCTGTTGAGTAATGAGCGCTACGTGGAAGGCTTCATTCAGCACAGAGCGGCCAAAGGGCAAGGCCCTTCGCGCATTGCCCAGGATCTGGAAAAAAAAGGCATTGAGCCGGAGATGATTGTCGATGCCCTGAAAGCGTCCGGAATTAACTGGCAGGACCTGGCAAAATGGGCTCGTGAACAGAAGTTTGGTCACAAACACCCGGTATCCTCCCGGGAGATCAATGAGCAAAGAGAATTTTTGCACAGCCGGGGCTTCCCACCCGAACTGCTGGCCACTCTGTTTTGATGATCAAATGAGCAGTGTCGTTTTGTCTTGTCCGTCGACGAACACCGGGCATGATGCGCAGAAACTGACTTAATACTTCCGGTTATGACAGGCCATGTTTTAGTAAAGCAATAATCTCAAAAAAAAAAAAAAATAATAAACGACATTGCTATAGTTAAATTCACTGGAATTACGATGGAATCGTGGTGTTATTCTGATACCTCCGTTGGTCAACCTGCGATTTATCGGCGATGACCCACTTGGCGAGGGCCAGCGAGACCATCGGTGAGATCAGAAATAATGACCTGTCCATCGGATTCCGGTACCTAACGCTTGCCATTTGAGAGTATCGACATGACGGCCTCAACATTGAAAGAAGCGGCAACCGGCATCAAACCTGCCGAAAAAAACGAATTGGCCCAGAAACTGGTGGCTGCCTACAGTGAGCAGCAGGCTATTGTGAACCAGATCAAAGCGGCCCGGTGGAACAATCAGGGAGCTCGTGCTGCTGAGTTTGCGCAGCTGCTGGCGGCTGCGGCTCCGGAAGCGGCCTGCCAGCCCTCCCAATACCAGGCTCGACAAAACCAGACGGTACAACCCTTCCCACCATCGTATCAGATTGCTGAGCGTATCAGCGTGTTCGGGCGTCGTGTGCCGTCGGACTACAACGAATTGTTTGAGTACTCCCGTATTGAAGACCCTCAAACCCAGGAGACGTATCAGAACGCTGAAGCGATAGCGAAAGCCTGTGAAACGTTCGCTCAGACCGCCCGGCATACCATCAAGCTGGCCCAGCAGGCAGACGACCCGGTCACAGCGCAAGTCATGACGGCGCAACTGCAAACGGCCGAGCAGCTGGCGACGCAATTGAGACGATTTGAGTAATGACGGGTAAGACAGATTAGGGGTCAATGTAGGTTCATAAGGGATTCCGGTGTTGGTCTGCAGTCCGCACCGGTTTTTTTTCCACCAAGGCGAATTGGCATTGAATGCTACCTGTTTTTAATGCGTTCCGTGAAACGCTGGTCTTTCAATTTAGGATAAATATATGATTCGTAATACTTTATTAGCCACGTCATTAATTGCAACACAAGTCTTTGGATCTTGTTTGTATATGGAATCTTTTACTACTAAAAATGATGGCCCTATTTCCCAGCAAGAGTTGGTTGAGAGTGAGTGTAAAGTACGATGTAGTGAAGAAGGCGGTGTATGGAGTGGTTACTGGAATAGTAAAGGTGATGGTAACTCTGTTTGCCAGTGTTTCAAGTTGCAAAAATTTTCAACCTTAAATGATGATCCGATCTGGAATAACGATGACGCCAATAATAAGTGTCCTGAACGCTGTAGTAATGAAGAGGGTTCTTGGACCGGAGGTTGGTGGACAACAGCATGGGGAAAAAATTCTGTTTGTGAATGTACCAAAAAATCAATATCCGTAGTTTGTGATGAGAATGGAAATTAGATTTTTTTTAGTTGTCTTTGAGTTTATTGGATCTAATGCGATGAGTAAAAGTGATTGAATATTCATATTAATCATGTGTATTAAGTACTTGGTCATATGAAATCGAATATTTCTGGCTTAGTGGCTTGTGACCCTGCATGGCTAAGCAGAGCGAACATAGCCGTACCTGTGTGATCTTAGCTGTAAAGCAGTAGAACGGCTGATCATTGGGTCAGAATATTTAATTTCATATAGCAGGGTGCTTAGTTGGTAAAATTTCCTCCGAAGTTATCATTTCAAAGTTTGTGAGTAGTTTATAAAACGCGTCTACTTCGTATTGCTTGGCACAAAAAGGCTACGTTCTAAGCTTCGCCTTATCTAAATTCGTCTTTATGGGGCCTCTATGATGTCTTACTGGAGATTCATTCGGTTTATAGCTCCTTTTATTTTTATCATTCCCCTTCATGGAGCAGAGTTAGAGTCGCTGCCAGCAGGTTTTTTTAATAAGCAGTTTAATGCTCTGATTCGGCAGACTCACCCTCACTGGTGGGGAAATTGGAATTTAAGCCCAAGCATAACAATTGGAGCAATTGGTATTATTGATACCAACACAGGAACATTTCGAAGTGCCGGTGTTGAACTGGATAATATTACAATGTCTTGTACACAGCTATCAGAATCTATGGATTTATCCAACGGCAATGTTCGGCAGTCTGGAGGTGACTTATTGGGTGTTGTTGACGCTGCTGGTTCTTCTGGTTCCGGAGAAATAAGTTGGCAATTCAGTCGTGCAGGGGCCATGATCGCTAAATGGCAGCTCACTGAGCATCGTTTTATGAATTATCCGGTTGAAACCCTGAAAGAGTCACTGGATACGTTGAAGTTGGTGGCAGAAAATCAAAATATGCTATCGCCGGATGGCATAGCACAGCGTTTTGGTGTCATCACCTCGGTCATCTATGCTAAGAGTGGCTTGTCGATCGGCTCTCGATCAAAGCATTCAGATTTTCAAATTAGTGGTGATGTAAATGTCTTAAATAGTTTATTCAGCCGTCAGCGAGTTCGGCAAGGTTATTATAGTGTTAAAAGCAGTGGCCAAATCGCCAGTGCTATTTGGCCCTCTGAACCTGGAACAAGCGTAGATCCTGTTCCAATTGCTTTTACTTTTGCATCATTGGATGGAGAAAGAGTTATTCCAAACTGGACTCAGCCCATCAATAACTTCAAATTGAACTTAAGTAACCATGGCTCATACATTGTTAACGTTGAGCTGGATTATCGAACTCCACAGGGAAAAGTATCACGAGATGATACACTGACAGCATTATCCAGTATCCATTTTGATGACATACCACTTGATGCTACGGATTTGAATCTCAAACTGGATTTTGTTGAGATTTTTAGCAATACAGAGCGTCACTTTCGTTGGAGATCACCCTTGGGTAGTTGGGCAACAGGGTGGAGGCATATTGGTATTAGTGGGTTTTGGCCAAAATCCCCAGTTGTTACGGTAAAAGAGGAGAAGATGAGTATGTGATTGGAATTACACAAGGAAAATGAGAACCTGATTACCACTTAACCTCAGCCATTAGGCAGAGTACTTATCAATATTTGAAGAGATCCAAGCGTCCTTGAATAACTCTTGAAATAAGTTTATGAAATAAAGGTGATTTGTTATGTATTCATTAAGTTTTTTTAGAAACACAATTTTCGTTTACCTATTTGGTGCGATTCTTTCGCTAGCTCAGGCCGGCACACCGGGTAATAGCGTTCTGGAAAAAAATAATGATTCTGTCTATATACCTAAAGGCTCTAATGTTCAAGTGTCCATTCATTCCAAGAGTGCCGGAGCTCAACAGGTTAGGATCAAAGATTCGTCAGGTGCTGTGGTGTATGATGAGCAGATTTCTCGCTATTCCGGTACTGACACTGTATACAATGATAAAGGGCATCATGTTACTGGCAAAGTAGGTGCATTTACAGTGTCCAGTGGTGGTTTTTTCACTATTGAATTTTTGCATCCCTATGGTGGTACTCTTAATCGTTATATGAAAAGTACCGCTAACTTTGTTCCTGAAGGAAAATATGGATTGAGAGGAACTGTTCACCTTTATAAGGGTGAAGACTGGAGGGATAATGATTACAATGATTTGAATGTTTCTCTCTGGATTGACGCTACTGCGGGAATCTAAGTCAGAAAATAGTTATCTCTTCTTTGTCATAGAATTTTCTTGAGCTGGGTAGGCGAGTGAATGATTAGCCTTGTCTTCTTAAACTCGCCTTCTCACTTTATCTCGATCGTGAAATAGGGAGTTACATGGCTGATTCCAAAAAATATCGCATGTTTTCTGACACTGCTTATCAAAGGTGCTTCTAGCCTGACCCAGCCCACCCTGGCGTTTGTAGCCGTTGATTGGTCTCACCCCATATTTGAGCCTGAAGCACATGTAAAACTTCGGTCACTGTATGCTGATAACCTTTGCCTGACAAACCAGAATGGACGGATTATCGGTAAGGCGTGCGTACCCAATAATCGCCATCAAACCTGGGGGCTTGATGCTAAAGAACGTTATAAAAGCCGAAGTGGCAACAACCAGTGTTTGGGTATAGATGATAATAACGGCCTTTATGTCGACACCTGTAATGAAAATCTGAGTCAGAAGTGGTATTGGGAAGATGAAAAACTGGTCTCTCGTAAAATAGACGATCATGGGCATAATCTGGTTTTGCAATGGCACGGTGAAGAAAGCGATCAGATCGAAGTCATTTCTGAACCTTTGTCAGATGGCCTGGATTCGTCATGGCGAAATGAATTAAGTGTGTTGATGTGACTGTGGCCTTTAAGGAAACTGCGAATAAGTCCCTTTTTCCAAAGGCAGTGTCAGTAATACCAGGGGTTACCGAAGGTGAGAGCGGACTTATTCGCACCTTCCTTAACAAGTAGCTGGGCATATGGCATCGAATATTTCTGGTTATTTGATATGGTATTGTTTTTTGGGGTGAATGACCAAAAGAATAACTCTGTCTAATTTTTTGGCTCGTTCGTGTGTTCATTAATTATGGAAGTTAGGGGATAAAAAATTAGAGGCAACTGTCAAAACAGCGAATTAAACGGTAATGAATATAAGTTAACTTTTGGTGGGAATAATGCAGCTTCATAGTTATAGTCGCGCTGGTATGTCATCGTTTATAGATGGGCAATGCGAAACCGCTCGCCTTATGAAGACTGAGGATCGCCGCTTTCTTGGTAAGAGTTTAAGTACTAGAGGTGATTTTTTTCGATTTATTAGTGATTCTAGAAACAAAGGTTTGAAATTGGGAGATGTTGTCACCAGTGTACAGGGGCAAGGCATATTCGACAGAAAACTAAAAATACAGAAAGAAGATGGAGTTGATGAACTTGATTGTGTCGATGCTGCTGGAAGACCAGCTGAATATAAAGCAGAAAATAGTGCTGGTTTCGGAAATGAAAGAGAATCGTTATTTCCCAGAATGGAAAGAGAACTGGGTGAATTGAAGAATTTATTTACACGATTACTCGCATCGGAGAGTGTACATAGGCCGAGTGATGTGGGTGTGGTCATTGGTTTGACAGAATCCACTATACAGCAAGAAGGTGGACTTGATGGTGTCGTTGCTACTGGAAGACCAGCTGAATATAAAGCAGAAAATAGTGCTGGTTTCGGCAGTGAAATAGAACGGTTATTTACCAGAATGGAAGGAGATTTGGATGAATTGAAGAATTCATTTACACGATTATGCACATCGGAGGGTGAGCATAAAGCGAGTTATGTGGAAGGGGTTATTGATTTGGCAAAATCGACTGCGTCCACCTTGGATAATTTCAATTTAATAATAAGCTCTATTGATAGTAAGGATAGTAATAAAGAAAATATAAAATTTACGGAATCGATGATTGACTCTCTTGAGCGTATTTACAATACAGTTTTAAGTGATGCTGTAGTTGTTCTGGTTAAATTGAAATCTCTAGATGAAGACATTTCTCTTGTTGAAAAAGCTGAGGTTGATTTGCTAATTGGTAAATTAGAGAGTTTTAAACTTGATTCTTTATCCAGGCAATATAAGGATGGAAGAATAAGGAGAATTGCTTTCGCTTTGGAGCCATATAAGACACCTCTAATAGAAGCAGGCGTGTTGACTACTATGAGTACTGCCATTGCTGCAAATTATAAAGGGCTCGCCGACAGCCTTTCTAAATGTTTGGATCAGAGTAAGCGAGGTTGCGAAAATGAATATGCCCTGCTGTATGGTCCTCTTCTACTCCTTGGCTTTACTGTTCTAATTGTTATTATAGAAAGGTGTTGTAACTCAAAGTGCTTATCTAGAGATCGTCATTCGGGTAGAGATTACCCAAGAGATGGTTTAGAAGAAGTTTAAATATATTCAATTAGTGAAAAATTACTTTAGTCGTGATGTATGATGCTTATCAATGAAATATTTCCTGCGGTGGAATCAGCCAGCAGAGCGTGGCGAATGGCCTTTAATTCTGGTGATCTTATCGGATTTTCCGCTTTTTATGAAAAAAATGCAGTATTACATATTTCACCTTTTGGTTCTTATTCAGGTGTCGATGAAATCAAGGCGTTTTGGCAAAGTTTGATTGACCAAGATTTCAAAGTACTGGAGTATTTTGGTATTCAGATGACGAGGGTAGCTGATGACCAAATCATATTGCGAGGTAGCTGGACGATGAATAAAGCAAGTGGTTTAATCCATAAAGAGTTGTGGGCTTTACAGGATAATGGTTATGTTTTAATGCGTGAAGCCGAATTAGAAGCGGTCGTCTAATGCGTTATAGATTTGGCTAGTTGGTAATGAGTATCGATGTGGACTCTCTCTGAATGATTGAAATAATAGAACTCTATTTTCACAGCTACTATAGGAACACCTCTTATAATAGTTAGTTCTCGTCCAAAAACACAACCAATTGAAAACTGTAGATTTTATCCTGAAAAATTAAGTGGAGCCCTACTGCTATCTGGCGACTAAACTTCCCAAGAGCAAGAAACATAAGGGATTGCCAAAAACAGAGGACTCCAAATGCGCAAAAAACGCAACCCGCAGTGTAGTATGGAACTCCATTACGTACCTCATGAAATCTGCTCCCAGCTTTCCGGTATCTCGCAATGGCTTGACGCCCATCCACAGTTCAATGACTGGATTTATGAGGACTTAAGTTCTGGTGATAAACAGAACACTGGGCGGAACGGACTATCAGCAGAATCCGTTCTTCGTGCGGCACTCCTGAAACAGTATTTGAATTGTGATTATGACTACTTGTCGTTTGTTTTGATGGACTCCATGCTCTTTCGAGACTTTTGTCGCCTCGAACCAAACCAGCGCCCCAGTCGCTCCAGTTTGCATGGGCTCATCAGCCTTCTTACTGCATCTACATGGGAACGGATTAATAACTGTCAGCTAATGACCGCTAAAGATCAGGGTATTGAAAAAGGGCGCACTGTGGCTATTGACAGCACAGTCACCGAATCGGATATCAAACCTCCTTGCGACAGTGATCTTTTAGCCAGTTCCGTTAAAGAAATTTGTCGGCTGCTGGAACGGGGACAAACACTGACAGCGACACCGCTTTATGATATACCCATCACAACCGAGCCGTAAAAGATGCGGCCAGAAAATGCATCTACGCTGGCAAAGAAGAGCGGCATCAGCATTATAAAAAACTGCTGCAGTTGACCCGAAAATCCCGGAAGGTACTTATCGAAGCTACTGTCACGCTAGCAAACGCCCGTCAGCAGGGCAGTGTCTCCTGGCTGATGATGCCGACAAGTGGCAGGCCGATGTGGATCACCTGTTACCCCTGGTGGATGCAATAGTCTCCCAGACAGAGCGCAGGGTCTTTAAGGGTGAAAAGGTGCCAGCCCAGGAAAAAGTGGTTAGCCTGTATGAACCCCATACGGATATCATCGTAAAAGACAGGCGGCAAGTACAGTATGGCCATAAACTGAACCTGGTTCAGGGAAAAAGTCGATTGATCCTGGACCTGGTTATTGAGGAAGGTAACCCAGCGGATTCGGACCAATTCATTCCGATGATGGAAAGACAAAAAGAAATTTATGGTCGTGTACCTCGCCAGACAAGCGGTGACGGCGGATACGCGTGTCGCGCTAATTTGGAAAAAGCCAAGGCCATGGGAATCAGCGATGTAGCTTTTAATAAGAAGCGCGGACTTGAAGTCGAAGAGATGACTAAAAGTCAGTATGTGTATAAAACGCTCTTTCGCTTCCGGGCAGGTATTGAAGCGGGAATTTCGTGGCTAAAGAGATGTTTTGGGCTATCACGTTGCCACTGCAAGGGTTCTGAGCGTTTTGATTCTCATTGCTGGTTATCGGTGGTCTGTTACAACCTGGTGATTCTGGCCAGACACCCGGCACCATCCTGATAGCCACCTCCACGCTACATGAAAGTACCTTTCCAGCATGGTGGGAGGATGTTTTCTGCCTGCTTTTCGCGTTTTTCTCCAATATCCGTCCCAGATTAGAGAAAAAAAGGGGAAGAGTTTTTGCGGCTCTCTGGAATTTCAGGAAATATCAAAACGAACGTACAATCTAATTATGATTGCCTGATGCGTTTTTGGACGAGAACTAGTTAACTGTCATGCCCGCTTCTGCTATTTCCAGCTCTACCAAAAGAATCGTTCTGCAAATTGAAGTTTCTATAGATTAAGGGAACATGCTGAATCTTGAAGATGGCTATGTTGTCGTTAGTGGTTGAGATATTCGTAATCTTTTATTCACTGCGCCCCATTATGGGAATTCGAGTATTAAGACCGATTATATTCCACGAAAACAGAAATAACCGGTTTAGCCATTATTCACTAAGCCTGATATTTTTACAGTTTATAAATATCATGGCTCACTGTACACAACAATTTTCATGAAGCCTTCTCCCACCTGACTTCAAATAGCAGCTCCACTGCTCCACATATTTCTTCCAGCCATTTATCAACGTGATGGAGAATTCTGGCAAGATAATCCAGTCCTGTACGGAAGATGGATTGCGCTTTTCGGCCATGACTTTTTAGCTTGACCGGGGTTGCATCGTTTATCCAATCTCCCGTCTTATATGCTCAGCAGAAGGCTAATGCCAAGGCACAGAGCAACTTTGATATTTTATCCCGATCCTTCAGGTGAGTTTCCTCAAGGTTAAAACCTCTGCCTTTCATAGCTTGAAACATGGTTTCTATTTGCAATCTTTGGAGATAATCTTCAATGGCACGCCAAGATTCAGTATTGCAAATGATCACCATTGGATCATTACCTTTCCTGATTACCACCGACCCTACGTCGTGAGCCAGCTGCTATAATAAACGTCGATAGTCATGTGTTTTGGAGGTAAAACTGATGTGTAAAAACACCATTCAGTTCCAAAAAGGCCTTGGCATTATGCAATTTCTGGCTAATTACGGCAGTGAAGAGCAGTGTGAGAACGCGCTGTCCTCTTGGCGCTGGCCAGATGGCTTCCAATGCCCGAAGTGTGGCTCCCGCAGTTTCTGCAAGCTTCACCGGAAAGCTGAATTCCAGTGCAATTGCTGCCGTTGCCAAACCTCGCTTACCAGTAACACTATCTTTGACTCAACAAAGCTGCCTCTAGCTACCTGGTTTCTGGGTATCTATCTCGTCACCCAGAATAAAGCGGGGATTTCTTGCCTGACGCTTCATCGACAACTTGGCATTTCCTACAATGCCGCATTGCGCATGAAACACAAACTCATGCAGGTCATGATGGAAAGAGATAACAGCTGGCAGTTGAGTGGTTTTGTTCAGATTGATGACGCCTATTGGGGCGGAGAGCGCCACGGAGGCCGCCGGGGCAGAGGCTCAGAGAACAAAGCCCCCTTCGTGGCCGCAGTTCAGACAGATGCTGATAACCACCCTATCTACATGAAGTTCAATGCCGTTGATAACTTCCGGCGAAAAACCATTCAGGAGTGGGCAGAACATGCCCTGAAAAAGGGTGTCCGGGCCGTCAGCGATGGCTTGTCCTGTTTCCGGGGTATTGAAGATGCCGGATGCCAGCACACAGCCATCATTACCGGTGGTGGGCATGCATCCATGGAGAATGAGTTGTTCACCTGGGTAAATACCATGCTGGGAAACGTGAAAACAGCGATTACCGGTACTTACCATAAGCTCGACCCCAAGCATCTGGGCCGTTATCTATCAGAGTTCAACTATCGGTTTAACCGGCGTTTTGATATGCCTTCAATGATCTCAAGGCTAGGTCGGGCTGCAGTCAATACAGCACCGATGCCGGATCGACTTCTCAAACTGCCAGACGTCCAGTGGAAACCGGGTTAGCCATCAACCGATAATTGAAAGTCAGTTGACGTATTAATATCATTATTTCGAATGATGATGTGGGTCTTTGCTTGTTCGGAGCGGTTATGAAACCGAATTTAGTTGATAATCTGGAGAACAAGCCGTCATGATGCCTGCTCCACCGGTAATACTGGAGAGGTTCTATTATTTCTTTACCGGGTTATAGACATAAAGAATGAAAAGCTGCACGTATATTCTTAAATTATCTTTCCCTGTGTCATGACGTACGATCAGTGGTAATCAGGTTACCTTTTTTAGAGGCCGCAAGATAGACCATTTGCCCCCACACTTTTATTGGCTGTCTGATGGCCATGGTTTCACCGGTTGTCAGTAAAAATATTCTGGTCACCGGTAATAACCGGTTTTGGTGTTTATTGGGGGCCAATGTGTTGCTGGGAACCCTGATGCAAAAAGGCCAGTTCCTATGAACCAGAAATTTCAACCAGCGCTTGCCCTTAAACTCCCTGTCCATGAGTAAACGCTGTATCGCTTGTTCAGGAAATATCTTTTGAAATTTCTGTAGCAGCTCAATGCGCTCCGCCGTATTCGAGCACCCCTTCTTGGGCAGGAGCGTCCATAAAATCGGGATAGCCATGCCCTTGTAGTTAATAGCCAGAAACTTGATTTTGAAAATCCCAAACATCCAGTTAGTTCGATCCATGCTGAGTTGCCATTTGCACTCAGGTGCAAGCAGGCCAGCGATCATCCTGGCTGTAACAGCGTCCTCAAAAACCACTTCGAGAAAGAATCGCTGAATGCGGCGGTAACAGGATGCAGTCTGTGACTTTCCGGGAAAGGTGGTTACAAGGTGTGTGAAGTTTACGGTCTGCTTTTGCAGCAGGCCCAGCACAAGATAGGCGAGGACGCTCAGTCGGCACTTGTTCCAGTTCAGATAGGTTCTAAACTGCGTGATGAGTAAGTCGGCAGGTTCCATTGTCGAGAGGAGTTTTGTGGTAAAAACCTCAAGATAGAGGATCCCGCTGACACACTTCTGATTTTTGTCGTGTACAGTGTCCGGACATATTGAAAAGCGTGAGTTTGAATATAAGCGTCACGGGACTTAGGCCCTGCTGGCAGGAATGGATGTGGTAACGGGCAAGATTATTACTTTGGTAAGAGACACCTGGACGGAACAAGATTTTGCAGGCTGGCTTGATAGCATGCTGATGAGTGATCCAACTGCTACAGGTTGGCATTTTGTCATGGATCGTCTGAATACCCATATGTCAGAGGCTGCGTTCAGGGCGGTCGCCAGAATTGAAGGTACAGCAGAAAAAGAGCTGGGAGTTAAAAAGAAATCCGGCATTCTCAAGAACATGAAAACACGGGCTGCTTACTTGAGCGATGTGTCCCACAAGGTGGTGTTCCACTATACCCCGAAGCACGCATCATGGCTGAACCAGATAGAGATATGGTTTTCGATTCTGGTGAGGCGCTTTCTGAAACGAAACAGTTTTACATCGACCGCAGACCTGAAGGCTCGTCTCCAGCAGTTTGTGGACTTCTTCAATGAGAAAATGCCCAAGCCTTTTAAGTGGACTCATAAAAGGTCGGCCATTACAGATATAATACTGTATGGGGGTTAGCGCTTGGCTGCACTAGCCGTGGCCGTTACTTCTTGACGGAAATTTGTCTGACCCATGCCCGTGGTTTTGTGTCGGTTGCACAGGACTCTCTTCCTTCCCCCTATTTCCCTCCTCAAGCTTGAGTGCTCCTTTCATACGGTTTTCTCCTATTTTTGAATAGTTTTTTGCAGTGATGCGGGCAGGTCAAATGCATCCCGGTTGGCGGCTCCATTGTCTGTGAATGTTTATCATGTCTCCGGTCTGTTTAAAAAGTTGTACAAAATTCAGCAAACAGTGTTGAAATCTTCAGGGTGAGTTAATACGATAAACATTCGGTAGGTAGTTTTCATAAACGAACTGCAGGACTTTCTACATGGACGTAGATGGCACACCGAACCTTCCTCCGGATCTCAACGAGATGAATCAGTCGCTGACCATCATCGTTACGGAGCTGGATAAACTGGACCGCCGTGGCGAAAAATGGCTGGTCATCGCACTGGATGTTATTCGCTGCCGTTATGGGCAGGAGGGCAGGCACCATGAATCACCCGGAGTAACTATTCAGCACTGAGCAAAGGCATATTACAGTAATTCCGAACAGCTCTATGAAGTGATTGATATATGTCCATTCCCTGTTTTCTGGCAGACGACAAATAGCTGCGAATCCGTGCAAACATAGAACCACCGTCTGCACTCCTGAAGCAGCCTGAGATTTTCTGCTTTAACTTGGCCATTCGAACATCCCGCTCACTGCCATTGTTATCGAAGGGAATGGTAAAATCTGACATGAAGCGCAGTGTCTCAGCCTTGAACTCAGTGAGTCGTTTGAAGAGATTGTAAGCTTTAGTATTCTTGACTTTCTTGCGCTTAAGCTCCTCTCGTTGCTTCTCCATATAGACGACTTCTTTCATTAGAGCCCGCTGAAGCAACCGGTCATAAATCTTCTCGATTCGTTCACAGACAACACTTGGCATCTGTAGCATACCTATGGTCTTAAAGCCCTTGCAGTAATGCCAGGAAAGCCTCAGTAGCTTCATCAATCGCAACGCCAGTTGATTGCTGTCCCTATCAACAACACCCAAAAGCTCCCTCAGGTGATGGGCATTGCAAAGTACGTGAGTTGCCGCATATGCAAAATAGGATTTCCAATGATCATGAACCAGAACGCCTGCAAATGTTAGCAGTATGCCCATCGTGTCCATGGCCTCACGACCTCGCTTTTCAGACAAGTAGTAGAGCGTCCATTGTTCATCCCGCATAACGTGTAGCCAGTGCAAAGAGCCCTCGGCCCGCATACCCGTTTCATCGGCTCCGGCAACAGACGATTCCCGCAAGGCGTCACGAATAACCTCTTCAGTAGAAGCCAGATTTTCATAGGTTCTGGCCACAAAATTGGCGACAGTGCCTGCACTTACACTCATTTTATAGAGAGTATTAAAATACTCTGACACGCGCTTAAAAGGCAGGAAATGGTATTGGTTAAGATAGACGGCCATAGCCTGTGTGGCTGAGCCATATTGTGCGGCAGCGGTAACACCTTCCGGGAATTCAGCCTGATTCCGACAACCACAAGTGCAGATTTTTACTTCAGCTCTATGGGCCGTTACTTCAAATTCACCCGGTCTCCCTGGTTCAAACACCTGTCGTTCAATATATTTGACCGGCTCACTATCAAGAAGAGACGCCTGACATTTATTGCATTCTTTAACCGGAAGGTACTCAATATAGTCAGGGATATCGACCTGTTTAAGACAAGTGCCCTGATGCCCTTTCTTTCCACCGGCTTTATTACCAGAAGACTGTCTCAGACTTTTAGGATTGGGTTTTTCATCCGATGGATCGGTACCTTTATCTGCGGAAAGGTCGTCAGAATGATCTGGAGAATTACTGTTTTTACAAGGTTTTTGATAACCATCAGACGATGGCGGCTTGCTGCTGTTTTGACTGTTCTTGCCAACCTTTTCTTCCAATTCTCGACATCGCTCTTCCAGACAGGCAACTCTCATCCGCAGCTCTGCATTCTCTTTCAAGAGAATCTCAGCCGACATAGTTGCGGGTAGTTCTGGAATCATGCTGGCGAATATTGTGGAAAAATGGTGCTTAAGAGGATGGTATAAAAATCAGAAAATTCCAGATTTATGTGGGGGTGCTGAACAGTTACCACCCGGAGATGGCCAGACGGCTGCAACAGGCCATGGAGTTGGCAGCCATTTCCAGCGTACCCAAACTGGCCCGTAAAACGGGCATTGACCGGGGGTATCTTTACCGGTTATCCCAGGGCGAAATTCGTACCCCTCATAAGTACCTCGATACCCTGGCGGAAGCCATGGGGGTAAGCCCTCACTGGCTGGGCGCCGGAATTGGTGAACCGTACGACCATGAACGCACGGTTCCCCGGCATCGCCGCTACTTCAGAACGGTAACGGTCGTACCAAACGAAGGCGACAGTTACGATATCGAGGCGGAAGTACCGAATATTTTCAGCAGCCACCGGCATATACCGGTGGAGGAGGAGCGGTATCGGTACCTCTATGTTCCGGAGACCAATGACTATTTTCCGGCCTACACGCTGCTGACGGTAGAGCAGGAATCGCGCCCGGGCCCAGGTTTTTTTGTTGCCTGGATCAACGGGGAGGGGCGAAAGCGACTGGGCAGTTTTGTTGCCCATTACCAGGGAATGGATTGCGTGTATAGCAAAGATCCCGATATGGAGGTGATCGGCAGAGTGAGAAACATGGACTACTGGCAGGCAGAACCCAGTGAGGAGGTGATCAGAAAGTAAAAGGGGTGATGATGGACCATGAACAATAACAACAGGGCTGTTAACACTATGCGATTAATCGATTACGACCCGGAAAAGGATGAGGTGCTGGTCGTCAAGGCCGGTCTGACCACACACCGCAAAATCCGAACCTTCATAGAAACCGGTCAGGTGGATGAATTGAACCGACAGGATCGGGCCAGGCTCCACAAGATGTTGCAAGGCCATCCGTTTGTGTTCACCGATCATTGCACCTTCGGTGGACACTCCTTCTCAGTCTCCTCACAACATACCCTGCTGCGGGTATTGCGCCTGGCGTATATGGCGGTGGTCATTCTCTGCCCCCTGGCGTTTCTCGGGCAGACTGAGTTGCTGGGTGTTATCCTGACTGGCGGATCACTGTTTTTTTCGCTGTCCTTTACGTTTCTGGATTGTATTTCAGAACTCTATGGGTATCGCCGGGCCAGAGGCTTGGTAATCGATGTCTCTGCTGTGCTGATGGTGGTCGGTCTGCTGGGACAGTGGTGGGCTGAATGGATGGGGTTGGACCCGCTGATCAGGGAACTGACCGGTAATTTTATGGCCCTGGGATGTGCCCTGTTTGTGACCGATATGATCAATATCGGGATTTTCCATAAGCTTCGCAAAAAGATGCAGAACCGAGGCTTTGTGATTCGCTCGGCTTTATCGTCTGTGATTGCCATGCTGGTTTTTGCGCCCGTAGGCGGTTTTATTCGCTTTGGTGAATTTTGGCATAATGATGCAGTGAGCGAATTGATCAAGGACACCACGTTGTCAAAGATCATCCTGTCGTTCTGTTTTCTGGTTATCGGCACGGTGATTGTGTATGGAACCCGGCAGTGGCGTCGTGAATACGTGAAGTAGGGCTTCATTATTCACTGGTCGTGTACTCAACAGGCAGAGACCCGAGCGGTAAAGTGGGGCTAAATAGTCGCCGCAAGCCAGAGTCGGGTCAGTCCATCCTTTTGCAATAGGCAATCCGGCCCTGGTGATCTGGTTATCGTCAGTGGCTACTCAATGTCGGACACACTGACCCGCTGAGACTTGGTTAATCAACCTGACCGGGCACTTCATCGAACGCTTCGATTTGTGGCTGATAGTATTGTCGTTCGATCCATTCCAGCGCCTTCTGAAAAGCCCGTTCACCGTATTTGGCACAGCTGAAACGACGGGTGTGAACGGTCTCCGATGTGTCGCCTTCCTCAAGCTGAAACCGTGCCTGCCAACCGGTTTGCCCATCCCGCAGTGTGTATTTTTCGATTTTTATCATGACTGGTGATGATTCCCTGTGTTGTGGGTTGCAGGTCTGGCGTCAGCCCGTCCTCCTGAAGGTGCGCGATTATTAACCACTTGGAAGGTGTAAGTATTGATACGTATCAATACTTATTGTTGCCAGGTTTTGACAGGGGAGTCCATGGTTGAATCGTGTTGCAGATTAATAGCTTTCCAACTCTGATATGGCCATCTGTTTCCGTTCCGGGCTGGTGTGGAGGTATTTTGCGGTGACATCCAATGACTCATGGCCCATGAGCTCCTGGATGGTGACAAGATCCACTCGAAGCTCTGCAAGGCGGGTGCCGAAGGTATGCCGCAACCCATGGAAATCGATTTTGCCGGTCAGTCCAGCCGCTTCCCTGGCTTTATACCAACGGCGGTCAATGTACTTGTGACTGGCTCTCTGGCCAGAGCTATTTGGGAAGACCAGGTCGGTGTGGCCTGTTTGGTCGAGCCAGTCTTTGAGAATGGTGGCTGATACGGCGTTTAGGGGAATGTAGCGGGTTTGTAGTGATTTGGTGCGTGCTTTCTTTTTTGGGTGGCTGTCGGAATGATCCCCCATACCCACCACGGTAATGACCCCGGACGAGAAATCAATGTCGTTTACTTTAAGCCGTCATTCAGCACTCAATCTGAGAATTTCCCTACACCGGCTAAAATGTAAAAAATTCTCAGAATGAACATGTCCAATGCATCCTCATCAGTTCCACATTCAACGTATCGATCATATGGGTTTGGTTGCCGGTATGTGCAAAGAACTCGGTATCTCTAATCATCTGGATTCCCTGGTTCCTAACCAATCTGAACACCGGAATATTTCCTTTGGCGAAACCGTAGTATCAATGCTGCTTAACGGCCTTGGGTTCACTGCCCGCACGCTTCATATGTTCCCGGAGTTTCATGCTGATAAACCGCTGGATAAACTCATCAGGCCCGGTATTAAACCCGAACACATTAACGACAGTGTACTCGGCAGAGCCCTGGATCAGCTTTTTGAACTGGATGTAAGTGAGGTCTATTTATCGCTGGCTGTCAAGGCAGTGAATGTCTTAAAACTGCCGTGCAAGGCTCTGAACCTTGACTCAACAAGCTTGCATGTGGACGGCGTTTATAACAGCGAATCTGACGTCGACGAAGAAGATATGCACTGTATCAAACTCTGTCGTGGATACAGCAGGGATCATCGACCCGAGCTCAACCAGGCAATACTGCTGATGATGACGGAAAATCAGGCCGGTATTCCCGTTTTTATGAAAGCGTCCAGTGGCAACGTAAACGACAATAAAAACTTTAAAAAAGTCATCAGCAGCCATTTGAAATCCTACCGGGAAGCCCTGAATAATCGCTACCTGATTGGTGATGCAGCACTTTATACAACAGATAACGTACAGATACTTCATCAGCAGGGCCAGCAATTTATCACCCGGGTTCCGTCAAAAATCAAAGAAGCCAGAGAACTGATTGACAGTGTCGCTTCTTGTGAAATGACACCAGTGGAGGGTGCTGAGGGCTATGAGAGTCATGAAATGCTGTCAGATCATGCGGGTGTCTCCCAGCGCTGGATTCTGGTCCGCAGCGAGCAGGCTCGAAAGAGCGAACAAAAAACACTGCTGAAAAAAATGCTAAAGAAGTCTGAGAAAGAAGCAGAAGCGCTGACCAGTAAACTGGCCAAAAAAGCCTTCAAGTGTGAAACCGACGCATTGCGTGCGTTCGATGAATGGCAGTCAAAAACTATTTAGGCTCTTTTCCAATTCCAGACTGCTATGTAACCAGCAAGTTGACTAAGGGCTGAAGAAGACTTTTGCCTCTTCGGCCAATATTATGCAAAAACTCAAAAAAGCCAAGGTAAAGGGGTAAAGCCTCTTGGGATATTCCCCTGTGAGGCCTTAGCCACGAGCGTAGAAGTGACCAAAACCCCTCCATAGTATTAACATGCACCTCGTAAATACCGTCTTTGTCATCATCACGAGCATACTCACCTTTGCCGTGACAGACCGTTTTATGTCTGAAGCCCCAGCTTTCAAGGTCATCATAGATGTTGTATTCATCGGTATAAATCTGGCTCTGTGGGGCTACGTGTTTCTTGATAAATGGTTCGATTGTCGCCTTCTTAACGTTCGACAGCATGTTGATAATGACCTGACCTCCCCTTTGAATCATTCCCAATACCGGCGGTTTGTCTTTTTCAAGAGTCCCACGGCCCGGAGCGCCTTTAAGCCTTCTTTTTCTCGGTGGACGATCCAGATTTTTTTAATGCTTCAGGGTGTCCCTTGTGACCAGCTACAATGTAGACCTCGTCGAATTCAACTTCGCCATCAAGAATCACTTCAGGCTTTCGGTCAACAACACCATTTCGTAAGACTGTGGTCATATGGTGTGCATCACTGACACACAGATCAAGTTCCTGAGCTATCTGGCTGTTGGAGACGTTCAGCCCCATTAAATAGAGACAGGCAATCCAGACTTTGAGTGGTCGGTGGTGTCCTGCGAAAACCGTATTTGTCAGGTCATCGAAGTAGCGCTTACAGGACTTACAGTAATAGTGCTGGCACTCTACCTGCACATTGTCGTGTCCATTCTTTTTGACATTCTCAGAATCACAGTGCGGACAGAGAACAGTGCCATCTGGCCAGCGGTTCTCACGGATCATCTCAAAGCAGGTGTCATTACTGATGAGATCTGAGATTCGGCCTATATTCATGGTCAATGCTGGCGATGGCTAATTATATCCACCAAGGATAGTTCAGCAGTTCGGAATTCGAAAAGAGCCACTATTTATTGTCAGGCGGAACCTGTCATTACTGAGAAACCCTGCTATACCAAGGTAGGTCGTCCGGAGAAAGGCTCTAAACCGGACAGTATTGAATATTATGTGAGCGGATATCCTTGGGTATCCGTTGACTGTCGCAAAGATGCAGAGTGTTCTCTGGGTTGCTTTGTGCTGGCGACGAATGATCTGGACGACAGTCGGCTGAGTACAGCAGAAGTGCTAAGTACTTACAAATCACAACAGTCAGTAGAGCGTGGCTTTCGGTTTTTGAAGAGCCCGGAGTTTCTGGTTTCTTCGCTGTTTTTAAAGAAACCGGAACGAATAGAAGCCTTGCTGATGGTGATGACGCTGTGTCTGTTAGTGTAT